>JBLNEL010000354.1:0-9783 GCA_050262615.1 Bacillota bacterium
CAAAGGTTCCCTCTCCTGTTATTACAAGGTCAGCTTTTAGATTTTTATTGATAGACAGGTCCTTACGAATAAAATCCCTTGCAAATTTGCTTTCTGCATCTAACAAATAGGAGAAAGCCGCCGCCAGACCCCCGCCGGCACCATATAGCGGTTTGTTATTGTTATCCGGAAATTCCTCTCTGAGTAAGTTCACTAATTTCGAAATACCGCTTTCCAGAAGCTCTACCTGAGCATCCGTTGCCCCTTTTTGCCTGGAAAATACACGGCATGCTCCATTGTCTCCAAGTAGTGGGTTATCTACATCCAGAATTACTTCAATCTCATATGGAAGTTCAGGCTTCTGCCAGACTATTTTGCTGGTCTCGGAAAAATTTTGTGCAATCGGGACTAACTCTTCTGAACTGCTGCTAAAAAGCTTCAGTCCCAATACTGAACACATCCCAATGCCAAAATCTGAAATACCCGTCCCCCCAATTCCTACAACAACTTTACCGAAACTCAATTCCCCCTTAGCCTTATCTTCCTTTAACTGCAAAAGCAGTTCCCCCATTCCTTTGGAACTAAGTAAAAGTGGATTCCTCCTTTCTTTAGGGATTATTTTCATTCCCAGAACATTTGCCGACTCAATGAATATGATGCCGCGATCCTTAGAATAACCCACCTGACAGTTAACTGGAGTTTCATCCCAGGGAGAACTAATTTTATATTGCAGGATTTTAAGATTGAATATTTCCCTGCAAACCTCAAGAAAACCATCACCCCCATCTGAAATTGGGCGAACTATTGGGGTAAAGGAGGTCTTGTACTTTTCTCTTAAAAGTCTGCGGAGGTCTGATTCAATATACCCTGAAATCGTTACTGAATCAGCGCATTCCTTAAAACTGTTTGGGGCTATTAGTATTCTAAGCATGCTTTGTTACCAGAAATCTATAAATGTTCAGGTAAATTACAGTTTCTCAATTTGAACTATATAGGTTTATTTATAAGTGAACTATATGCTTCAATAAGTTTTCGCTTTGTCTCGAGAAGGTCCTGAGAAATTACTTTAACTTCACCTAGTACCGGCATGAAGTTTATATCTCCCAGCCATCTTGGTACTATGTGAAAGTGCAGATGTGTATCTATACCGGCACCTGCTGCCTTACCGACATTTGCGCCAATATTAAATCCCTGAGGACTCATGATTTTTCCCAGAGCCTTTGTGGCCAGCTGTATATTTCTCATTATTTCACTGTTTTCCTCCGGACTAAGACTTAGAAAATCGCTGGTATGGCGGTAAGGGACTACCATCAGATGACCGCTATTATAAGGATAAAGATTAAGGACAGTAAAAGTGCGTTCATCTTTATAAACAATAAGATTACTTTCATCTAAGACATCTGTAGACTTTTTATTACAAAATATGCATCCTTCATCTTTCTTTTCTGTATTAAACGAATCAATGTACTGCGACCGCCATGGTGACCAAAGTTTATCCATTTAAACCTCAATAATAATTTTATAACCTTAAAATGAATATAAAAAAAAGGCGGAAGAATCTAATCATCCGCCTTTTATAGAAGCTCAGTACTTGTTTATTCTTCTTCTTTAGATTTCTTGTATTCCTCAACAATCTTAACTTCAACTTCTTTCGGAACTTCTTCATAATGTGAGAACTTCATCTTATACTGACCGCGTCCTTGTGTCAAACTTCTAAGCTGTGTTGAGTATCTGTAAAGCTCAGAAAGAGGAACATTAGCCTTGATTATCTGGAAAGAACCTGCTGAATCCATTCCAAGGATCTTACCGCGGCGGCTTGAAAGGTTACCCATTACATCACCCATGAATTCTTCAGGAACAGTTACTTCTACTTCGTAAATAGGTTCGAGAATTACAGGCTTTGCTTCCTGGAAGCCTTTCTTAAATGCCTGTGAAGCTGCAATCTTAAATGACATTTCATCTGAATCAACATCATGATAAGACCCAAAGAACAAGGTCGCTTTAATATCTATTACTTTAGAACCTGTAAGCACGCCTTTTGTCATTACTTCAACAATTCCTTTTTCAACAGCAGGAATAAATCTTCCGGGCACAACTCCGCCTACAATAGCATTTACAAATTCAAAACCTGTACCTCTTTCAAGTGGTTCAAGCTTTAATACTACATGGCCATATTGTCCGCGTCCGCCTGATTGCTTTTTGTGTTTGTATTCTGCATTATCACAGCGTCCTTTTATTGTCTCCCTGTAAGGAATTCTTGGTTCAGCAAGATCAACATCAACGCTATAACGATCCTTTAGAAGCTTTACAGCCAGAGAAAGCTGTAACTCACCCTGACCAGCTACAATTGTCTGACCTAATTCTGGTTCGAATTTTACAGTAAACGTAGGATCTTCTTCATGCAGTGTATGTAAACCAGCTGAAATCTTATCCTCATCTCCCTTTGCCTTCGGAATAATTGCACCATTTATTATCGGTTCAGGGAATTTAATAGGATCAAGAACTACTGCAAAGTTCTTTGAGCTTAATGTATTGTTTGTATGAGTATCCTTTAATTTAACAACAGCAGCTATATCACCGGCAACAACTTTTGCGGCATCCTTCCTGTTTTTACCGTTAAGATAGAAAAGCTGGCTTAATCTTTCTGTCTTACCATTATTCTGATTAATTAAATCCTGTCCGGATGATACTGAACCAGAATATACCTTAAAAACAGAAAGTTCACCAACGTGCTGCTCTGAAAGGGTTTTAAATATGAACATCACAGGTTCTGCTTTTGCATCAACCGGTAGACTTGTCTTCTGATTTTTATCTTTTAGCGTAGCCATTACTCCATCTCTTTCGACCGGAGATGGGAAATATTTTGCTGCAAAATCCAGAAAATTATTAACACCAACACCCTTTGTAGTGGAAACTGCAAATACTGGTACAAAACCTCTTTTCAGGACTGCAAGTTTAAGACCTTTTTCCAGTTCCTCATCTGAAAGTGTTCCATTCTCAAAGAAAGTATTCATCAGATCTTCATCTGATTCAGCTACCTTCTCTATTAAAGATTCTCTGAGTGATTCAGCTTTAGCTTTTACTTCAGCTGGTATGTCAGTTTCACTAACTTTTTTGCTTCCAACTGGACCATAGTTGTAAGCTTTCATTTTAATCACGTCAACTACTGTATCGAAGTTAACGCCTTCCTTAGCCGGGAAAGTAACAACTGTAATATCAGAACTTAATTTATCTTTTGCCTGTTCAACTGTTTGCTCAAATTTTGAATGCTCATTATCAACTTTATTAATAATTACAGCAGCTGGTAATTTATTTTCGTTAACAATATTCCAAGTTGATTCTGAACCCACTTCAACACCTTCTGCTGATTTCAGAACAGAAACAGCAGTATCAACAACGTATAAGGAACTTTTAACCTGACCAATAAAATCTGAATAACCTGGTGTATCAAGCATGTTGATTTTAGTGTTGTGCCATTCGATGTGAAGAGGAGTAGCAGAAATTGAGATCTGTCGTTCAACCTCATTGGCATTGTAGTCAGAGGTCGTATTCCCCTCTTCAATTTTACCAATTCGGTTAATTTCACCACCTGTAAAAAGAATTAATTCTGAGAGAGAAGTCTTACCGCTTCCGCCATGACCAATGAACGCAATATTTCGGATAGAATCCGATCCGTATTCTTTCAAGTGACCTCCAAAGTTAATATTTCACTTATACTTTATTTATTTTTGAGAGTAGTCCAAAAAGCCGATACACCACGGGATATTCCTACAACTTTCTTAAACCAATCGGCATTCGGATGCTCAATATTAGCTTTAAATTTTTTTGTTTTATCAAGAAGATCTTCAGCCTTATTCTTCATACTGTCAATTAAGATCTTAACAGCTGAAACAACCGATTCGACTTCTTCAGTGATAAGAACAACTTTGCCACTTAAAATGTCTACATTTGTAAGAATAGGATCGATCTTATTCTTTAACTGTTGCACATCCGCTTGTACTGCAGTAATGGTTTGAGTCAGTTTCTTTAGCGTAATCACTAAATATACGCACAACAGCGAAGCTGATATTAACAGAACAATCAGAAAAATATTTACAGCAATGTCCATATACATACCCTCCCCTTAATACCATGGGGTATTTAATTAATAATAGTGCTAATCTATATTACCTGATACATTGGTAAAACGACTGACTTTACACTGGAAATCCGGCCCTGCTACTTATTTACGACTATTGCTCGTTCTTATAGGCATCCAAACCAGCCTTAAAGGCATTCTTGAGTTTGTCGCCTTCTCTTTCAACCGAATCCTTTGAACTATTAATTACGTCACCAGCCTTGTCTTTTGCATCAGCCAGGATCTTTTCTGCATCCTGAAGTAATGAATCGACTTTTACTTTGGCATCAGAAATAAGCTTTTCAGATTTTTTTTTACCATCATTAATTAAATCTACGGCTTTCTCTTTAGCTTCAGCAAGATACTTTTCAGCATCTTCCATGAATTCATCAGTTTTTTCCTTAATATCTTTCCTTAATTCCTTCCCGGTCTTCGGGGCATAAAGGAGTGCAATTACTGAACCAATAACTGTTCCGGTCAATAAACCGATTAACAGACCTTTTCCCATTTCGTTATCTCTAGACATTGTGCCTCCTAATATTGAATAATTTAAGTTAAAATAATAAGAGCACTGATGAAAATCAACTTAACTACTCTTACTACGGACAATACATTTTAAGTTAAACAAATTTACTTCATATTTTGCACAATTGCACGGGCAAATTGAGATGTTTTTACTTCTTTTGCCCCTTTCATTAATCTTGCAAAATCATATGTTACGGTCTTTGATTTGATAGTCTTTGTCATTGCTTTTTCAATCATTACAGCGGCCTCTTTCCACCCCATATATTCCAACATCATAACACCTGAAAGTATTACCGATCCTGGATTGATTTTGTCCAGACCTGCATACTTTGGTGCTGTGCCATGTGTGGCTTCAAATAATGCAACAAAATAACTTATATTTGCCCCCGGTGCGATGCCAAGTCCGCCAACCTGTGCTGCAGCCGCATCTGATAAATAATCACCATTCAGATTGGGCGTGGCAACTACATCGTATTCATCTGGTCTTAATAAAAGCTGCTGAAACATACTGTCTGCAATCCTGTCCTTAATAACAATCTTGCCAGCAGGAATTTTGCCGCTATATTTTTTTGAAACTTCATCTTCAGTAACAATGGAATCTGCATAGTCCTTTTTGGCAATTTCATAGCCCCATTCCTTAAAAGAACCTTCTGTAAATTTCATTATGTTTCCTTTATGAACCAGAGTTACACTTTTCCTGCCATTTGCCAGTGCAAAATCAATTGCTTTTTTTACTAACCTTTTAGAACCGAATTCACTCATTGGCTTAATACCTATTCCTGAACCCGGCCTGATATCCTTCTTTAAATTTTCTTTAAGAAATTTGATGATATCTTTAGCCTGTTTTGATCCGGACTTGAATTCTATGCCAGCATACACATCTTCTGTATTTTCCCTGAAAAGAACTATGTCCAGTTCCTCAGGCTTTTTCATCGGGCTGGGAGTACCAGCATAATATTTTACAGGACGAACACAGGCAAAAAGATCAAGCTTCTGACGCAATGTGACATTTAGACTTCTGATACCCCCGCCAACTGGTGTTGTAAGAGGACCTTTTATTGCAACTATATAATCTTCTATTGCTTTTACGGTTTCTGCCGGCAGCCATTTGTCAGGTCCATATACTTTTGTGGCTTTTTCACCTGCATATATTTCCATCCATGCTATTTTTCTTTTCCCCTTGTAAGCCTTTTCAACTGCTGCATCAAAAACCATTTGTGAGGCTTTCCATATATCCGGACCGGTTCCATCTCCTTCTATATAAGGAATAATCGGATTATCAGGCACTACTAAACGATTGTCCTTTACTGTAATTTTTTCACCTTCAGCCGGGATAGTAACATGTTTAAACTTAGCCATATGGGTCCTCTTCTTTTTTATTATACAATTAAATAATTTACAATAACCTGACTACCCTGTATCCGCTGGATCATTTAATTCCCTGCCGGATTATCAAGGGCAATTTTTCCGAATCTATTCTGATAAAATGAAACACTCAATACACCAATCAATACAGCAAACCACAAGGTTACAACTCGGATTATAAATGTAGAAGAAACTGCTAAATCCTTTGCTACACCTTTCTTAACAAGTAATAATGTCAGAGAGCCATCAGTCACACCTAGTCCACCTGGCAGCATTGTGATAGCTCCAGCTATTGTCGAAAATGTATAGACAAAAGTTGACCATAGTATACTAAAATTTAATCCAAAGTTAATAAGAATTATATAATAACCCAAACATTCGAATGACCATGAGATCAAACTTATTAACACCATATATATTAATGGTAATGGTCTGAGCAGAACATATGAACTTTCATAAGCGGTTCTTATTTTTTCGACATGTTTATTAAGGAAACTTACTTTTTCAATAGACGAAATAAGAAATAAGGAAAGCCTTTTATTGCTGATTATAAAAGTGACCATAAGAAAAAATACACCGGTAGCTATAACAACTACCCTGCCATAATTAAATACTAGCGCCCCGACAATTGACAGCATTACCAATGAAATAAAATCTGTAATTCTTTCAACAAATATTATTGGTCCGGTTTTACTTATCGGCTCCCGTGTCACTTGTTTTACAAGATAAGCTTTAAGAAGCTCTCCCATCTTCCCCGGAGTAACACTCATTATAAGACCTGACATAAAAATGGCGAAGGAATCAGTTCTTGAAAGCTCTATCTTCAGTATCTTTAAATAATAATCCCATTTGAAAAACCTGGTTAAGTAATTCATAAATGACAATAGCAGCAGAACCGGCAGCCATACCCAGTTGAATTTCATAAATGCGGCTATTACATTTTTGTAATCTGCATAAACCGTAAACCCAAGATAAATAAGAGCTGCAACAGCTAAAGATGTAAATATATTTTTTTTTACTTTTTCTAACACTTATACTACCTGTTTTATTGAATCATAAAGTTTGGCCAAAGGTAAACCTACTACATTGTAGTAACATCCTTCAATCTTTCTTACAAAGACAGCTCCAAAGTCGTCCTGAATTCCATATGCACCGGCTTTATCCATTGGACTGCCGGTTGCAATGTAATCTGTTATCTCCTTTTTATCCAGTAACCTGAAAGTAACGTAAGTTTTTTCATAATCAGTAACAAGTTTCCGGCTTACCGAGTTGAATATGGAAAAACCTGTGTAAACAGTGTGTGTATTCCCGCTTAAAGACTTGAGTATCTTCTGAGCATCCTTCTGATCCTTCGGTTTACCGATAATTCTTTTTTCGAGAACTACAATTGTATCTGCAGTTATGATAATCCCTTTTTGTACCTTCTTTTTTGCCAGCTCAAGCTTTTCTGCTGATAACCTCTTAACTGTTGCAACCGGATGCTCACCATCTAATATCTCTTCATTCAGTTCGACACTAAAGCTCTTAAACTTCAGGTTCAGGATTTTAAGCAGTTTCCTCCTGCGCGGCGAGGCCGAAGCAAGATAAATTGTAAGGTCTGTTTTTATCATAACTCTATATCCGCTTTATATTTCACTTAATTTGGTACCTGGAAAATAAAAATATAACAATTCGTCAAATCTTTTGCCCGATCTTGATTGCGCAATTGCTCCCCACTGACAAAATCCTACTCCGTGCCCGTTTCCCTTTCCAACGATTTTAAGGCTATGTAAATACCCATTTTTATATTCTTTTTCAATATCAAACATTGTGCTTCTGAGTATACCTTTTGTAGTTTTGGATAATATTACACTCCTGATTGAATTACCAACAAGAAAGAGATCCCTTACTTTATCACTATTACTCTCAATTGTAATCTTCAGTTCATTTACCCTGTCTGAATTAAATCGGCTTTTTATTTCTATATCCTTAATCTTAGAGTCTGTAGACTCCAGATATTTTGCTTTTTTTAACAGACTTAGCAGTTCAGTTGAAGAATAGCTTTCAACCCAGCTGAACCCTGGAGAAATTTTACAATAAGGATCATCACCGTCTTTAATTCCAGATAAATATGCAATCCCTTTTTCACTAAATACATTATCACTGTTTTCTGTATAACCGCCGCATGAAGAATAATAGAATGTTTTTGCCAGCTGACCATTATATTCCAGGATCAGGCTGTTTGTTTCCTCAATGGCTTTTGTTGTAAAGGACCTTTCACCCAAAACCCCTTTGTAAACCTGATCCCGTGAATCCGGATAAACATCAAATTCACCTTTACTTTCTTTTATTTTCATGTAGGTATAGTTTCTTAGGCAAACAGAGTATGCCTTCAATGCTTCAAAATCTTCGGGTCTGTTGGCCGGTCCCATCTCAGCAAATATCACAGCCTTCAGATAATCCTCTACATTCAAAAGATTTATTAGAATAAAATATTGACCTGATTGTTTTATGCGAAATATTCCGCGATATGTCTTTGTTTTGTACTCAAGCAGATCATTGTCCTTTGACGGACAGATATCTACGTATTCCAGACTAAACTTGTTTCTTTTTGTTCTGACCTCTAGAGCACTTTTGCTCCTGCTTATATGAAAAGTTTCTCCTTTTCTGATAAGGGCAATTTCCTTTTCATTATATTTCAGCAGAATATCAGAATTAAATTGCAATTCTTTATTAGGAAGATTTCCATCAAGCAAAACCCTGATAGTCTTTATTTCGCGTAATAAACTAAGCTTTTTCTTTACAATACTTTTTGACGGTGTGTTGCACTGGAAAAACAATACAGAAGATAGTACAAAGAAAAGTATTCTTTTTATTCTGAGGGACTTAAGGCAAGGCAAGGGGCAATACGCTTAAATAGAATGGTTATCTGAACATGGCTTTTATACTACCCCAGGTTCTCTTTACACCAGAAACGTCATGATGGCGAACGCTTACTTCACTTGAATGGGTCTCTTTAATACCTTCCGAAGAAGTCCTGTTTATTATTGCTATACGGTAGATATAAAAGTTATCGGTGGTTTTATATGCAGATCTGTCAATATATCTGTAAAAATTACTTCCATTTGGATAAATCTTTTCTGGAAGCCGGGACCATTCAGACTGGGGAGTCCTTCTTTCAACAGCATAATAGTCAAGATCAATTTCATCCTTTGTCGACCATTCCAGAACTATATTATCATTTTCGCTCTTTACCTGAAATGAGATAATAAACGCTCCCGCAATTAAACTGCTTGTGACAGCTAAAAGCATCGGAAATATGATAATTGCGAAATTGATCTTTTTCATGGTTTTAAAATATCTCACTGTTTTTTAAATGTCAATACTTCAGACAGAACAAATGATAATAAATATCAAAAGATAATTTAGATAATTTTCCCAAATATGCAATGGAAGAAACTACATACTTAAAATACAATAACTTAGATCACAAATCAATCATTTAACTGCAAACCGGGTTTATCTCATATCCTCCTTCGGAATCCCTCACCTAAAACCTCATGCACATTTCCAATTATTACAAATGCTCCCGGATCAATTTCCTTTATTTTATCAGTCAGCATCCCAAGCTCTTTTAATGTGATAACTGTAAAAATAATTTCTCTATCTATATTTTTATATAATCCATGTGCCTTCAGCCCTGTCGCGCCCCTGCTCATATCATTCATAATGCATTGAGCTATTTCTTCTGACTTGTCTGAGATTATATATGCCATTCTGGCATAATCAAATCCATCAAGAATTACATCAACCAGTTT
>JBLNEL010000355.1:0-3730 GCA_050262615.1 Bacillota bacterium
GGAAAATCCAATGCTGACTGGAAATTCATATCTTCAGGTACACCTTTTAATCCTTCATTGCGTGCTGCCATTGAGTTTGGAATTGAGATGCAGAAGGATCCATTATTCCGGAACTTCCCTACTCCTTATGGGAATTTCGGCATAAATGATGTCATACTTGAACTCTCTGATAAATGGGCTGGCTTTCCTGAAGATGTTTATACACTAACAAAATATGTTGTCGAACACGGGATTAAGAATATAATTTTCCTTACCGGCGATACTCATACCTCCGGAATCGATGATGGGAATAATTCAGTGTTCCCTGAACTTATGGCTGGTCCTTTAGATATAAAAAATAATGGATTTGTTTCATTACTGGAAATTTTCGGAATTCCTGTTTTTAACAAAGGCGGTCATACTCTGGCAAATGGACTTTCACAATTAGGAAATGCTTATGGACGGATAAGTGTATTTGGGGCTGACTCTGTACTTCTTGAAGCAGTAACTGAGAGCGGAAGGATTATTGGCAGGCATACTGTGTTAAATAATTATATTCCTAAACGTATAAGCGCCACAGTAGCACCTAATTCTCTTAATTTTGATTCAACCCTGATTAATACGGAAACTTCCAGAAAACTTATTATAACCAATAACAGCATTGATACACTTATTATTTCGGCAGTCACATTAAGCGACGCTCATTTTACAAGTAAAACACAGCTGCCTGTTCTGATACCTCCGAAATCTAAAGGCGTACTTCAGATTTCATTCCGGCCTGTTGGTTACGGGGAAGTTAATTCTGGCAAACTGGTTATTTATTCGAATGCTCAGAACAAACCAACCGAAATAAACTTAAGAGGAATTGCAGCAAAATATTCAGGGAATAAAGTTCCTGCAAAGCAGCCTAAACAATTTGAGCTGTTTCAAAATTACCCCAATCCGTTTAACCCAAATACCAATATCACCTTCTATCTCCCAGAGGCTTCAGAAGTTAAGCTGGCTGTCTTTGATAGTTTTGGACGTGAAGTAAAACTGCTTGATAAGAGCTTTAGGGAACCCGGGATTCATCAACTACTCTGGGATGGACTAAACAACTCAGGGAAAGCAGTATCAAGCGGAGTATATTATCTAAGTCTAAAGGCTGGCAGTTTTACTGATACAAAAAAAATTCTTTTAATAAGGTAATCCTTTAATTCTCAAAAAAATGTTCTTTTTTCTAACAAATCTCAGAGATTTAATTTCATTGATATTGAAACCATAATTATTAAATTAAATTCATTCGAATGTTTTTCGTTTATCTCATAATACTAAGGGAGAAAATTTTATGGAATCAAAATCAAAGAAACCGCAGGAAGTACCCGCTCAATCTCAAACTAAGGATTCACATGGAAAGCAGACTCAAATGACACCAGAGCCTGAAGTCATCCGTAAGAATTACAAAGGCAGTGATAAATTAAAAGATAAGGTAGCTATAATAACCGGTGGTGATTCAGGAATCGGAAGGTCTGTTGCAGTTCATTTCGCACGGGAAGGTGCAGAAGTAGCTATCGTATATCATGAAAATCATAAAGATGCGCAGGATACACGCAAGCTAATTGAAAAAGAAGGAAAAGAATGTTTGTTGATAGCAGGTGATATCGGTGATTTGGAATTCTGCAAAGAGGTTGTTAGAAAGGTTGTTGAAGAATTTGGAAAAATAAATATCCTTGTAAATAATGCAGCCGAACAGCATCCTGAGAAAAGCCTGCAAGATATTGACATGGAAACCATGGAAAGAACATTCAGAACAAATATATTTTCAATGTTCTTTTTGACACAGCAGGCCTTAAAACATATGAATTCCGGAGATGCAATTGTTAACTGTACGAGCGTAACTGCCTACAGAGGCAGCGAGCAGCTGCTTGATTATTCTTCAACAAAAGGCGCAATTACAGCTTTTACCAGATCATTGAGCAAAAATCTTGCACAAAAAGGGATCAGAGTTAATGCTGTTGCTCCGGGACCAATCTGGACCCCCTTAATTCCTTCAACCTTTGATGAAGAAAAGGTTAAAAGTTTTGGAAAGGATGTTCCCCTTGGAAGACCTGGACAGCCGAGTGAGGTTGCTCCGGCTTTTGTTTTTCTGGCCTGTGATGATGCTTCCTATATGACCGGACAGGTTCTGCATCCAAATGGCGGTGAAGTAGTAAACTCATAAGATCAGCATAAGCATTTCAAATTCTGAATAGTAAGATCCTGTTAATGTATATACTGCAGCTGAAAAATTAACCAGCTGCAGCTATATATTCCCTCTAAGATGCCTGCCATAAAACTGATTATATTACTTAATATTAAAATTTATTTGCTCTGTTATGTAATTCTTTCTTAACTTATTCTCCGTTTATTTACTCCTTTTCTATAATAAAAAATAACTCAGAAATATAAGGGGTAAAACAATTCAGGGGAATTATGGAAACTGCACTTGTTACCGGAGCCTCAGGAGGCATAGGCTTAGAGTTTGCCAGGATACTTGCAAAAAATAAATTTAACCTGGTATTGATAGCCAGAAATGAAAAGGCCCTGAATGGTATTGCTGAAGAATTGAAAAGAGATTTTGGTATTATTGCCAAAGTTATCCCTTGTGATCTGTCCGAAGTAAGCGCATGCCGGCAAATATTTGATCAGCTAAGAAGTGAAAATATTGTAGTCGATATTCTTGTAAATAATGCCGGATTCGGTGACTTTGGCCCCTTTGCTGATTCTGAATGGGATAAGATCAACAGGATGATGGAGTTAAATATGGTTTCGTTAACCTTCCTTACACATCTGTTCCTGAAAGATATGGTAAAAAGGAATAAAGGAAGAATATTAAATGTATCATCTACGGCTGCATTTCAGCCAGGCCCGCTGATGGCTGTTTATTATGCTACCAAAGCTTTTGTATCTTCATTTTCAGAAGCAATTGCTAATGAGCTGAAAGATACGGGTGTAACAGTTACAGCGCTTTGCCCGGGAGCAACAATATCAGGATTTCAGAAAGCAGCCTCACTTGATGACTCAAAGTTGTTTAAGAGAAGAAATCTTCCATCTTCAGCAGAAGTAGCAGCCTTCGGCTACAAGGCAATGATGAAAGGTAAAACTGTAGCTATACATGGAACGTTAAATAAAACCCTTGCTTTTCTTGTAAGAATCTTCCCCAGAAAAATTGTAACTTCAGCTACAAGGTTCATACAGGAAAAGACAAAAATGTAGATAAAACTTTACCCTTCCGGCTAGTATATTAACAAACTATTTATTGTTAAAATTTATTTATTGTCGCAGGAGCCTTTTCATTTGAAATCCAAATTGTTTATCGCACTAATAATATTACTTATAATATCTGAAGCTCTGTACTTATTGTTATACTCTTCAATAAGACCTTCAATCATACTTTATTGTGCTGTATCTGTAATAAATTCGGCAATTTTTGTTTTATGCTGGATAATATTGAGAAAAATTGATCTTTCTGTACCCCGCATCACTTATACTGTAATTACGGCAGCAATAATTTTCAGGTTAACTGTATTGTTTGTATTTCCAACAGCTTCAGACGATATTAACAGATATATATGGGACGGTAAAGTAATTACAAATGGAATTAATCCTTACCGTTATGCCCCCAATGACCCACAGCTGAATTATCTTCATTCTCAAACTCTGCCTGCAAATGTAAATTTTCCATCAATGAAAACTATTTACCCTCCGCTGGCACAAATGGTTTTCTTTACTT
>JBLNEL010000356.1:0-3269 GCA_050262615.1 Bacillota bacterium
AACAAGTCCTGAAAATGAAATTAATATGCCTGAAATCTTTAACAGGTTAAGCCGTTCTTTGAAGAAAGAGACTCCAAGAATTGCCATGAAGACTGGTGTCAGTCCAACTATCCAACCTGTATTAGAGGCACTGGTATATTTTAATCCAGTCACCTGAATCCAGAGGTGAAAAACTGCAACAAGGGAAAGTACAAAAATCCTTCCGTGATTTTTCAGATCGATTGAAAGGTTGCTTTTTGTATATGCTGCATACATTGAAAGCAGAACAATAGCAAATATCAGCCGGATGAAAATTATGCCAAGAGGGTTCAGTTCTGATAAAGCTATTTTTGTTGCAATAAAAGAAGCGCCCCAGAAGGTAACGGCTAAAAGCGGTTTCCAATAATTTTTTAATCTGCTAGTCATTAATATAAGATGTACTTACTGTGATACTGTTAATCTAACTGTGATACTTTTAATCTAAGCCTTAAACCTTACTCTGAGAATTTCATTTTCAAAGCTCGAGGAAATTACTTTAAATTGGCCAATCTGGCTGGTTGAACTTACATGGGGGCCAATACAAGGGCAGGCATCATAATCGCCAATTCTAACTATTCTTACTGTATCTCCAGCGTCATCGGGGAGTCTTTCAAGATTATACATTTTTACAGCATCTTCTTTATGTAAAAATTCTTCTTTTACTTCCAGATTTAACTGAATAACTTCGTTTACTTTTCTTTCAAGTTCTCTTAACTCGTTATCGGTAAGGTTTCTATTAAAGTGATAATCGCATTTTGATTTTTTCTTTTCAATATGGGCGCTGAAAGCACGTCCGCAGCCAAACATTCTAACCATTGTCTGATTCATAATATGTTCAGCAGAGTGCATAACAGGGTCATAGTTTTTTCTCATATCCATATATATTGGTCCTTTATTATTTTACTACACTTTCATTGTTATGCTTTTTCATTTCCGCATAACTTTTGTTAAATTTAACAAATGCAAAATATTGCTTTAAAGAGTATAACCAAAGCATAAAAATAACAAAGAAAAACCGGAAATTGAATAGTTGAGATTACCGGATAAAAATAAAAGGAGTACCTGCATAGATGAGCAACGAACCAAATAAGATAATTTATTCAATGATCGGAGTAAGTAAGTATTATAATCAGCGTGCGATAATTAAGGATATTTATCTATCATATTTTTACGGAGCAAAGATTGGTGTACTTGGTCTGAACGGATCAGGTAAGAGTACACTACTGAAGATACTTGCAGGGGTTGATAAGGACTTCAACGGAGAAACGGTTCTATCACCAGGCTATACAATTGGATACCTTGAACAGGAGCCTCAGCTAGATGAGTCAAAAACAGTCAGAGATATTGTAGAAGAAGGTGTTCAGGAAATTGTAGACCTATTAAAGGAATATGATGAAATAAATGCCAAATTTGCAGAGCCCATGACCGATGATGAAATGAATGATCTTTTAGAAAGGCAAGGGACAGTACAGGAAAGGCTTGAAGCGATGGATGCATGGGAGCTTGATTCAAAGCTAGAGATGGCAATGGATGCCTTACGTTGTCCTCCGGGCGATACTCCGGTAAAGGTACTTTCGGGCGGGGAAAAAAGACGTGTAGCTTTATGCCGTTTATTACTAAAGAAACCAGATATTCTTCTGTTAGATGAGCCAACAAATCATCTTGATGCAGAATCAGTTGCCTGGCTGGAGCATCATTTACAGAAATATGCCGGGACAGTTATTGCAGTCACGCATGACAGGTATTTCCTGGATAATGTAGCAGGCTGGATACTTGAACTTGACCGCGGGCAAGGAATTCCATGGAAGGGGAATTACTCATCATGGCTTGAACAAAAGCAGACGCGTTTAATGCAGGAAGAGAAGAAAGAGTCTGACAGGCAGAAGACGCTTCAAAGAGAACTTGAATGGATAAGGATGTCTCCAAAAGGCCGTCATGCAAAATCGAAGGCAAGGATAACCTCGTATGAAAATTTATTGAAGCAGGAAGGTGAAAAACTGCAAAGGGAGCTTGAGATATACATTCCAGCTGGTCCCCGTCTGGGAAATGTGGTTATTGAATCAAATAATGTAAGCAAAGCATATGGCGATAAGCTTTTAGTTGATGATATGAATTTTGCGCTTCCTCCGGGAGGAATTGTTGGAGTAATTGGTCCAAACGGAGCTGGAAAAACTACGCTATTCAAAATGATCACAGGAGTTGAAAGTCCTGATTCAGGGTCAATAAAGGCCGGAGACACAGTAAAACTTGCATATGTTGATCAATCACGACAGGCGCTGGATCCTGACAAAACAATTTGGGAAATGATTTCAGGCGGCAATGATGTTATAATGCTTGGAAATAAGCAGGTAAACTCAAGAGCATATGTTGCACAATTTAACTTTTCAGGGACAGACCAGCAGAAAAAAGTTGGACTGCTTTCAGGAGGTGAAAGAAACCGTGTACATCTGGCGATGATGTTAAAAGAAGGCGCAAATGTTCTTCTGCTTGATGAACCTACAAATGATCTTGATGTTAATACCATGCGAGCTCTTGAAGAAGCGCTAGAAAACTTTGCAGGATGTGCAGTTGTAATAAGTCACGACAGGTGGTTCTTAGACAGAATTGCCACACATATACTATCTTTTGAAGGTGAAAGTAAGGTCTACTGGTTCGAAGGTAACTTTTCGGAATATGAAGCCAATAAGAAAGAAAGGCTTGGTTCAGCAGCTGAGCAGCCTCATAGAATTAAATACCGTCATTTAACCAGAGAATAACCAAAAAGACTTCAGTATAATCTGAAAAAGAAACAAGGGCATGAATGAGAGCTTCATGCCCTTGTTTATTAGAAAAACATTTCTTTTTGTAAAAATGGTATTAAAGCAACTGTAAGGCCCTGCACATAGAGTTCTTTTCTGTCGAGTACGCCTTTTGTAAAAAAGCTGATTGCTCCCATTTTCTGTTTCGTATTCTTTTGCTGCATTATCTCATCCATAACCAGTCCCAGTTCTTTTCCACTCAGGAGCTGGTCAATAATATTTTGCGGAAGCTCGAAATGCGGCGAAGTACCGAAGCCTGTGTTACCATTTTTATCCATAATACACATAGCACCTAAGGCGAACCAACGTTCAAAGAGTTTTATTATTCCGCCCTCAATACCAACAAAATAATCAGCACCCAAATTAGTTTGCTTATTGAGTTCAAAAAGATAAAGCGCACGGTTTTTTGCGCCAATAAAAGTATCCTCATTTACCGGCTGCACAGATACTCCG
>JBLNEL010000357.1:0-14255 GCA_050262615.1 Bacillota bacterium
CGGCAATAATAAAATTGAAGTTGACGTCAGAATTGTCTCAGCTACAAACAAGAACCTGAAAGAAGAAATTGAGAAAGGGAATTTCAGAGAAGACCTATATCACCGTCTTAATGTAATACCAATTACAATTCCACCGTTAAGAGACAGAATTGAAGATATTCCCCTGCTGGTCGATCATTTTGTAAGAGATATTTGCAATAAATACAAAATGCCTGAAGTGCATTTTGCTGAAAACGCTATCCGGGCGTTGCAGAACCAACCGTGGACTGGAAACATAAGGGAATTAAGGAATTTTATTGAGAGGATCATCATAATGATCCCGAGCAAGGAAATTAAAGATAGGGATATCTTTAGCCTTATTCCTCCGCATGCCTCAAATATGGATGATATACTGAACATTAATAACTCATTCCAGGACTTCAAGGAAAAGGCAGAGAGAGCTTTTATATTAAAACAGCTCGAGGCAAACAACTGGAATGTAAGCAAAACAGCAGAGCTGCTCGATATACAAAGAAGTCATCTCTATGCTAAGATTAAAAAGTACGATCTGGAAAAAGGAAGAGAATAAAGTAGAAGAATTATATAAGGGAGATATTAAATGGGTGAAACAATCTTTTCAAAGATCATTCGCAAGGAAATCCCGGCTAAGATCGTCTATGAAAACGACTATGTACTGGCATTCAGGGATATTAACCCGCAGGCTCCTGTGCACGTTCTTATTATCCCGAAACTTGATATTGCTGATCTGACTGAGATAGACGGCAGTAAGCACAGTGAACTTTTGGGAAAATTATTTGACGCCGCAAATGAAGTGGCAAGACTCGAAAATCTGGATAAAAGAGGTTTCAGGATTGTTATTAACAGCGGACCTGAAAGTGGACAGGAAGTGCCTCACCTTCATATTCACCTTTTAGGCGGACGTAAAATGAACTGGCCTCCGGGCTGATAGTGATTTATCTGAGTAAAAAAAAAGCGGAAATTTGTATTCCGCTTTTTTGTGTGTTATTTTTATAATCCCTTTTTACCTTAAAGCCTTATCTGCAATATCTGTTCTGTAATAAATATTATCAAAGCTGATCTTACTTAATGCTTCATAAGCCTTTGCTTTACACCTGGCCAGATCATTTTCTTTTATAAAGGCTGTAACACCAAGTACTCTGCCTCCATCGGTCAATATTTTGCCTTCAGATCTTTTTGTCCCAGCATGAAATACAATAACCTCATCATTATTTACTTCTTCAAGCCCGCTGATCTCAAGTCCCTTCTCATATTTGTCTGGATAGCCTTTTGAAGCTGCTACAACGCATACTGAAGAGCCGCCTGAATAAATAACTGACGCTTTATCAATATTCCCTGTAGAGGCTGAATAAAGAAGCTGGAGGAAATCACCTTCAAGCAAAGGCAGTACAGCCTGAGTCTCAGGATCGCCGAAACGGCAGTTAAATTCTACAACCTTTGGTCCCTGCGGGGTAAGCATTAGTCCAAGATACAGACATCCTATAAACTCTCTCCCCTCTTTGCTTAATGCTTCAAGCGTAGGACGAAGGATTGTTTCTTCAACTATCTGCTGGATCTCCTTTGTAACAATTGGTGCAGGTGCATAGGCTCCCATTCCGCCTGTATTTTTTCCTTCATCGTTATTACCGATCCTTTTGTGATCCTGCGCCGCAGGAAGACATAGAAAATCCTTCCCATCAGTAATTGCAAAAATGGAAGCTTCCTGCCCTGTCATAAACTCTTCAATTACAACCGTGGATCCGGCCGTGCCGAATACCTGATCGTCAAAGCATTCCTTAAGAGCATTTTCTGCTTCTGTAAAGTTATTACAGATCAGTACCCCCTTGCCTGCAGCCAGGCCTGAAGCTTTAATTACACAGGGAAAATCTATTGATTGAAGGTAATCAAGTGCCTTGCCGTAGCAGGACCTTTCAAATATCTTAAATGCAGCAGTCGGGATATTGTACTTCTGCATAAGATCCTTGGCAAAAGCCTTATTCCCCTCAATTTCCGCTGCCGGCGAATCAGGACCGAATACATTTATATTATTTTCCCTTAAGAATTCCCCCATCCCGTTAACAAGCGGAATTTCAGGCCCGATTACTACAAGATCAATCGCATTGGAAATACAGAAATCTGCAATTGCCTGATTATCAAGTATATTCAGACTGATGTTCTCACCCAGATTTTCTGTACCGGGATTACCCGGAATAATAAAAAGTTTATTCAGCGTGGGACTTTGTTTTATCTTGTACGCAATAGCGTTTTCCCTTCCGCCCGAGCCAATAACTGCAACATTCATCAGACAGCCTTCATATAGAATTGAAAACTTTTTGTTAATTGTTCTGTCAGTACATCCCTGCGGTGTTTCTGTACAAAATCTTCGTTTGCAGCAGGCAATTTTCCTGCCCTGTAGAGATTATGGATCTTAAGAATTGCTTCTTTTATTTCATCAACTTTATCCGGCTCAGTAATTAAAGCCGCACCATATTCCTGAGCTGCCAGTTTAGCTGCACCATCAGGCACACATGCAATAATAGGCTTCCTGGAACCAAAATATTCAAAGAGTTTTCCTGTGGAAATTGAATCGGCATTTTTACTCCTTCCTATCATCATCCAGAGTACATCGCTCGAAACAAGCCTGCTTATTGTTTGCTTGTGATCCAGGTAACCATAATCCTTGACATAAGCCTGAAGCCCCAGTTTGTTTACCAGGTTCCTGTTTTCCTTTCTTAAGTGACCAATAAACTGCAGCTCAATGTTCTCTGCAACATCAGGTCTTTCGTATGTAAGCTTTTTAAAAGCCTGAAGAAAGTATTTAGGAGTAACATATTCGTAAAATATTCCGGCATAGGTCAGGCGCATTTTATTATTCTCTTTGGGTATAGGCACAGCTGTGGCAAAGTCATCTTCATCATATCCCTGAGGCAGTATCAGAATATCCTCGAAAGTTAGGAACTGAAAAGTATTAAGAAGTTTTTCCTTAATCTTCCTGTTTATTGTAATTATCTTATCGGCAACCTTAAGAGCCTTATACTCCATTTTTTTATGCAGGTATTTATGATATGGAGTGGGATTAAAAGCAAACTGATTCCCGGTCCAAAGATCACGGTAATCTACAAACAATGAAATATCAAACTCCTTGCTTAGTTTAGCTGCCATTGTAAAAGAAGAAAAAGGAGGTATTGTTACAAAAATTATATCGAATTCTTCTTTTTCCAGAAGTTCCTTTGCAGCTTCATATGCCTTATTTGCCCAGGAAACTTTATTATCTGGGATAAAAAATGTTTTGCTAAGCCTGCTTAAAAATTTTCTTAAGTATTCAGGAGGCATTTTCATTGTCTTGTGCTTACCCATAAGCGAATATGGGTCGTTAGCTTCAGTCCTGATGATTCTGATATTCTGATCTTCGACTTCTTTCAGAAGAGAATTATCATGGGCAAAGTATCCAGTCTGGCCGGTAGTAATAACTGTCGGCTCCCAGTTATATTTTTTCATATACTTTACAAATTTAACTGTCCTTTGGACACCGCTAAGTCCCATTGGTGGGAAATAATAAGAGATCACCAGTACTTTGAACATTTTATCCTGTCGAATTTTCCTTTATTGCAAATGCAGAGTTTTTCTACAAAAGAATACAAAAATATTTTTATTTATTAAAGTAATATTCAGTTTGTTTCCAATTGTTTCACATAAAACATAATTGAGCCAATAAGCAGTTCTGCTTAAAAGCCAATATGACCGTTTTTAAGAATGATAATTTGGTGCTTCATCTGTAATAATAACATCATGCGGATGGCTTTCTCTTAAGCCTGCACCTGTCATCTTTGTAAACTGTGAGTTTTCTTTTAGTTCCTGAATATTCCTTGTTCCGCAATATCCCATTGCAGCTCTGAGTCCGCCTATAAACTGATAAACAGTTTCTGATAACGGTCCTTTGAACGGAACCCTTCCTTCTACACCTTCAGGCACAAGTTTTTTAATATCATCCTCAGCATCCTGGAAGTAACGGTCGCTGCTGCCTTTTTTCATAGCACTGAGCGAACCCATGCCCCGGTAAACCTTAAAGCTTCTGCCGCCGAAAACAACTGTCTCACCAGGAGTTTCTTCCACACCGGCAAACATTCCGCCTATCATAACAGTATCGGCACCCGCTGCTATTGCTTTTGCAACATCTCCGGTTTGTTTAATACCGCCGTCCGCAATGATCGGAATACCTGTTCCCTTTATTTCATTATATACATTCATTACAGCCGATATCTGCGGTACACCTACGCCGGCAATTACTCTTGTTGTACATATAGAGCCCGCACCTATGCCGACTTTAACAGCATTAACTCCGGCTTCAATCAGATCACGTGCTGCTTCGCCTGTTACTATATTACCTGCAATTATCTGTGCGTATTTGAATTTCTTCCTTAATTCCTTAATCGTCTTTATCACACCCATTGAATGCCCGTGCGCAGTGTCAACCACTATCACATCGGCTCCGGCATTAAGCAGCGCTTCTGTTCTTTCAATTGTATCGTAAGTAACACCAACACCGCCTCCAACTCTCAGCCTGCCGTGTTCATCCTTGCAGGCAATAGGGAATTTCTTTTTCTTCTGAATATCCTTAAAAGTTATTAAGCCTTTTAGGTAACCTTTATCATCAACAATTGGAAGTTTTTCGATCTTGTAGGACTGCAGTATCTTTTCTGCTTTTTCCAGGTCCGTTCCAAGTGGAGCAGTAACCAGGTTCTTTGAGGTCATTATCTCACTGACCTTCAGATTTAAGTTTGGTTCAAATCTTAAGTCTCTGTTTGTAAGAATACCTATCAGTTTCCCGGCTTCGTCAACAATTGGAATTCCTGCAATATGATATTTATTCATCAGATCAAGAGCATCCTGAACTGTTTTATCCGAATCGAGCGTAATAGGATTTCTTATCATACCGCTCTCAGAACGCTTTACACGATCGATCTCTTCGGCCTGCCGTTCAATAGACATATTCTTATGAATAATGCCTATACCTCCCTGTGTAGCCATAGCAATTGCCATCTGGCTTTCAGTAACGGTATCCATTGCAGCAGACAAAAATGGGATATTAAGTTTTATTTCAGGAGTAAGATAAGAAGTTATTTCAACTTCCCTCGGGAGCACAGATGATTTTGCAGGGATTAACAAAATATCATCAAATGTTAAACCTTCAAATATTACTTTACTTTGATTCATCTATTCCTCTTATTTATGAAAAAGACCACCTGACGTGGCCTTACTTATGTTGTTTGTTTATTCAAAAGCAGAAAAGCCGGTTATATCCTCACCGATAATAAGCGTGTGCATTTCGTGAGTCCCTTCATAGGTTTTCACAGATTCCAGATTCGCTGCATGGCGCATTACTGGGTATTCATCAAGTATGCCGTTTGCACCAAGTATCTCCCTTGATATTCTTGCAATCTCAAGAGCTTTTTCACAATTATTTCTTTTAGCCATTGAAACATGTGTATGCTTCAGACTTCCGTTATCTTTCATTCTGCCGAGCTGAAGATTCATAAGCTGTGCTTTTGTAATTTCAGTCAGCATATATACAAGTTTTTCCTGCGTAAGCTGATAAGCCGCAATAGGTTTTCCAAACTGAATCCTTGACTTAGCATAATTTAATGCAGTATCATAGCAGGTCATCATCGCCCCAACAACTCCCCATGCTATTCCATAGCGTGCCTGATTAAGACACATAAGCGGTGATTTCAGACCGCTTGCTTTCGGGAGCCGGTTTTCTTCAGGTATAAAAACATCTTCAAAAATAAGTTCTGAGGTAACAGAGGCTCTTAAGGAATGTTTACCTTTCATTTCAGGAGCATTAAATCCTCTCATTCCCCTTTCAACCAGAAACCCGCTTACAACTCCGTCAAGTTTTGCCCAGACTACAGCAACATCTGCAATTGTACCATTTGTAATCCACATTTTTGCACCGTTTATTCTGTAGCCCCCCTGAACCTTTTCTGCCTTTGTGATCATACCGCCGGGATTGGATCCAAAGTCAGGTTCAGTAAGTCCAAAACAGCCTATTTTGCTGCCTGCTGCCAGCTCAGGAAGCCATTTATCTTTCTGCTCATCAGTCCCGAAAGTATAGATAGGATACATTACCAGAGCACTTTGTACAGAAGCAAAGCTGCGGACACCGCTGTCGCCGCGTTCAAGTTCCTGCATAACCAGCCCATAGGCTACGTTATTCATTTCGGCACAGCCGTATTTTTGAGGCAGAGTGGCCCCGAAGATTCCTAATTCCCCCATCTTTGGAATAAGATCCCTGGGAAATTCACTTCTGCGGTTAAATTGCTCAATGACAGGTACAACTTCTGATGAGACAAATTCCCTTATAGAATCCCGTACCAATAGTTCGTCCTGACTTAACAGGCTATCGGTATTGAAGTAATCTACGCCGGTGAACTTTTCCATTTTATTCCAAAACTTTCAAATTTAGATTGTTTAAAATAATTAAATAGACCCCA
Organism: Bacillota bacterium; assembly: GCA_050262615.1. Classification (GTDB taxonomy): domain Bacteria; phylum Bacteroidota; class Ignavibacteria; order Ignavibacteriales; family SURF-24; genus JAUZPB01. The sequence continues at coordinate 6,492 of JBLNEL010000357.1, forward strand.
GTAAAGCAAACCAATACTGAGTAATTTTTAATATAATTATTAGGAGAATTTAATGCATGAAAAAATTGGCAAATTCAGAATAAAAAGGTGAAAACTTAATGATTAAAATTCCAATTTATCGAGCACATTTCTTATAATTTCGTAGTTAAATCCTTTAGATGCCAGAAAGCTATAGAGTCTTTGGTTAAGTTTCATTTTATCCAGGTTTCTTCCCTTTAAAGCATTCAGTTTTTTTTCAGCTAATCTTAGGGCATTATCTGATTCATCATTATCAGATTTCTCGTTTAATACTTCCTGAATTATCTCTTTTGAAACTCCTTTTTCCATTAATTCCTGTCTTATGCGGCTAAAGCCCAGCAGCTTCTTTTGAATTTTCTCTTCGGCATATTCCCGTGCAAACTTTTCATCATCCAGATAATGGTTTTCTTTAAGCTGTAACAGAACCTCACTTATTAATTCCTTGTCATATTTTCTTTGCATAAGTTTCCGCTCAAGCTCTTTTTGAGAATGCAGCCGCCGGCCTAAGATCCTGAAAGCTGACTCCTTAATATAAAAGAGCTGGTTATCACGGATAAGTGAAGCAATATCCTTTTCAGTTATTTCGTCTCCCTTTCTGAAACCGTTCTTAAGGAAGATTTCATATCTTAGGATAAGTTTCTGCCCGTTATCCATCAGTATATGTACATTGTCTTTTATTTTGCTGATAGATGTAATTACCATATGAACTAATAAAAACTGAATTAATAAAAAAAAGTCCCGGTCTTTCAACCGGGACAATGTATAAATAAATTATTTATTTTTCTTTTCTTTTACCGGAACTGCTTCCTCAAGTTCAGGTTCCGAAGCCTGACCGTCGTCTTTGATCATACCGAGCTTCTTCTTAACCTCTGCAGTAAGTCTGTCGTAAACTTCAGGATATTCGACCAGTTTCTGTCTGAACTGTTCCCTGCCCTGAAAACGGTCCTCGCCGTAAGTAAACCAGGCTCCGCCTTTTTTGACTATTCCATAATTAACTGCAAGGTCAAGCACGTCACCGGTCTTACTAATGCCTTCGTTGTATAAAATGTCGAATTCCACTTCTTTAAATGGCGGAGCTACTTTGCTTTTAACAACTTTAACCTTAGTACGGTTACCAATAACGTCGTTACCTTCTTTAATTGCGGCAATTCTTCTTATATCAAGCCTTACAGAAGCATAGAATTTAAGTGCATTTCCGCCGGTAGTTGTTTCAGGATTTCCAAACATAACACCGATCTTGCTTCTTAACTGGTTGGTAAATATAACAGTAGTCTTAGATCTTGAAATTGCGCCTGTAAGTTTCCTTAATGCCTGCGACATAAGTCGGGCCTGAACGGCCATGTGTGCATCGCCCATTTCTCCTTCAATTTCAGCTCTTGGCACTAAAGCTGCAACAGAGTCGATAACGATAATATCCAGAGCATTACTGCGTACCAGTGTATCTACGATATCTAAAGCCTGTTCACCGTAATCAGGCTGTGAAAGAAGTAGATTAGCTACATCAACATTAAGTCTTTTAGCGTAATTGATATCCAAAGCATGTTCAGCATCAATAAAAGCCGCCAGACCGCCGGTCTTTTGCGCTTCAGCTATAATGTGCAGACATACAGTGGTTTTGCCAGATGATTCAGGTCCGTAGATCTCAATGATCCTGCCTCTTGGCACGCCGCCTATTCCGAGGGCATAGTCAAGGGAGATCGATCCGGTAGAAATAGCTTCCACAGGAGCAACAACTCCGTCACCGAGTTTCATAATGGAACCTTTTCCATACGCCTTTTCGATAGTGGCAATAGAATCAGTGAGCACTTTCATTTTTTCATCTTTTTCGCTGGCCATTTATTCCTCCGATTGTAATAAATTAAAGCATTGTAATTCAGAATATATAGAACCCCGCGGGTGCAATTCACTCTTTATAAGTGCGATCTCTTCAGCCTGAAATTTTCTGTGTGGAAGCTTAAAGTTCTTAAATGCAGAAACAAATTCAGGGTTCACTTCATGTTTTATACGTAAAAGCGTAATATGCGGTTTAAAGTTCCGGTTTTCAGGTTCAAAACCCAGGTTTTGAAGGTCATAATTTAGTCTCTTTACGAGGTCAAAAAGTGCGTTTTCAGCGTGTAATCCAAACCAAAGTATTCTCGGAAGAAAAAATCCGAAACGGTCGAATTCTAAGGATACTGCTTTAAAATCTTCTGAAATCCGGCTTAAAATTTTGACAATTTCAGGCAGTTTTGACTCCTCGGTATCCCCCAGGAATTTTAAGGTAAGATGAAGCTTTTCCTCCGGCTCCCACCTAAACCCTGAAACTGGTTCAGAGGCAATTTCACAGGCAGAATTCCTTAATAAGACCATCTCTTTTACGATCTCTTCAGGAAGCTTAAGTGCAATAAAAAGTCTAATCATCATATGGAATTCCGAGTAAGTGCCTTCTTAGCATATCTAATGCCGCCTGCGAAGCCCTGTCTTTATTAAGCAGCCTGTCTTCACTGAACTGAAACTTTTTACCTGTACAGATGACATCATCACAGATACCAATATAAACCAGTCCGACCGGCTTTTCCTTTGATCCGCCTCCGGGTCCAAGTATGCCTGTTATAGCAAGTCCAAGATCGGTTCCGCTGATAGCTTTTATACCTTCAGCCATTTGTCGGGCAACCTCAAGACTTACGGCTCCGTATTGTGTAATTGTATCTTCATTTACCTTCAGGAGTTCAACCTTTGCAGCATTACTGTAAGTTACTACTCCACGTTCAAAATATGCGCTGCTGCCTGCTATGTTTGTTATACGGCTTGAAATAAGACCGCCTGTGCAGGACTCAGCTATAGCAATAGTAAGCCCCCTCTCATTTAATAATCTTGCAACTACGCTTTCTAATGTTTCATTCTCAGTTCCATAAATATACCTCCCTACATAGGAGCGTATCTTCTGCTCAATTTCACTTAGCTTGTTTAAGGCTGAGTCTTCTGAAGCCTCTTCTACAGTAATACGCATTTTAACGCCGAACTGGCTTGGCAGAAAGGCCATTTTGGATCCCGAAAGGAGTTCCTCAATATCACCTAACTGTTCAAAAAGCTGAGATTCTGCAATGCCTGTAGTCAAAAGATTTTTTATTTTCCTGACCTTACCACTTGCAGTAATCAGATTTAAAAGATTAGGAATAACATCCTCATCTATCATAGCCTTCATTTCATGCGGAACACCGGGAAGTGAAACAAATACTTTCTTATCCCTCTCTATCCACATGCCCGGAGCAGTGCCGCGTGTATTGCGGATAACACGGGCGGCCTCTGGAACCAGAGCCTGAGTCTCATTTATTTTCGGCATCTGTCTGCCGCGCCTTTCAAAAATACTTTTCACATCGGCTAGAACATCATCATTCATCACAAGATCAGAATTGAAGAATTTTACTATACATTTCTTTGTAATATCATCATGTGTAGGACCAAGTCCCCCGGTTACAATTACAACATCATTATTCTCATAAGCGTCTTTAAACTCCCTTAAGACAGCCTTTTCGTCATCACCAACTACACTGGTCTTTGCTACATCCACACCGCACTTTGTAAGCTCACTGCCTATATATGCTGCATTTGTATTAATTGTCTGCCCAATTAAAATCTCATCCCCTATTGTAATAATATGTACATCCATTTTACTTTTCTTTTTATGTTAATGTTGAAAAGTCCCAAACCCCGAAGAAAAAGATATATAAATAATAATCAGTCAAATCAGATAAATGTAAGGATTATATGAACAACAATGAATGAATAGATAGCAGCAATGACATCATCAAGCATTATCCCCAGCCCCCCTTTTAGCTTCTCGGCATTTCCGGCTGGGAATGGTTTAATAATATCAAAAATTCTCCATATAATAAAGCTTAAAATAATATAGTTTAAATGTTTTGGGACAAGTACAAGACTAATCCACATTCCCACTACTTCATCTATTGTGCATTGCGACGGGTCTTTTTTACCATAGAAGGATTCAAATTTAGTACCGGTAACTAAACCAAATAAAAAGAAGATAATAATTGCAGGCAGAATTATATACAGGTTCTCAAAACCGGGTATAAAATAAAACAGCATTGCCAGAAAGCTGCCTGCAGTACCCGGGGCAAACGGAAAATATCCGGAATAAAAGCCTGAACCCAGGAATTTCTCAAGGAAGTTAGGTTTTAAGACTGAATCAGTTTTCATTTGCAAATAATCTTCTGACAAGCTTTCTGTTTGCAAACAGATAAGTTATGCCTGAATAAACAGTTATGATTGTTATAAAGAGCATTCCGAAATATATCAGTTCCCCATTCATAAGTGCGGAAAAAATGCGTTCATTGCCTGAATATATCCAGTTTACCGTCTTTAGTGTGAAAATAATTAGCAGGTAATAAATAAAAGCCATCTGAAAGAAAGTCTTCCATTTAGCCAAAAGACTGGTTGACATTGAATCCCCTTTATAATCGGCAAAAGCTCTTAACCCTGTTATAAGGAAATCACGAATAATAACAGCCACAACCATCCACATCTCAAGCACGCCCATTACGGCAAAAGCTACGAAAGCTGTAGAAGTAAGTATCTTATCAGCCAAAGGGTCCATAAATTTTCCCCAGTTGGTGATATAGTTGAATTTCCTGGCCAGCCACCCGTCGTACCAATCAGTAATTGCTGCCACAAAGAAAACACCCAGTGAAATCTGTTTCAGTACAGGATTTTCAGAAATAAAGAGAAATAAGAAAACCGGAGTTAAAATTATTCTCAGGACAGTAAGTTGATTAGGTAATACCATTTATAAAAAGCTTCAGTAATCAGTTTGAATTATTAGTAAAGTTCTATCTGCTTATTTTTTCAGGCCACCAGCCCGTCAAGCGGCTTTGCCTCGCCAAGTTGTTTTAACCTTTCATATTCATAAATTCCGGTGGCATGATTATCTTTCCAGATAATATTAAGCGCATAATAACCTACAATTTTGATATTTGCCACAGTTACCTGATCATCACTATAAATAGGAATATATGAAGCTCCTTGCTTTGCCCTTTCCTCGCTGCAGAAAGCACAGGGACATGCACGGCGCAGGTTAGTAAGCTTTATCAGGCTTTCTGAACGGTCATCCCATCTTATATAGAGAAACTTCCTGTCCTTTATTTTTATTTGCATAGGAGCCATTTTACCTTAAATACGTTTTCCTGTTAAGAGGTATAAAGCCTCAAGATACTTATCACTGGTAACCTTGATTACTTCTTCAGGAAGATCAGGAGCAGGAGGCTGCTTGTTGAAATTGACTGTTACCAGATAGTCCCTGAGATACTGCTTATCAAAGCTGTCCTGTGACTTTCCTTCCTGATAGCTCTGTTTCGGCCAGAAACGTGATGAATCAGGAGTAAGCAGTTCGTCAACAAGTATTACTTCCCCGTTATAAATGCCGAATTCCATTTTAGTATCTGCAATTATAATTCCTTTAGTCAATGCATATTCACTTGCAGCTTTATAAATCTCAAGTGTTGCATTTTTTATTTTATTATATATTTCCTTACCTGCTATCTGCTCAGCTTTTTCACCTGAAATGTTTTCATCATGCTCACCAATCTCTGCTTTTGTAGATGGTGTAAAGATTGGTTCAGGTAGTTTCTGTGACTCAACAAGTCCTTCAGGTAGTCTTATGCCTGAGATCATACCTGTCTTTTTATAGTCACTCCACCCGGAACCTGTAATATAACCGCGCACAATGCATTCAATTGGAACAACTTCAGCTTTTTTTACAAGCATTGAGCGGCCTTTTAGTATTTCTGCATATTCCCTGCATTCTTCCGGGAAATCTTCAATGTTTGTTGAAACCACATGATTCGGAATGATATCTTTTGAGAAATCGAACCAGAATTCAGAAATTTTATTAAGAACGGCACCTTTATATGGGATACCCTGGTTCATAACCACATCAAACGCAGAAAGACGGTCGGTAACAACAAATAAGAAGTACTCACCCAGATCATAGATCTCTCTTACTTTCCCCTTTTTAACCAGTTTGAGCTTTGGGAAATTTCCATAAAGAAGCACATTAGAATTCATTTGAATACTCCATATTTTCAAAAATTTCTCATTTGTTAATATACTTAGTCAAAGTTCATAATTCAACAAAAGAATAACTATTTAATTTATAAAATTCCCATATAAAATTAGGACTAATCACCTTAAGACAAAAGAACTTGCAGAAGAATCATATAAAGCCTATGTTTAAAAAAGATCCATTTAGCCGATTTTCCCAGCAGGAAACTATAGTGAAAACCAATCAGATGACTGCAATTGCAGGAATAATATTGCTCTTCGCCGGAGAACTTATCCCTCTTGCAAAACTTGGAGATAGTTTTATTTCGGTTATCCCGGTCTGGAACAATTTAAGTTTATATAACGGGACCTGGGAATGGCGGGATATTTCATTTTTTGCTGTAACTCTTTTCCTTCTGGCAATTATTTCTATATGGTTTATGGCTAAAAAGAAATATAAGGGCCTGGTATTTACAGGCTTTATTGCATTATTTTCAATGCTTGTTATTTTTATTGCAATATTTTTTATTCATGCCAAATTGCTGATGCCGGGCGACATAAGTTATATTATCAGCTGGGGATGGCTGTTTCTGATCCCAGGGGCAATTTTCCTTATTGCAAGCGGAAGGATTAAAAACTAGGCAAAAGCTAATAACTGTTTATTATAAGGGTTTATTATAAAGGATTGACCGGCAGAGTAAATGTGATAGTAGTCCCAAGACCAGGATCACTGCAGATTTTTATTTTGCCGCCGTTTTTTTGTATCATATCTTTAAAAAGCACCAGCCCAAGTCCTGAGCCTTCCTCCCCGCTGGTGCCGCGCGTGGTAAATCCGGAATCGACCCTGAAGACTTTTTCAATTGTCTCCTGAACCATGCCGGCCCCCGAATCCATTATTGAAATTTCAGCAAACCCTTCACTGGTTTTTGAACTAATGAATATGCTTCCCCTTGGATAAGAAAACTTAATTGCGTTTGATATGAGATTTCTGAGAATTGTATTCAGCATATATGGATCAGCTGATACAAGTGTCCCGGGAGGGACTTCATTAAAGATCTTTATTGATTTTCCGGAAGCAGCTGAAGAAAAAAGAAATTCTATATTTTCTATTTCACTATACAGATCAATAATTGAAGGATTAAAATCCATTCTGTTGTTTTGTAACCTCGACCACTCCAGCAGATTATTTAATAGTTCGAACATCTTTTTTGCAGTCTGATTCATTGCGGCTGCTATTTCAGAGATCTCACTGTGACTTAAATCTAAAGCATTTGATGATAGTTCTTCAGTTAATCCTATAAAGCCTGAAAATGGACCCCTTAGATCATGAGCAATTATAGAAAATAATCTATCCTTTGTTGCATTCAGCTCCATCAGTTTGCTGTTAATTTTTTTACTTGCTTCAATAACAGTTTCAAGCTGCTTCAGTCCCTCATATAAAGATTCATCTGCCTGCTGGCTTTCAAGCAATGAATGTATAAAATGCTCGCTTTCAATCAACGCTTTTTGCGCATCAATTTCCGAAAGCCCCAGATTTGCAATTTTGGCTGTATGCTGAAGCATTTCATCTTTTAACTGCAGTGACTTTTGTACCCTTCTGGCTTCTGTGAGATCGTAATTTATTCCAACCATTCTCACAGGATGCCCGGATTCATCCCTTATGAGCTCCCCGATTGTCTTAATAATTCTGGTTGTTCCATCCGGTCCCAC
>JBLNEL010000358.1:0-6269 GCA_050262615.1 Bacillota bacterium
CCCGCAATTCCTGTATTACACCTGAATGCTCTTGATTTCAAATTAGCTGAAAATCTGCGGTAAAATATAATAAATTTGTGTGCTGTTTTTTTTATTCAGTTGTGGAACAACCGGTAAGAAAGGAAATAAAGAAATGACTTAAACCCACCTGCTCAGCTGATTATCTCAGGAGCAAGTGGTCAGTCAAAAATATTTAAATTACTGGGGTAATTTTTCTATTCTTTTGCAGTTTTACCAAATAATTTATACAAACCATAACCTGCTAGCGAAAGACCGATTAGGCCGCCGGTTGTCTTCAGTACCTTTGAATTTGCCAAATCTTCAAGCTGGATACCTGTACCAACCTGTTTCATTTCACTATCACTGTAAATCGAATCCATAAATTCAACTCTATCCTTAAGTGATTTAAAAGCAATAGTTATTTCAGCTCCATCACTTACAGGTACAAATTTCACCGCACATTTCTCAGAATCGGTCTCATCCGGTTCGTCAATATTCTCAAATTCCCATTTCCCCTTGAAGATAGTATAATTGATTATACTCCTCTTTTCCCGTGAATAAAGCGGATCCTGGAAAACAATTACCTTTTTCCCCTCTTCGTTTATTATTGTTGTAGGTTTAAGTGCATCTTGTTCTCTGATTTCATCTTTAGGATTCTCAATTGCGGCTCTTAACGGCTGTGATTCACTAGCTTTCTGTTCTAATATGCCTCTGCTTTTTGACACTTAGATGTTCTCCTTTGCTTACTGCTGTTTTTTACTATAAGGAACTTAATTTAATCTATCTATACAAATAATAAAATGCAAAAAATACTTTTTTTTCTTTATAAGTGATAAATCTCTTTCTTAAATTCAAAATGACTATTGATAGCCCATTTACAAAAATTTTCAAACCTTATAATATTATTAATCGAAAATATTTTCGTATTTATTAGTTTTTATAATTCCGCAACTTTGATTTCAGGATTGCAAATAGTTCTAATGAATAGAAATGAAATAATACTACTTTTGCGGGTAAAATGCTAAATTACTGTTCAAATTTAGAGTTTTTACGCATCTAAAACAAGACCTCGGTTCTTAACTCTTCCGGAAGAATCATTATTATGAATAAAAGTATCTTTTATGATCTGAACTATTTTGTTATCTTTTGTACTGTTACAATATCTGCATATGCAGAGGGTTTAACACCCGGTCCATATCTTTGAACGTAAACATAGGTAAATTCAGCACCAAGATACAATATTTGCGAAGAATAGTAAATCCATACTAGGATAATTGCCAGTGAACTGGCAGCTCCGTATACTGACGATACACTGCTTTTCCCAAGATATAAGCCAATCAGATACTTTCCCACCACAAATAAAATGGTGGTAAACAATGCGCCGGTCCTTACATCTTTCCATTTCAGCTCCACATCAGGCAAAAGCTTAAAGATCATCGAAAATAAAACAAAGATCACACTCAATGAAAGAACAATATCAATTAACTGAAACACATACCCTGGGACAGAAAGGTATTTATCTATTAAGTCGGTCAGTGCTGAAATTGCTGCACTTACTATAAGTGAAACCATCAGCAGAAAACCCATACCGACAACTAAAATAAATGAGGTTAATCTTGTGCGGAAAAAATCCTTAAATGGCTTTTCAGACCTTGGTCTTACCTTCCATATGGTATTTAGCGAATCCTGAATCTCAATAAATACGGCGGTAGCTCCAATTATTAATGTTAGTATACTGACCAGTGTAGCAATTATTCCGGAGGATACATTACTTGAGTTCTGTATTGCAGTTTGTATCAAAATTGCTCCTTCGTTGCCGACCAGTGATTTTAACTGGCCGGAAAGCTGCCCCTGGGCAGCATCTTTTCCGAAAATAAATCCGGCAACTGCAATCGCTATTATCAGCAGCGGAGCTATCGAAAATATAGTATAATAGGCCAGTGAGGCACCAAGTTTAGGGACTTTATTCTCACTGTATTCACTAAACAACTGCTTAATGAAACTCCATATTTCCTTAAAATTCATAATTCCGCCTCTTTTTTATTCCGGAATAATAAATCCCCCAACATTATAAATCAGACACCAGTATAATATAAAAAACAGACGGATAAGAATAAAAGTATAATGATATTTTATTGATATTTACAAATCACTTTTTCTTCTCAGATTCACTGCTCTTACTAAGTTCTTCGAATTTAGCCACATCTACTTTATCTGCATGTTCTGAAGGTTTTATACCGGATCCAAATCTATTGGCATAAACATAAGTGAATTCTGCTCCTATAAACAATATTTGAGCTGAATAATATACCCATACTAAAAGGATTGCAAATGAACCTGCAGCACCATAGGTCGAACTGATTGTACTTTTACCGAGATACAACCCGATCAGGTACTTGCCAAGAACGAAAAGAATAGTTGTAACAATAGCCCCCATTCTTACATCTTTCCAGGATAACTGTACATCAGGAAGAACCTTATAGATCATTGAGAAGATTGCAAACATTACAAATAACGAAAAAACTATATTAAAAACCTGAAGAACCCAGACAGGAATAAATCCTAAATTTGTAAGAAATTGATTGAGTGCGGCTAATCCGGCTGATATTATTAATGAAACAAGCAGCAAAAAACCCATTGCTACTACCATTGCAAAAGAAATTAACCTGGTCCTGATAAATGACATTAAAGGCTTATTGGATTTTGGTTTGACTCTCCATATCATATCCAGTGAATCCTGCAACTCAATAAAGACAGCTGTTGCACCTATACCTAAAGTTAATAGGCTTATTACGGCTGCAATTATACCTGTTTCCTTGTTACTTGAATTTTTAATAGCAGTCTGCACAAGCGCTGCTCCCTCATTTCCAATAAGTCCCTTTATTTCTTCATATATTTTCCCTGAAGCTGCTTCACTCCCAAACATTAGACCGGCAACTGCAATTGCGATCAGCAATAAGGGCGCAAGCGAAAAAACAGTATAATAGGCTAAAGCAGCACCTAATTTGGGCACTTTATTGTCACTAAAATCACCAACAATCTCCTTAATTACATCCCAGTACAATTTAAAGTTCATAGTTCACCTTGTTATTAATAGATCCGGAAAACATCCTGTAAATTTAATTTATCAGAAATATGGTCCTTTTCAAGTAAACTATTATTGACTATTGTTTAATGCCGGCAATGACAAGAGCAGCTATCTGCAAAATATGTGGGCTTTTCCTTTATAGATTATGCATTAACTATAAGCAAACTATAAATATTATATAAATTAAATTCGAATATTTTTTATGTATACTATTGCTACTTCGAGTGTTTTTCTATAGTTTTATTCATAAAAACAGTAGTTCCATATGAGCTGGCAGACATTCATTCAAAAACTTGAACAAGACTTCAGAATTAGTGGATCTGAGCTTGAGAAAAAGACCGGGATCCAGCGGCATATTATCTATAAGCTCAGTAAAGGAATAACCGGTAAACCGCATCAGTCTACAATAAAAAGGTTGGAGGAAGGACTTAATATAAAGATTGATGATTCAGATCCTTCCAATCCTGTTTATTCACAAAATATCTTTGATCAGGATATTGAGCTTTTTAGTATTACAGGTAATGTCTATCCGATTATTTCCAGTATTGGTACCCTATCAGAAATCTATGCTCCACAGAATATTATTGGCACCATTACTCTTCCCTATACAAAGAAGATCAACTGTTTTGCTATTATTTTGTCAAAAGACTATCCGAAAGAGTTATATTCTCAGAATGATAAGCTTCTTCTAGATACGGATGCCAGGCCTGTAAATGGATCAGTTGTTGCCTGTAAATTACAGACTGGTGAGCAATTTATAAGATACTTCAGATGCCTGCCAGAAGATTATTATCAGTTTTACACGGCAGATATTCATGAAGAACCGGTTATAGTAAAAAAAGATATGGTCATTGCTATTTATAAAGCTGTTCTGGCAATAAAAGCCCTTTAGCCAGGCAGACTAAGCAACCTCCAGCTTTTTCTCAGGAAGCTCATCATAGCTGACAAGTTCCTGTATTTCTGAATCAATATCCTTTTCAATCATTCTTAAATGAGTAAGATTTATAGATGTGTTTCTCCTGTGTTTCCTGGGTTCATATCTATGAAGCGGTGTGCTCCTTAGATCCAGCAAAAGCCAGGTCCAGCAAAGTGCGAATATTAATATTAAGAAGTACAGCATTCCCCCTCCTAAGTCCCCCAATAAATAATCTACTTAAATTTTCATTAATATCAAGAATCAGTTATGTAATCAAAAAGACAATTACTGTGCCTGAATAATTTGTTTGAAATTGCATTAAAATTCAGTTATTTAAAGTGGCAGGAAGACCAGCAATTCTAAATTTTATATAACCAGTATAAAAATTAGATTATACGAATATTTTTATAACTCTCAAGATCTTTCAATATTGACAAAAAAGCCAAACTTCAGTAAGTTTGTATGTTATTATTTAATGGGGCTATAGCTAAGCTGGGAGAGCGTCCCGATGTAATCGGGAAGGTCAGCGGACTGAAGGAAGTTATAGTTCTTAACAAATATAGAAATTAAATGGGGCTATAGCTCAGCTGGGAGAGCGCTTGAATGGCATTCAAGAGGTCAGCGGTTCGATCCCGCTTAGCTCCACAAATTAAAAGACCTTTATATGAATTTTCATATAAAGGTTTTCTTGTTTTGAGCCTTCTTCGGCACTTTTACTCGATCTAATTTATATAGCCCAGCTTTCGGGAGAGCGTCCCGATGCAATCGGGAAGGTCAGCGGTTCGATCCCGCTTAGCTCCACAAATTAAAAGACCTTTAAAGAAAGATCATATAAGACTTTCTATAATTTGGACTTAGCTTATGACACTCAAATAATCTTAGAGCAGTATACTCCAACTGCATAATGAGAATTCTTACTATCCTTGATATAAGCTTCTATATCCCAGTCGTAATTAAGTTTATTCTCAAGTCTTGAGTTGACCTTAAATTGCTGAACATCGAGTTTTACCCCATTTAGCCCAATAAACTGGTTCACCTGTTCTGCTAGACTAGTAACTACTCCACCGATTGCCTCTACTGCCAAGGCATTGAAAGATACAGGCTCTTTGGCAACTTTTTCCGCAATTAATAACATATCCTTGCTGGATCCAAAAATCCCGACAGTTACAGACAATTCCTTCTTTTCATCAATTAATTCAACTGAAGCCAACGCCTCATTTAACAACTTAAAATTCTCACCCGGCGTAAAAACGTTTATTTCATCATTAAATACCGGAGCAAGGCTAAGTCTTACAAAGTTGCTCATTTGCCCAAGAAGACTGCCTTTAACAATCTTAGAAACCTTTTGGAATAAATTGATTTCTTCTCCCCAGACAACTTTGGCAAATTCCTTCTGAAAGACCGAAGGGCTGATCGATTTTTCAATTACCCCATTGTATAAACTCGATTTCATGGCACTAGACTTCAGAACAGTAGAGAGAAAGTAAATCTTCGTTTCATCTCTGCTTATACTTCTGATCTTTTGAACAAGTATTCTTTCATTAATTAATTTCAAATGCTCGGATATGAATACAAATTCGGGTTTATACTTTTCAAAAAAGGCGAGCCCTTCTTCTCCGTTATCTGCAGTATATATTTCGTATTTATCATTAAAAAGTTTTATGAACTGATTTCTGAAAGGCTTATCATGATCAACAAGAAGGAATCTCGCTTTCCCGCTGTCGTCACCTTTTTCTGTAACAGAAGATATTGAGCTGCCGTTTATTTTTTCCAGAATTGTTTTAATTTTTACTGCAACAGATTCGTTATTAAGAGGTTTTAGAATAAAATCCGTTATCCCCAGCTTCAGAAGTGTTATTACTTTTTCCCGGTCGATGGCATAAGAAATAGTGACAATTGGCAGCTTTTCTTTTGTATATGAAGTTCTGATGATCTCAATTAACTTTTCATAATTCTGCTGATGAATATTTGTGTCCATAATTATCAGGTCAGGATGTTTGTTTAATGCAACATTAAGAAAATCCCTTGCCTCATCAACTTCTGAAATCTCACATTCCTGTATTGAATTTATTAATTTCTTAAAGAACTCTCTGTTGTTTTTATCCTTATCTGCTATCAGAATTCTCTTTGTCATATTGCCCTTTTTGCATTTATTTATTCTTCTGCATATTCCTCCTGCTTAACCGCGAAATAAAACCACTTCAGGATTTGGATGCAAATATCGTCATGTAGGAAACAATTCTAAATACCTAGTTCTAGGTATTT
>JBLNEL010000359.1:0-3665 GCA_050262615.1 Bacillota bacterium
CCAGGAAGGGATCCATATATTCCCTTTTTTGTCGGGCAAGACATTCTGAGCATAATTATGCGGCAAGCCTGAATTTGAGGTATTATATTCTGTCCAGCATTGTCCGTCATATTTAATGAGACCTCTTGAATATGTACCAATCCACTTATTGCCCTTCTCATCAACGGCAATAGAGGTAATACCAACGCCGAAGAGGAAGTACTGCTTTTCTCCTGTAAGCATATCAAGTCTGACCAGGTAATCTTTTGTAACTATCCAGTCATACTGCCCTTCAAAAGCCTGGGAAACAATTTCGGACTCTGAATAAAAATTCAACCATTGTTTTGTCTGGCCCAAGGTCAGGCTTGAGGCAATGAGTAAAAGTGAAAAGGTTTTCATAAGGTTCATGGGGCACCCCGTATTGTTCATTAAAAGAGAATCAAAAGGGCTAAAACGACAGGTCTGTAAAACTACTACTTCAACGTTAGGAATTTTCTCATGAAAAATCAAACCGGATTTTGTTTTTTTACCTGGGGGACGCAGGGTAAGGGGAAATATTTTATATTAAATACGGGTCAAAAATGGGGTTTTTAAAATAATTTTAAATTTTTTCAGAAATTTTTCCGAAAACGCCATCCATCACCATATATATAAGTATAGGCACACAATTTTACGGAACATGAAACCTGCTATGAAGAAAGAAAAACGAAAGCGCAAGCCTCTTACAGAGACTGAACTAAGGCAGAGGTTAAAAGAGCTACAGAAGGAAAACGAGTACCTGAGGACGTACATGGATATCTTTAAGGCCCAGGTTATAGCTGAGATGAAGAAGCCCGCGGTTTAAGGCAATTTTATTGATTTTTTGGCTCAATTCTCCTAATTTTGGGTTGTAAATTATTAAACCCTACCCTGATTATTCATTATAGGAAAGTTTTTTATCAGACTAAAGTTTCAGCTTTCCTGCAAACACACTGAGGTCGTATCTGATGCACAATTTGAAAAAGGCCGCAATAATCTGCCAGCTGATCGTATTTTATTTTCTGGTAAACACTCCTCTTTTCTCCCAGGACGGGCCCGGAGAAAACATCCTTCGTATTGATTCTTACCCGCAGGGAGCCTCAGTTTATATTAATAACAAATATTGCGGGACAACTCCTCTTCAGATACTTAACACAGACAGAAATGAGCTCAGAATAAAAGCCACTTTCAACGGCGTCTCGCGCGAACAGATCATAGGTTTTATTAAAGGCGTTTATGAAGTATTCTTCGTTCTGGACGGCGATTACGGTTTTCTTAACGTAAATTCTGCGCCGGATAGTGCAGAAGTACTCATTAATGATACTCAGGTCGGCTATACTCCGCTTAGGAACTGGAAACTTCATTTAGGGAATTATAAGCTGGGGATAAGAAAGAAAGATTACAGTACTGTGGAAAAGCTCATCTTTGTCAGGTCCACCAGATACGAATACAATATAGATCTCAAGTTAAATTACAGTTTAATTTCTACCGAAGATAAAGATATCTGCAGACTGGTTATTGATGATAATGTTTGCCTTTTCGACAGCAGTTCCAGTATAAAGGTTCCGGTTGGGAAACACAGTTTAGCACTGAAACCGGATAATTTTTTCAGACCGATTGAAAAGGACTTTGAAATTGAAAGCGGGATTCAGTACAGGCTTAAAAGCATGTATGGATATTATAGTCCCAGGTATTTACTCATGTCGGCAGTTGTTCCGGGATTAGGGCAGTTTTCAGACCGCTCGTACATACAGGGAGTAGGATATTTCGCCGGCGCACTAATCAGCGGTATATTTTTCATAAAGGCCGGGTTGGATTACCAGGATATGCAGAGTGAATTCACACGGAATAAGGATAAATATTTTGGAGCCCGGAATGAGCCGGAGGCGGTTAAATACAGGGCCCTTCTGGAATCCTCATTAAATGACATGAATAAGGCGGCAAAGAGGAAGAATCTTTTTCTGGGAGCTGCACTTGGGATTTACTCCCTGAATATAATTGATGCAGTAATTTTTCACTCAAAGGGATCCAGTCTCCAGCTGGAAAAAATAGCCGAAATAAATGCCGGTCCTAACGGTCTAGGTGTAAAAATAAACCTTAAATAAAAATACCATGCTGAAATCTCTTTATAAATTCTTTCTAATAATTCTTTCCGGGCTGTGCATTTACTCGTGTTCTCCGGAAGATGCAGTGGTTGACTTTACAAATCCTCACGATACAAAGTCAGGAAGCTACCTGCCAAATTCCCCGGGACTGTTAAGTATCGGGTATGTTAATGAAAACGCAGTAAAACTCACGTGGACTGACAATAGTCTGGGTGAAGCCGGATTTATAATTGAAAGGAGTGATTCGATAGATGATAATTTCTTTGCAGTTGATACTGCTGAGGAGAACGCGACATCATTTCTAAGCAAATTTGCCGTCAAAGCCGGAGTAAACTACTTTTTCAGGATAAGAGCCTACAAGAACAAAAACATGTCTGCCTGCTCCAACGCTGTTTCAGCTTTCCTTGAGTTTAAGGCCCCTACAGAACTTAGAATGACTTCTCAGAACATCAGCGACAATAGTGTTGAACTCAGATGGAAAAATAATTCCACTTTAACAAAAAATATT
The DNA here is from genome assembly GCA_050262615.1 of Bacillota bacterium. Taxonomy (GTDB): domain Bacteria; phylum Bacteroidota; class Ignavibacteria; order Ignavibacteriales; family SURF-24; genus JAUZPB01. The sequence goes on from JBLNEL010000359.1 coordinate 2,611, forward strand.
ATTATTCAGTCCAGAATTCCTTCTGAAGCAGTGGATTTCACAACCGCAGCAATTCTATCTTCTGATAAAGGAAGCTTCAGCGTAAAAAACCTCGACAGGGATAAAATATACGAATTCAGGGCATGTGCCGTTTCAGAACACAATACCTCAGCATTTACTAATACATTAAGTGTTTTCTATGGGTTTATTTCCAGTGAATATCAGCCATACTACTCTTCCTACCGCAGTATGACACAGGAATTTTCCCCGATAAGAAATCATTTCCTAGCTACAGGAGACGATTATTATAACACCAGTTTTAAGGTTTATGATGCAGACCTGCACGAAGAGGTTTACTCGCTGCCAGTATATACGGGATTTGCTAAATACAGTCCAACAGGAAAACTCATTGCAATTGGAAGATCATACAATAAAGTATCTACAGACAGTCTTCTGTTGTTTGTTGATGCTGAGAACGGCAGAGTTCTTAAAGGATTGAATTACCCGGTAAATACGTTTTACAATAATTCAATTGATTTTACTCCTGACGGCAGTAAAGTAATCTTTTGCAGCCCTCTAAACCAAGACAATTACATTGCAATGCTTGATGTAAATACTTATCAACAGCTCTGGAAAGTTACCGGATTAAGAATAAAAATAGCAAAAATGTCTTCTGACGGAAAAAGGGTTTATGCCGTGCAATCAGATGGACTTAATGAAAAGATTCTGATACTAAATGCTTCCGATGGCTCTCTAATAAATATATTAGATCCTGAGGGTAATATTATAAATTTTATGGCGCTTAGCAGGGATGGCAATTACATTGCAGTTGCTCCGACAGATGATTCCCACAATGGCAGAATAAGCAGGATAATGATAATAAATACAAATTCATTAACGGTTACAAATCAGATTAATACACCGGCCACATCGCTTGAATTTACGCGCGACTCTAAATATCTGATATCCAGCGACAGCAACATCAGGGTATTTCGCCTGTCAGACGGTTTTCAGATTGGAACACTAAGCCTGCCTAATGAAGGCTCCTATGCCGTTTCATGCCTGTCAATTAACAA
>JBLNEL010000360.1:0-3036 GCA_050262615.1 Bacillota bacterium
AGCAGCGGTTAAAAAGAAATGAAGATTGAAGTAATAAATCCCGGTAAGTACTTAAGGGAATATGTTAAATGTTATTGGGTCCTGGAAAAAGGGAATTATTTTCATAAAGAAAGGTTATTCCCCACCGGCGAGCTTCAATTAATATTTCATTATGGCAATCCTTTTTGTGAAAGAAATAAAAATTCTGAAGAGACAAAGCAGCCTGAATTCTTAGGGTGCGGACAATTTATAAAATACCGGGATATAATTTCCACTTCAGATGCAGGGTTAATTGGTGTTGTTTTTCATCCTTACTCAATCACAAGCTTTTTTAAGATGCCCGCATGGGAGTTTTCGCACTCGGTTATTGATCTAGAGTCAATAGCTAAGGAATACAAAACTTTAGGCTGCATGGTTCAGGATGCTGCTTCCGCTGCTGAACGTATACAAATCATTGAAAAATTCTTATTAAAAAAGATGTTTATTTCAAACAAACATCATTTTAATTTAGTCAAAGAAAGCATCAGATTTATTTCAGAGAGCCGGTCAAAATTTCAGATTAAGGACCTTTCCGGAAAGTTTAATTTAAGTGAAAGGCAGTTTGAGAGAATATTTAATAAATATGTAGGTCTTTCACCCCGCAGTTTTTCTGCTATTGCCCGGTTTAACAGAGCATTAAGACTAATAAACAGCAGATCAAGACTTACAGATATTTCCTTAGATGCCGGGTTTTACGATCAGCCGCAGTTTATTAAGGACTTTAAGGAATTCACTGGACATACGCCAGGGGAATACAGGGAATTAATTCAATCCGCGAAAATGTCGTTTTAATACAAGTCTTTTAGAGTACTTCTTTTGTTTATTTGTACCTCATAATAAAAAACAAACAGAGGTAATAATGATAAATAGCAATCTGGTAGAAAAGTGTTCATCTCATCTTGACAAACTCTGCAATGAAATTGGCGAGCGTCCGGTCGGGAGCATAGGGAACAGGCTTGCGACTTCGTTTTTTGAACATGAAGTTTCATCCTATGGCTGGGAAACTGAATCTGATCAGTTTAATGCAGTTGACTGGGAGGAAAACGGTGCATCATTAATAATCTGCGGGAATAAATTTGAAGTAAAGGCCAGTCCATATTCCTTAGGATGTGAATTAGAGGCAGAGCTGACTTCAGCCTCTACAGTTGAAGAGTTAGAAAAGCTGGATGCCTCAGGCAAGGTAATACTGCTGCATGTATAAATTCAAAACGACCAGCAAATCAATAAAATTTTTTTTTTATATAATCCATAACAAAATAAAAAAATATTTTAATTACTGTAAAAAAGCGGCGCTAAGACTCTTATCTGTGCAACCGGCAGGAACTCATCTTTAGCCGGGGGGCTTTATCCATTTCCATTAATTGAAGACGGGGACTTTGATATTCCTTCGGTATATATGACAGACATTGAAGGTGAGAGGCTGCTTAAGTTTTCAGGCCAGACAGCATCCATATTTTCCTCAGGCAGGCGGATACCTGGGAAAGGATACAATATAACTGCACGCAAAGGAACAGATGCATCTTCCCGGATTGTAATTACTGCGCATATTGATGCCAAAAAAGGAACACCCGGAGCAATTGATAATGCTACCGGAGTAACTGTGCTATTGCTGCTAGCAGAACTGCTTAAGGACTATAGTGGAGACAAGCAGGTAGAGCTTATAGCTTTTAATGGCGAAGACTACTATGCTGTTCCGGGACAGATGCTTTATATAAGTAAGAACTACGGGAAACATGATAAGATATTTTTAAACATAAACATTGATGGTGCAGGTTATAAAGAAGGCGAGAGTGCATACTCATTTTATAATCTTTCTGAAGAAATCAAAGTAAAAGCCGAATCAGCCTTTAATAGTTTTCCAGGAGTTATACAGGGACCACAATGGCCGCAGGGAGACCACAGTATTTTTGTTCAGTCCGGGGTCTCTGCAATTGCAATGACTTCAAAGTGGTTTACTGATAATATGGACAGACAGGATGTAACCCACACTAAAAAAGATAACTTAAGTATTGTAGATAAGGAAAAGGTTGCAGTCATAGCAGAAGCAATCAAAGAACTGGTAATAAAGCTTTGACCTATTGTAATTGATTTCTCTGGCGCTACACTGGTTGTACTGATAAAAGTACACTAAAATTCCTGAATGCTTTCTGAAGCTTTGAAAATGAAATAAATATCTGCTGGTATATTGTTTGTACCTTAAGGGAATCAAATTAATTTTCAAAATTCAGAAACAGGAGCAATCAATTGAAGAAGCTTTATATCTTACTGATAACTGCACAGATAATCGGATGCGGATATGGATATAACATACAAACGAACGTAACACCATTAGCGAAGATCAACAGTGAAGATAAAACCTATGATATAGAAGTATACTGGGAGAATGTAGAGCCCGAGGACAAGAATTTTACACAACTGGCATTTCTTGAAGCCAAAGGTGCACAGTATTCAACCACTGAAGAACTGCTTAAGCAGTTAAAAAGCCAGGCAATGGATCTTGGGGCTGATGCTATAATATCAGTAAAACAGAACTACACTGAACGAGAAAAAGGTGATTTAATAGTTGATCTGGCTGCAGGCAAGAGCAGCTCAGAAAAGTACAGTGCAATTACATTAACATGTCTGGCCATCAGGTACAGGCATATTCATGTACCCAAATAAATGTGTAAAAAAAATATCTTTTCGGAGGCAGCTTAAATTCCAGCCAGTTTAGAACTTAAGTCCCATAATTTACAGGCCAGGTCCTTATTTTTTGCTGCCTCTGTAAGCTCCATTTCTTTTTCGAGCATAAAGAATCTGCCGTTTGTATTCTGAAGCATTGGATCTGCAGCCAGCCGCACAGGGGCTTTTGCTCCTTCTTCGGGTGTATTCCAGAAATGTTTTGCTGCTTTAAGTACAATTCCAAACAGTCCGGATGAATTGCCTAAATTTGTTCTAATAACTCCTGGATGAACTGCGTTTACAGTTACTCCGCTGCCTTCAATTCGTCTTGCAAGTTCGGAAGTAAAAAGGACGTTA
>JBLNEL010000361.1:0-14179 GCA_050262615.1 Bacillota bacterium
ATCCAGTAAATAACCTTCAAAACCATAGAAACTAATTTCCTTAAAGCCTGAACTCAGCAATACTTGTCTCAAGCTGTGTTCTGTAAAGCCAACCTCATGGGTAAAGTCATCATATCTTATAAGATATCCCTCCGGGCTTTGAAGATTAGGTACCTGAATGATCAGCATGCCGTTGTCCTTCAGGCTGTCGTAAATTGATCTTAAGAATTCAATTGTATGACTTTTAGGAATATGTTCCAGTACGTCTATTAATGTGACTACATCGAAACTATTCTTTTTATCATTCAGCCAGCTGGCTGTATCTTCAATCAGTTCGCAATTATAATTTAATGATTTACAGAACTCGATCACACTCGAAGAAATATCAACGCCCAAATAGTTATTATATCCCCAACGTTTAAGACATTCCATCATCTCGCCTCTTCCGACACCTATATCCAGTATCCTTGAGGATTTTTCTTCAGGGAAAAAACGTCTGTAGTTTATTGCAAACTGTTCAAATTTAAAGTCAGCCTGCTTTCTTTCCCCGAAGGAAGTATCCAGATAATCATCAAAAATATTGCTCATACTCTTTACATCCTAAAATTTTACTTATTCCAGATACCATCAGCTTTCTGATTAATTATTTTATATGACTGAAGCGGAACCAAAACAGAGCCCAGCAGCAGGCATATTGAAGTTGCAGCTATTATTCCGGCGACACCCCACTGAAGATTTCTGGCTAAAAAGATCGAAAGGGGGATATTGACAATTCCGCCAATGCCGGCGACATACATCTGCAGCCTTATTTTCCCGGCTCCATTTACAAAATAGGCAAATATGTTATTCCACATAGAAATAATTGAAAACAGACCCATCAGAACCGAAAGAATAAAAGGGACCTGAACCTTTGATTCTGTCCATATTTTATATACACCGCCTGAGATCAAAAGCATGATCAGGATCAGCAGTGCAAATATAACCCAAATTTTAATCAGCTTTTGTATGTTTCTGCGTATCCAAAAATAATCTTTTTTTGCCAAAGCCTCAGTATAAGCAGACCAGAACGGAGTTAAAATAACTCCGAAAACAAGCGGGATAATGCTGAAGTACTTATAGGCAACGTTATAAATCGTTACTTCGGCTGGCGTAAAGATCTGTGTAATAATAATATTATCAGTGGTAAATATAATAAGTGAGGCAATCTGAATTACAAAGAACTGAAATCCAAGCTGAACAAGGTTTTTTGCATGCTCTAACTTTACTAACTTAATTGACGGGATCAGGTCTTTATAATAAACTGCAAAGAGTATAACGCTGGCTAAAAGAAAAACAAGCATTGGAATAAGACTTGAGATAAACCCGACAGTAAAGAGTGAAGAACTACTTCCTTTTGAAAGCATATAAAGAGCAATAACCGTAAAGAGATTAATTAGAAAACTAAAAAGCCCGTTTATTGCAGGCTTCTGGTCAGCAAGTACAATATATACGATAAGTTTTAATATAAATTGTGCAAAGAAAAATGTGAAAACAAATAAAACAAGCGGATTTAATTCAGATGCCAGGCTTTCCGGGGCGTTCAGTATTTTAAGCCAGTTAAGCCAGTGGTTAATTATTATAAAAACAATGTAGCATAAGAAAACAATAAGTGTAATAATAAAGTAAGTCGAGCTGACATATATTCGTGCCAGTTTTCTATCGTTAAAGGCAAAAGCTTCTGAGAGTTTGTTTCTTAATCCATTGCCTAATCCAAAATCAAGAGAAACAAACCATGTGGTAATTGAGCTTACTGTAAGCCATGTTCCATATTCGACCGGATTAAGGCATCTTAAGGATAAAGGGACCATAAGCAGAGAAAAAAGCAGAGTAAAGCTGTGCAGAACAAAAAGAACTATTATGTTTCTTTTTGCCTTTCCAGACCTTGAAGTGTCGGATAAGAATTCCTTAATATTGATTTTTTTTATTCTTAAATTATTGATACTCTCTGCCAAATTTATTTGCCGGATTAATATTGATGAAATCTTCCAAAGTTCAAAAATAGTGAAAAATTTCCTCTTTACCGAAGGAATTAATAGGACTGTCTGTTGTCAGAAATTGTATTGGATTTAATCATTTTATCAGAGCCTTTTCAGCATCTGACCGGGAAGGGGAGAAAAGAGGCATATTTTACTTTTCAGATATCAGCCATTTTTCCATTTCCAGTTACGCCAGTATTTTACCAGGATCTGCAGTCCCAGTTTATCCAATACTTTTTTTACATTATTTCTGGTCTTTCGTAAATAATATGATTTCCGGGAATTATAATTCCAAAGCCCGTTTTTCTTTAATGCGGATTTAATTTCACTGATAGCTTTATCCTCATTTTGCCAGGATTCACCGCCAGACTTGACATGAACCAGGGGATCTCCTTTAATATAAAAGCTCTTCTGCTGGAAACCTGGCTCTGAGATTTCAAAGCGCATAACAAGTTCATAATCCATTGCATATCTGAAATTCAGGTCAAAAACCCCGTATTTTTCATATACTTCGCGCCTGAAGAACATTGTAGGGTGGTTATAGGGCATGGCTATTTCTGCCGGGCAAAGCAAAGGTCTTCTAATGTTTGATCCATGCACAGAATCTTCAAAATATACGTCGCCATGGGTAAAGAGAACATCTTTGTTCATAAATGCTATTGCAGTTTTTTTTAGAACAGTATCATCAAAGTAAAAGTCATCGCTATTAAGGATCCCGATAACTTGCCCCCTGGAAAAGGCTATTCCCTTATTAAATGCATCAGAAATTCCTTGATCCTTTTCAGAGATGATCCTGAGTTTTAGCTGCTTACCCGCCTTTTGATACATATCTCTGATTATCTCAAGCGTACTGTCGTTACTTAAATTGTCTACAATAATATGCTCAAAATCATCAAAATCCTGCCTCAGCACAGATTCAATGTTCAGCCTTATCGTCTTTTCGGAATTGTATGTAGGAGTAATTATTGAAATAATCATTATATTTACGACAAATGAATTTTGGGTTTATAAAGTAATGTTTTTTACTGAATTTTCATAATTATAATAGTTTTAGACAATTAAATAATTAGATTATCGGTAGAATAAAATTGCTTATATATTAGTTTTAATAGAATTTTGCCTTTTAGATATAGAAGCCGGATAGAGAAAAACAAACTTATGACAAATTCGGACACAAAGAGGGTCCTGATAATTAAGCTGGGGGCAATTGGCGATATTGTCATGTCGCTTTCAATGCTTGAGGCCATAAAGGAGAAATATGGCGGCGCTGAAATAGTATGGATATCCGGGAAAGCTTCGGCTCCCATATTAAACAGCCTTAGTGAAATAAAACACCTTTTTGTTATTGACGATTCGGCCCTTCTCAAAGGAAATCTTATTTCAAGACTAAAGGTATTAATGACAGTATGGAAAAAACTTTTTCTTAAGAGATTTGACCTTATTGTTATTCCATACAGAGATAAACGCTACAGGCTTCTTGCTCTTACTGCAAGGGGAGAAGTTCAGCGGGATTTTATGGGAAAGGATCATCTGAATAGCATCATCCCAGGCAGGTATCATGGCGATGAGTATAGAAAGCTCATTGATGGAAAAGATGACCGGCAGATGAAACATGCTGTTCTGCCCAAAATAAAACTTTCAAATAATGATAAAACCGATGCTTTGATCGAAGGCTCAACGCATCCCCGTATAATTCTTGCTCCGGGCGGATCAAAGAATCTTCTTGCCGATGATATGCTAAGGCGATGGCCGGTGGAATATTATAAGGAATTATGCTTAAGGTTAACAGAAAGCGGTATGAACGTTATTCTGATTGGTGCTGATACTGACAAATGGGTAGAAGATGAATTTAAGGAATTGCTGGAAAACAATTCTGGTATAATAAATCTAATAGGAAAAACTTCCATTTTAGATCTGATCAGTCTGTTTGACAGATCTGATATTCTGGTTACACATGATACAGGTTCGTTACAGATGGCAAAACTATCTTCGGTTACTCCAATAGCATTATTCGGGCCTGTTAATCCAAAGGAAAGAATTGGGGAAAATGAAAATGTAAGAGTATTATGGGGAGGGAGAACACTTGCATGTTCGCCATGTTACGATGGAAAAAATTTCGCAAAATGCGATAATAACATCTGTATGAAAGATATCTCTGTAGATTCAGTCCTTCAGCTAATTAATGAAACGATAAATAAAAATATACAGGTCCAGTAGTTTGAAAAAAGCAATTGTACATGAATGGTTTGTAAATTATGCCGGTTCAGAAAGGTGTATTGAATCATTTACCAATATGTGGACAGATGCTGATATTTTCAGTCTGGTTGATTTTCTTAAAGATGATCAGAGACAGGTGATCTTAAAAGGGAAGAAGGCTAAAACTTCATTTATTCAAGATCTTCCTTTTGCCAGGAAAAAGCACAGGAAATATCTTGCGCTTTTCCCAATGGCAATTGAACAGTTTGATTTGTCAGATTATGATATCATTCTTTCAAGTTCGCATGCGGTTGCAAAGGGTGTATTGACAAATGCCAATCAGCTGCATATCTGTTATTGCCATACACCTATCAGATATGCATGGGATCTGTACCATCAGTATCTGACCGAAGCTGGTCTTAAGAGAGGTATAGGCGGAGTTATTGCCAAGTCAATTTTACATTATATTCGGATGTGGGATTTAAGTGCAACAAACCGTGTTGATCATTTTATTGCAAATTCCCGGCATATAGCTTCAAGAATAAAGAAGATCTATAACCGCGATTCTGTAGTTATTAATCCGCCGGTGGATATTACAAAGTTTCCACTGGAAACTGAAAAAGAAGACTATTATCTTACAGCCTCCAGACTTGTGCCTTACAAGAGAATTGATCTTATTGTAGAGGCATTTAGCTCTATGCCCGATAAGAAACTGGTTGTAATTGGGCATGGACCTGAAATGGAAAAAATTAAAGCTAAAGCTGCAAAAAATATTGAAATTCTCGGCTACCAGAGCTCCGGGGACTTAAAGAGGTACATGCAAAAGGCAAAAGCCTTTGTATTTGCAGCAGAGGAGGATTTTGGTATAATTGTAGTTGAAGCTCAGTCCTGCGGCACTCCGGTCATTGCTCTTAACAGGGGAGGTACGGCTGAGACTGTAATAGATGAAGTCAACGGACTTCATTTTAATGAACAAAGCAGTATTGCTATTAAAGAAGCTGTAAGGAGATTTGAAAAACTTGAGAACAAGTTTGACCCTGTAAAAATTAACACCATAGCAAAGGGATTTTCCAGGGAAATATTTGAGGAAAAGATCTGCAGTTTTATTGATCAGAAATATACCGAGCACCTTAACAGGTTATCTGATAAGATTATTATTTGAAAATTAATTAATTGTGAGTTTTAAGTCAGTTTAGAAAAGAGAATGATAGCCAATAAAAACTTTGTTTACTTTTTAAGGATAGTGCTGGATTTTGTAATACTAAATCTTTCCTTCGCTTTAGCTGCCAGCTTTGCGCAGTCGTTTGAACTCTTCTATAAAAATGATCTGATGTTAGTTCTTGAACTAATTTTGAACATAACATGGTTCTTCAGTGCCAATATCATAGATTTTTACGATGATGCCTCTACAGGCAATTTTGCCGGTGATATTATTAATGTCTTTAAGAATTCGGTTGTTCAGATACTGATTGCTGTATTTTTTCTATTTATAATAAAAGAGTTTCTCTTTACACGTAATTTTATTCTGTATTATTTTATTCTCCTTACATCCTTAATTATATTAAAGCGTATTATTTTCTTTTATGTCCTGAAGTATCTGCGCGGGAAAGATCTTAATACCAGAAATATGTTAATAATCGGTTCAGGAGAAATAGGATTGAATTTTTATAATTCTTTGAATAATTACGGAAATTCAGATTATAAGATCCTTGGCTTTATTGATGAGAAGAGATATCCTGGGCTTCCTTTTTTAGGCACCACTGAGCAATTAAACGAGATAATAACAAGCAATAAGGTTGATGATATTGTAATTGCTCTTCCATACAGTCAGATCGGGAAAATCGAGAAGCTCATTAAGATCTGCAACCGCCATGCAGTCAGAACGCACATCATTCCTGATTATTTCCAGTTCATTTCCAAAAAATTCCGCATATCAATGATTGATAATCTGCCGATCATTACAGTAAGAGATGAGCCTCTTTCGGAATTCCACTGGAAGCTTATTAAAAGAATATTTGATTTATTAGCCTCATCGGTTTTTATTCTTCTGGTTCTTTCATGGGTAGTTCCATTAATTGCACTTATTCAGAAGTTAACATCTCCTGGTCCTGTATTTTTCATTCAAAACAGGGTAGGGCAGAATAATAAGACATTCCGTTGCCTAAAGTTCAGGACAATGTCGCAGGAAGCCAGCCTGAGGAAAAATGAAGTAAAAGCTGCTACAGATGACGATCCAAGAGTGACGAAGTTTGGGAAATTCCTAAGGAAGACAAACATTGATGAATTTCCGCAGTTTTTTAATGTATTTAAAGGAGAGATGTCAATCGTCGGACCAAGGCCGGCTGCAATTTCATACAATGAACATTATAATGAATTTATTGACGAGCTGAGATTAAGATATATAGTTAAACCGGGAATTACAGGCTGGGCACAGGTTCATGGACTCAGGGGAGATTGTCCGGATCATGAAGAGAATAAAATAAGAATTAAAAAGAGATTTGATTATGACCTCTGGTATATTGAAAACTGGTCAGTTCTACTTGATGTTCAGATATTGCTTTTGACATTCTGGCAGGTAATAAAAGGAAAGAACCTGGGGAAATAAGTCTGCTTTTCCCCAGATAAAATAAATGTTTTTAACCGAAAACTTATTTTTTTAAATACTTCACACCCGGTCTTTCAGATCGCACACCTTTTTTAACTCGCTTATCTTTTTGACTCGCTCATCTTTGCTCTTTGCACAATTGTTTGAGCAAGCTTAATTATCTGCATTGAAACCTTTGACCTCGGAATCTTCTTTATGTAAAGCTCCTGCGACATAATACATCTGTTTACATTATGATCGTGGTCAATATATCCCAGCATCTGAATTGATTCCTGAAGGAAATGTTGTGCAGCCATACTCAGATTATTAAATGCAGTGTTACCTTCCTCTTCCGATGAACACCTGTTAACAATTATCAGGTTTTTTGTCGTTGATCCAGTGTTATGCAGTAATTTAATTATTACATATGCATCCATAATAGCTGTCGGTTCAGGGTTAATTGTAAGAATATTTACATTAATATTCTTCAGCAGATATATTATGTCCTCGCCGGCACCAGCTCCGATATCTAAGAAAATGTAATCATATTCGTTTGTAAGTTCTTTGATCCCAATTAATAAATTATCCAGGTCTTTCTGGTTTGAACCCGGGTAATCAGCTCTGCCTGAATCACCGAAAATGAAATTCAGGTTTTTCTCATAAACTGTAATCAGCTCTTTTAAAGAATTTCTATTCTGGAAAAACCTGATAAGCGTTTTTTCAGGCTTTATATTAAGCATGATATTAATATTCGACAGGTTTGAATCCAGATCGATCAGCAGAACTTTTCTGTTTAACTTGGATAATGCATAGGCTGTATTTAGTGAAACGAATGTTTTACCTGTTCCGCCTTTACCTGAGCTGAAGGCAATTATCTGACCTTTTCCTGAGGCTGCTGTCTGCGCTGTCTTCAGCTTGTTTAATTCCAGAAGTCTTTCAGCTTGTCCGATCATTTACTGATTTTCCCTGTATAGATCATATTTGCAATAAATTCTGCATCAGCAGCAATAATGTCATCAGGAATTACCTGTCCGTTTGTAAGGTAGGTAATCGGAACATTAAAATTTACCGCCAGATTTAAAATGTTGCCAAATGAAACTGCTTCGTCAAGCTTGGTAAATACGACTCCATTGTAGTTTAACACTTTGAATTTCTCAGCAACATCAATAACATGTTTTGTTGTAGAAGTGGTACTAAGGACAAGGTAGACATCATCAGCTTTCAGATTTGTCAGAAACTTTCTTGTATCCTTTAAAAGCTCAGTATTGTTCTGACTTCTTCCGGCTGTATCAATAAAGACAATATCTTTTTTCTTAAAGCCTGCCAATAAGGATGGAACTTCCTGCGGCTCATAGGCAACCCGAAGTTCAATATTACTTATTTCAGAAAAGATCTTCAGCTGGTCGATAGCACCTAAACGAAATGTGTCCAGGGATATCAGTCCAATATTCAGGTTATGTAAAATTTTGGAAATAACTGCAAGTTTGGCAATACAGGTTGTTTTTCCAACTCCGGTTGGTCCGACAAGTGCAATGACTTTCGGTTTTTGCTTTTTCTGAACTTCAAATGTTGAAACCGGGATCATTGAGCTTATTGTAGAAGTAACATAGCTGTCAATATTAGACGGCTGGAGAAAATCAGAATACTTCCTTAACTGATTTATGATCGTATCGACAATTCTTTTCTGAACTTCTCTTTGTATCAGAGTATCAGAAATTTCTTTAAGCTCTCTTTCAAGACCCTCAGCCAGAATTTTCGGTTTTGCCTGCGGCATAGCAGCGTTTACCTGATTTCTGGCAGCAGCAGCAGCCTGCGGTCTTTGTCTTAATTCTTTTTTCTGTGCAAAGATCTTTTCTGTAAGGTCTTTTAATTCCTCTGTATAGCTTTTTTCAGGAGCCGGAGCCTTAGCAGTACTGGCAGCCGGTGTCTTTAATTTTGGTTTAGTCTCAGCAGCAGGTCCGCCGTCAAAGTCATCTTCAACACCGGCAGTAAGTTCAAAGACGCGTTTATTTCCGTAGCGGGGGTCATCCTCAATAATTCTTGTGCTTAAGACTATTGCATCCTCACCCAGCTCAGCTTTCATTTTTGAGGTGGCTTCTTTCAATGTTAGAGCAATGTATTTTTTAATTTGCATTATCAACCTCTAATTTTCCAATGAATTCTATCTCTACATCCGAAGGAAGCTCAGTGTATGATAAAACTGCTATTTCAGGGAAACTGGAATTTATTAATCTATAGAAATACGGTCTGATTGTAGCTGAGGTTACAATGACCGGGGGATATCCGAGCATTCTGAAGTTCTGTAACTGATTTTTTATTGAATTATTTAGATCATTTAGCATACGGGGAGATAACCCAAGGGTTTGAACAGCTTCTTTTTGATTTTGAAGCGCCCTTGTTATGAAATTTTCAACCTGGACACCTAAAGCAATTGCATGTATAATTCCATTAGGATCTTTAAATAAGTAGGCAATCGTATCTCCCAGGGAATGTCTTACATATTCATTCAGGACATCAATGTTCTTAGTGACCTTTGAATAATCAATTAAGGATTCAAGTATCTGAACAAGGTCTTTAATCGGGATCAGTTCCTTTAACAGGCTTTGAAGAATTTTCTGAATAGTTCCCAACGGGAGAACGTCAGGATTAATATCTTCAATAACAGCAGGATAATCCTTCTTCAGATTTTCAAGAAGCTGTTTAACGGCCTGTCTTGTAAGTATCTTATCAAAATTCTTTTTTAAGGTTTCCTGTAAATGCGTTGATAATACAGAGATACTATCAACAACTGTGTAGCCTAGTAATTCCGCGCGGTCTTTCTCCTGCTTGGGTATCCAGAAACCTTCCAATCCGAAAGCCGGATCAATAGTGGGGATACCATTGACCTGTTCGGTGACATTCCCCGGATTCATTGCAAGGAAGCGGTCTGTATAAATCTCATAAGCTGAGACAACATTTCCCTTTATCTTAATTATATATTCATTAGGATTGAGCTGCAGATTATCTCTGACCCTTACAGGAGGAATTAAAACGCCGTATTCCAGTGCGATATATTTTCTGGTTGAAGAAATCTTCTGAAATAAGTTTCCGCCCTGGTTTTCATCAACAAGTGAAATCAGTCCATAACCGATCTCAACTTCGATCGGGTCAACCTGGAGGTATTGCTCAACTTTTTCTTCCACCGGTTCGGATACAATTTCCTCGGGAGTATCGACCGGCTGAGGCAGGTTTTTCTGTTTACTGACAAAATATGCAGATGTACCAAGCGCAATTCCAATTACTAAAAAGGGGATAGTCGGCATTCCTGGTACAAGAGCAAATAAGAAGACTGCTCCTGAGACTGTACCGAGGACTCTGGGGTTTGAGAATAGCTGGGTTTTCATTTGCATATCTAATGAAACACCGGCAGCACTTTTCGTCACAACCAGACCGGCGGCTGTAGAAACAAGTAACGCAGGTATCTGTGAAACAAGTCCATCGCCTATTGTCAAAATAGTATAGGATTTCATTGCATCTGTTAAAGATAAACCCCTCTGCGCAATACCAATGATGAATCCGCCGACAATATTAATCCCATTGATGATTAATCCGGCTACAGCATCTCCTTTTACGAATTTACTTGCACCATCCATTGCCCCGTAAAATTCAGCTTCTCTGGAAATACCTTCTCTTCGTGCACGGGCTTCTGACTCTGTAATTAAGCCTGTATTAAGATCAGCATCAATTGCCATCTGCTTGCCGGGCATTGCATCAAGTGTAAAACGCGCGGCAACTTCTGAAATTCTTCCGGAACCCTTTACTATTACGACAAATTGAATGATTACCAGAATAATAAAAATTATGAACCCAACAACATAATTGCCGCCTACAACAAAGTTTCCAAACGATTCGATTACCTTTCCGGCATATCCGTCAAGAAGTATCAGTCTTGTGGAGCTTATATTAAGCGACAGCCTGAATAATGTAAGGACAAGCAGAAGTCCCGGAAAAACTGAAATATCAATTGGTGACTGAATATAAAGTGATACAATCAGTATAAGTATAGAAAATGTAATGCTTATAGCTAAAAGAAAATCCAGGATGAAAGGAGGCAGGGGAATGAGCATTAATCCAAGGATTAATATCAGTCCGAATGCCAACATGATATCAGTATTTCTTCCTAATCCCTTCATACTTCTGTTATACTATTGATTTTTTCTTTTTTTCGTTCTTTAATTTGTAAATATAAGCAAGAATCTGTGCTACTGCCTTAAATAAATCAGCAGGGATCTGATCGCCAACTTCGCATACTTTATAAAGGGCTCTTGCAAGTTCTCTGTCTTCATGTAAAGGCACTCCGTTTTCCAAAGCTATCTTCTTTATTCTCTGAGCGAGTTCATCCATACCTTTTGCAATTACTTTGGGTGCCTGGTCGTTGGCCATATCATATTTTAATGCAATTGCAAAGTGGGTTGGATTTGTGATGACCACATCAGCCTGTGGAATATCTTTCATCATTCTGGCCCTGGCAGCTTTCAGCTGCATCGATTTAATCTTTCCCTTAATTTGCGGGTCACCTTCAGACTGTCTGTTTTCTTCCTTTACTTCCTGCTTAGTCATCATCATTTCACGTTTGAACTTGAATCTCTGATAAGCAAAATCGCCAATAGCCATTGCTGCATAGACCAGAGATATTTTCAGCAGCAGTGAATATGAGGCCTCAATCATGAATTTTACAATCTCGTCGATCGAATAATCAACCAATCCAACGGCAGTTATTACAAAGTCTTTCAGCACCCAATATGTAAAAGCCCCAATTATACCAAGCTTTAATAATGATTTGCCGACTTCGACTAAAGATCTTGAGGAGAAAAATATAGCCTTTATATTGCTCAAAGGATTAAGTTTGCTGAACTTAGGCGTAAGAGCTTCAGTGCTGAACTTGAATCCGACCTGTCCGTAGCTTGCAATTACTGAAATAATTACAAGTCCAATCAGGACAGGGGAGAGTGTTGTAATAAAAAAGGCAAGTCCTTTATAAGCGTATTCAACCACCAGTTCTTTATCAAGCTGAAGCTTGTCAAGGTCGCTGAATACAAATAAAGACAAACCTCCTATCCTGCTGCCCAAGAATTTCTGTGTCATAAAGACAAGCAGAAGACCTGTTGTAAAAACCGCAAAGGAGTTGATCTCAATACTTTTAGCCACCTGGCCTTTATTTCTGCTGTCGCTTAGTTTTTTACCGGAGGCTTGTTCGGTTTTTTCCTGTCCGTCTACTTCAGCCATTTTATGACGCCCCCATTGCTCTTATCAGATCAAAAAGACTACCCTCGAAATTCATTAAGAGATTTTTAATAAAGTACACATATACCGGCAGTGTGGCTATAAGCAGCAGAAAGCCGATTCCAAGCTTAAGCGGCTGAGTAACAAAAAAGACCTGCATTTGCGGAATAGCCCTTGCAATAATTCCTTCACCTAAATGGACCAGGAAGAATGAAACCATAATTGGTGCAGCAATTTTTATTGCTATAACAAAAACAAGTGCAGAGTATTTTATCATTAATGTAAAGACCGGTTGAGTAATAGTGTATTTTCCAATTGGAATTACATTAAAAGAGCTGACCATTGCCCTTATCAGGTAGTGATGACCATTGACCAGAAAAAAAAGAAGAAGTGCGAATATATTAATAACCTCGCTTAAAGCATTACTTTCAATTTCAAGCATAGGATTCATTACGCTTGCCATTGAAAGGCCCATATCAACACCAATAAGAGTTCCGGCATAATTGATGCCGTAGAAAACAAAATTCAAAACGTAGCCGATGACCAGACCTGTCACAACTTCTTTAAGGCCAAAAAAAGCAATTGAAAAGAAATCGGTATCAACCTGAAGCTGTTTTCCCTTTACTATTGTCAGAAAAGTAATATATGAAAGCAAAGCAGCCAGAAAAACTTTACCTACTGCCGGGAATGCTCTATGGCCAAGAACAGGTGCTGCAAGAAACACGGAAATGATTCTCATAAAAATCAGAAGCGTGATTACAAAATCATTTATAAGAATACCTGTAGTCATCTTATCCTGAAAGTAGCTAACGTATTACGGTTGAAAACATATTAATTAATCTGGTAGTTAGTCCGATCATTTTATCCAGCATCCATGGGAGTAAAAGTATCAGTGCTATACCTGTAATAAGTATTTTCGGCACAAATGTAAGTGTCATTTCCTGAATTGAAGTTGCGGCCTGAAATATGGAAATAAATACACCTACAACAAGTGAAATACCAAGTATTGGCAGAATAATCAAAAATGTTGTGTAAAAAACGTCTGTTAAGACCGATACGACTAATTCTTCTGTCATTTAACCAAAACTCCTGACTAATGATCCAATAATAACATTCCAGCCGTCGACGAGTACAAACAATAGTATTTTAAACGGCAGGGAAACTAACATCGGCGGAAGCATCATCATACCCATTGACATAAGTATGCTCGAAACAATCATATCCACCATCAGAAACGGGATGAATAGAAAAAATCCAATAATAAACCCAGCTCTTAATTCGCTAATAGCAAAAGCCGGCACTAAAATGTAAGTCGGCAGTTCCTGACGGTTTTTAGGTCTCTGCATATTTGAAAGATTGATAAACAGCTCAAGATCAGCATCACGCACATTCTTAAACATAAATTGCCTGATCGGCTCAATTCCCTTATCGTAAGCGGCCTCCATTGTCATCTTTCCGTCCATATATGGTTTAAGAGCTTCCGTATTGACCTTATTCCATGTAGGAGCCATGATAAAGAAAGTAATAAAAAGTGCCAGTCCCGCCAGCATTTGTGAAGGCGGCATCTGCTGTGTTCCTAAGGCTGTCTTAAGGAAATGAAATACAATGATCAGTCTTAGATATGATGTAGTCATTATCAGTATAGATGGAGCAAGTGAAAGAACAGTCAGCAGCAGCAGAATTTGTATGGATGTTGAAACATCCTGAGGATTGTTAGCTGAACCCACATCAATTCCAATTTTTGGAAAAGGCACCATCTTTGCCTGTGCAAAGCTTTGTTCAGAAAAAAATGAAAGATGGATAAAAACCAGTAAGGATGCCAATAACAATTTCATTTAAGACCTAAATTCTTCTTTAACGCTTCTAAAAAATTTTCCTTAAAGTTGCCCTTAAAATCCAATGTGGAAATAGTCTCCTCGTCATATATTTTGTCTGATGGTATAAAACCCTCGAATTCCTGTAAAAGGTTGATTGAATGGTCGCTTATTCCGAGAACCAGCACCTTATCGTGCACCTGGACTACCTGAATGAATTTTTTAGGCATTATCATTTGAGTACTAAGCACCTTAATTCTTACCAGTTTAGATCTGCCTTTATCGGATGTATAGAAATATTTCTTCAGCAGGTAGAGCGTACCATACAT
>JBLNEL010000362.1:0-2549 GCA_050262615.1 Bacillota bacterium
GCACCAATTGGAATGTTCTCAAACATACTCTTATATTTTTCATTGCTCTCCTTTAATGCCTCTTCCATCCTCCTCTTTTCTGTAATGTCCCTCCATGTTATAATTACACTGTCGTCAAGCTTGTTGATCGCTGAAGTATATAGCTTTAAGCCTGCAGCTGGACACTTTGCCTTAAGAGGCTCCCTGATCAGTGCTGTACCGGTTTCCAAAACCCTGACTGCATCATAAAAAAGCCCGCTTTCCATAAAGTAAGGATATATTGAAAGTATCCTTTTACCTTTGTTCTCTTTTCTGCTTAGCTTTGTAGTCTTAAGCCCGGCTTCATTTATAAATTCACAGACAAAATCAATAATATTACCTGATTCATCTTTTATTGGCCTTAATACTGCAAATGGATCAATTACATTGTTAATTGCAGTCTGCAGATGCTGCTTCCGCTTCGCTATTTCGGCATGCTTGTATTCTGTTACGTCGCTTAATATCGAAAGAATTTGTATTATATCGTTACTTTCATCAATGACCGGTACGCTCTCAAGCATTGCGTAAAATTCTTTGCCATCTTTCGACTTCATCTTAAGCTCACACCTCTCTCTCGACTTTCTGCTTAGTATCCTGCCCTGAAATGAACTTAGTATGTCGTGCGACTCTTTATCTGCAAGTGTGTTAAACGGCAGTCCGGCAAAACGGAATTTTTCCATCCGGAATAATCTGGCAGCTGTCTGATTTGCCTGTATTATGGTGAATTCGGTGTCGAAAATAAAGTAGGCAATTGGCGCAGAATTAAACAATGTAAGATACTTCTTTTGTAGACTGTTGGATCTGTTGTTGGCTTTCTTCAGCTCTTCATTCTCAGCGTAAAGCTCCTCCATTGTTTTTTCTGTATAAACCGGCTTGATCCGGCTGTGCCTGCTTTCACCAAAAAGAAATCTGTCTATTTTCTGCAATAATCGTTCGTTACCTGAACCTTTATTCTTGCTCATATCCATGATCTTTCGTGGTTATTTTTTAAAACTTTAATCTTAACCCCTCAAAAAATCATAGAATTTTAAGATGTTCCACTCAAACAGAACTTCCCGCCATCACATCTCTCTCTGCCGCGGCTGAAACTAACATTGATCAGCCGGACTTATACTTAAAAAGTGACATCCGGTGCCCTGAATAAAAGTTAAAAATATCAGTGCAAAACATAAATGGAAAAATTGGGATATGACGTCTGTTTAAGCGGATATCTGAACCTTTTATTCTTGTTTAACTATTAATACTCTGGAAGAAATATATTTCAAAAAGGGGCTGTTTTAAGCGTGATTTAACTCTATCGAATGAAGATATCTCTCCTCACAGATAAAATTATTTTAAGGCTTGTTTTATTTAACGAATTGCAGCGATAAAAGCCTTGGAAGTATATTACGGTCTTCTTCATGCTTCCATTCTTTTATATCAGCTAGACTTAAACCGTAGTCTTTTCCTGCACTGAAGAAGTCTGAGATATTATGAATAAAAGCATGTATCTCAATTGTCTCATCACCTTTTTGATACCTGGCTTTCTTTCCCTGATATTGCCTGAAAGGATGAAGCTCGCATATGAAAAATATGCCGCCTTTGGCAAGCACTCTGTAAGCTTCTGAAAAAATAAACGATAGGTCCTCGATGTGCTCTAGTACAAGACTGCATACTATAAGATCAATAGTATTATCAGCAGCAGGCCACGGCCTTGTTATATCAGCTAACGCAAACAAAACATTTCCGCGATCTGTTTTTGACTTTGCTTTCTTCAGCATGCCTTCTGAAAAATCAATTGATAAAACCTCTTCAGATATTGTCGCCAAAAACCGCGTGTTTTTACCCGTCCCGCATCCTGTCTCTAATATCCTTCGGCAATGGAAACCCTTTAAAGTCTCAGTAACTATAAAATGATCCAGATCCCGCGTTAAATTAATATCAGAATCATAGCTGCCGGACCAGTTGTTATATGCTTCTTTTACTATCATTTCCTTCTTGCCGCTGATTAAAACAAATTCCATAGATCCTAAACAAATATCATAATAAAAAATGAAAAGTAAAATATCATCCCGCCCGGCAGACTATGATTCGGAAATATTTTCCATCTCTGTCCTTCTTGTTTTTTTTCTCTTCGTTATTTCGCCTTTCTTTTAAGCCCCTGACTTTTTTTTGATCCCTCGCAATTTTGATCATGACTGATTTTGTCAATGCTTATTTATATCTGTATTACTTAAGCGAAAACCTGAACATAATGTTAAACTGATTGAGAACTGTTGAACCTTCATAGTTGGATGGATAGATAAATTTTGTGTCTTTGATTGCCTTTATTACTGACTCATCACAGCCTGCACCAATCGATTTTACAAGCTGAACATCCTCTACATTGCCATTCTCATCTAAAGTAATCTTTGCTAAAACGTTGCCTTCGACTTTTGCATTAAGTGCAAGCGACGGATAATCAACCCTGTCTATTAAGGCTTCATATCCTCCAACAGGCTGCGGTAGCTGATCGGAATACATCTCTGCTGCAGGATTCATTTCGTATGATA
>JBLNEL010000363.1:0-4383 GCA_050262615.1 Bacillota bacterium
GCAATTGATCCAAAAAGAGCAATACCGGTTGAAGACCAGAAGCTGGTAAGATTAATTCCATAGCTAAAAGCATTTCCAGCTGTGAGTTCTATATAATGTTTTCCTTCAGGCAAGAAAATACTATAGCAATCATTTCCTTTCATAACATTAAAATTATAATCCTGTCCATCTACTCTGACGCGGGTAGGTTCACGGTTCAATGAAATAAGCACCCTAGAATCGCCCTGGTAAATAAATTTCACGTCCTGCATTCCATATGCAACAGAAAGGAGGTTAGCAGTAACAGACATAATTCTAGTCTGCAGTTCATGAGTAGAGAAGGTATTTGTGATATTCTTATTAAGTTTAATAACATGTTTACCTGAAGGGATCAGGTAAGAATTTTCCCTAGAAGGAGCGATAGGATATCCATCAAGAAGAATTTCCTTAACATCAGCCGGAAGTCTGAAGAAGAAAGAATATGGAGAATTTACTTCATATCCATCCTGTGTACTTTGATATTCCACGCGGCTTGCGAGAGCATAAGGGAGGAAAAAGATATCCTGTGGATTAATGCTTGATTCGGCATAGATAGTAAGTCTAGGTGCGCCGATTGAAGCTGCATTAACCAGGTGATAGCTTTCTGTACCCGTCTGGATCAAAGTAGGGAAGGGGGTAATTTCATTTCTGCTTCTGAAATTCATGATATTTAAGTCAAGCAGAAGTTTAGTGCTATCGCCGATCAAGGAAGCATATTTTTTACCAATATCGATATAGCGCAATGGATCAGTTGACCAGAGGGCCTGGGGGTCTTCTACCTGGAGCAGGAAATGGTTTTGTTTCTGCAGAGCAATTATCCTATCCATATCGACGCCGTGATACTCCTTAAGCTCCGGCATACTATAGCTGTCCATAGCGGTTACAATAATCTGGAAACCTTTTTTTGCATCAGCAATTTCTTTAAATGAACTTAAAAGGTGGTCATAGACTTCATTTAGTTTTCCAATTCTGTATTCAGTAATAATGTTTTTAACAGAAGGGTTAGACTTCCAGTAAAATTTTGAACCAGGCGTGAATATTTTCTTAAGGTCGATACCGTATTTTGCTTTAACTTCCTTTTGAGCAGAAGCGTGCATAGGAGTAAAGAACTTAGGAGAATCGAATCCTTTACCAGCCTCAAAATAAAGCTCAGCAAGATTGACACCATCCCAGTCATTTTCTGAAAGGAGTTTTTTATACTCATGAGTCAAAGCATTCAGGCATGCAGGGTCAGTCAATGCAACAGGATAGCGCCAGGAAGGGCCTATCGGCTGCATTTTTGCACTTACATCCTCATCGAGGCAGTTTTTTTCTCTCCACTCAGGGTGTTCAGTCCAGAATTTCAGGCTAACCTGAGGAGGTTCGATCCATGCATAGACCAGGATACCATTTGCATGAGCAAGGTCAATAAGGCGTTTATAAGGGTAATTATATTTAGGATACTGGTGCCATCCTGAGACATGAATAATTCTAATTCCCTGTTTAACCCACTGTTTAACAAGATTTTCAACACTCGTATTATGTCTGAATCCGGGGTCGAAGTAGACCTCGAGGTTATCTCTTCTTACAATTGGTTTTAAGGTAAAGAATTTTCTACAGTACTCCATTAAGAATGGGTAAAGGCTATAGCCATGCTGAGAGTCAGGATCGAACCTTGAAGCAAAAAATATAAGTTTACCAAGTCCGAATTTTTTTCCGATAACAAGAGGAGAGCCAGTCATTTCATCGGAGCAAAAGACCTCGTCGGCATTTTCCATAGCAAATTTATTAATCAGTTCGGCTTCCTTCCAGAAGATCCTTTCCTCAGGGAAGTATTTATCTCTTACGCCGTGTACTTTTACCTGAGTTGAGCTGAACTTTATACCAAATTCCTTAGCCAGTTCATTTTTCGTATCAGTAATCAGGTTTCCGCCCTTTTCAACAAACTGAGTAATGACATTGTAGTCTAAAGGTTTTAATGAATCAATTGAAGCATAAGGGACAAGCAGAAGATTATAATGGGAAGGATCAATTTTTTCACCGACAAATATAGTATCGACATTTAGGTTAATACTTTTAAAGACTGAAGCCATTGAAGCCTGGTCGTTAAAAGCTGCACCTTTCGCATAGTGATTCCAGAGAATGGCGATATGAGCGCCTGTCCATTTCTCTTCTACATTAAACAAATTATTATATAGTTTTTTACACCAGATTACTAATTTTTCGAAGAAAGAAGGTTCATGTTCTTTGAACTCAACAGGTTCAGCCTTATAGAGTTCGCCCGGGTTAAGAGTAATAGTTTTAGAAACATATCCGACAAGTTTTTTATCAGAGATTGATTTTTTAAGCACATCACCTTTTTCATCAAAATAAGATTCAACCAGATACTGGTCATTCAGTTTAATATTAAAGGTCTGAGTCCCAGTAAGAATTATTCTGTCGTTAGTTTTCACCCAGTTATTCTGGTCTTTAAGGTCGATATAGGTATAGCCGAGAGCAAGGACGCCGTCGACTAGTTCTTCCAAGAGTTCAGTTGGGAGGAAAGAGTGGAAGAAGCAGGCAGCAAAGCCATCTCTAACGTTAAGATTAGTTTTAGCGCCTTTAATAATATTCTGAACTGCCTTACGGCTAATATTAATATCTTTATTCTGAGGAACATATCCAAGGTTTTCCGGATATATTTTTTGTCCAAAGAGATCCTTATTGATTACATAAGGGAAGTACTGGCTATACTCTGAATTTTCGATAGCCAGGCGCTGTTCGATAGAGGTACTGAAATACTGGCCGATAGTCTTATAAAGCATAAAAGAGGCAGTATAGTGAGGAGTTTCCCAGGCAATCGGATAAAGTCCGTTCTTCATCAATTCCTGGATACCCATTTCAATTTTTTTTCTTATATTTTCTTCACTTTCGCCTTTAATAGGTTTATCGGTATTAGAATCCCAGAACTCATAATCAGCAGCTGTAATATCACGGTACTGGTGAGTAGACCCATGCATTACAATAGAAGCACCGTTTTTTACAGCGTATTTGAGAGCATCAACAAGATCAGGTTTATCGGACAGGCTTAACCTGGTACCGTCACCCGGATTGACATAGAATGGCACAACGCCGATCAAAAAAGGGATACCGCGTTCTGAAAGAATGTCAGTAACATTGCGGATATTTTCAGGGTCATCAGTAGGATTGATATCCTCAATTCTCAGTATAGCAGAATGTGACTGGCTATGCTGTTCACCCAAAATATCATGAAGCATATCAGAAAAGAGCAGGTATCTATCAGTTTCATTTGCATAGGCAAAAGGGGAGTCAGCAATATACATGAAGTTCTTTGATTTTATAATATATGGAACTTCCTTTCTCTTTTTAGAAGAGTAAGCCGTAGCGAATATCTGAACTCCTTTTTTGTCGGCAATCTCGATCAGGTTACATTTTCCTTCACCTTTAGTAAAGGTTTTATTATCTGATCTTACCAGATCAAATTCAGTAAGGGAATCGATTTTAGAGACGCTGAAACCAAATTTTTGTTTCAGAGAGTTTTTTTGAGAGAGCTCGATTATTCCGGTATTCATCCATACAACAGGTTTATCAGTTCTGAGCATGTCGTCGATGAATTTTGGAGGCACCTGGTTTTTAACATAGAAGCCGATATAAAAGATATTATCGAAGTTTTCGATCTCTCTAGATTTGTAATCATTTACGCCTTTAATAGTAAGATCAGTATTAAAATGGCCCATCAGCTGTCCAAGCTGACGTGCATCGGCCATTGCGAGATTCTTCAGATCTGATGAACCCTGTGCCAAAATAAGAACTTTCTTTGTTCCATTATTCCATGCAAAAAGGTTAGAACAAACAAAGAACAAAGAGATTAGAATAATATTCGTAATAAGATATTTTCTCATATTAGATCTTTTAATAAATGTGAAAATTGGAAGTCAAAAAATTCCATTTTATGAATGAATTGATAAGAGATTTCAGTAAGAAAAAAAGCATCCTGGTGAAGAAAGCAATAAAGAGCGCTTCACCAGGATCCGAAGTTTCAATTGTCAAACAGTATAATTAAAAATTAATTATGGTTTAAATTCCTTTACTTCGGTCTTAGAAAGGCCGAAATAGTTTTTAATTATCTGAACAGTTCTTTTAGCTGAAAGGCCGTCGCCGTAAGGATTTACAGCCGAGGCCATTTTTTTATATTCATTTTTGCTGTCAAGCAATTTACGGGCAGCCGAATATATTTTCTTTTCATCCAGTCCGACGAGTTTAACAGTGCCATATTTAACTGCTTCAGGTCTTTCGGTAACTTTTCTTAAGACCAATATTGGTATACCGAAGTGAGGTCCCTCTTCCTGAACACCGCCGGAGTCAGTAATTATCAAATGGGATCTG
>JBLNEL010000364.1:0-5109 GCA_050262615.1 Bacillota bacterium
TAATAGCCCATATTCTTCAAGCAAGGCTTCTGCCGATATGATGGCACTTTCATTTTATCACACCTATGGCCTTCCGGTTGTAATTACCAGGTGTTCAAATAATTACGGACCTCTTCAATTCCCTGAGAAGCTTATTCCTTTAATGATAATTAATACTCTTTATGATAAGAAACTCCCTGTTTATGGTGATGGTCTTAACGTTAGAGACTGGATATATGTAATTGACCATAATAAAGCAATCGACCTGGTCTTTGAAAAAGGCAGAACCGGTCAGGTATATAACATTGGAGCCAGCCAGGAGATGAAGAATATTGAGATAGTAAAACTGGTATTAAAGAACCTTAATAAATCTGAAGATCTCATAGAATATGTAAAAGACAGACCAGGACACGACAGGCGTTATGCAATTGACTCAGGCAAGATTAGAACAGAACTTGGCTGGAAACCTACATTCTGTTTTGAAGAAGCTATTGTAAAAACTATTGACTGGTATAAAGAGAACCGGAATTGGTGGGAAAGAATTATTACAGGAGAATATCAGAAGTATTACCAATCACTCTATACTAACCGTTAGAAAGTAACAATTACAGATTCGGTAAAAAATATCTTCAGTAATGATTATTCAGAGGAATGATTACTCAGGAATGAATGTTCCGGAAAGATTTTTCAGGAAAATAGCTTTCAGGATTACTTGGCTAAAGTAATTTCATATAAAAGAAAATACTATTAGCTATGTAATCCTGGGTACATTCTATGATTTATGAAATTTTTTTGTCATTCGGTCTAAAACCTCCAGAACATAGTCAACTTCATCAGGTGTATTTTTTGCGCTAAATGAAAAGCGTATCGTTCCCTGAGCATCTTCCCTTGTCTTACCCATTGAAAGTATCACATGCGATGGCTTAAGTGTACCTGAGGTGCATGCTGCACCGTTTGAAGCCGCAATACCGTTTATGTCCAGATACATCAGTATAGCTTCAGCATCATTATTATAATATTCATGCTTAAAAGTTAAACTGAGAATATATGGCATCGCACTTTCTCCCCCGTTGATCTCAATACCTTTTGGATCAATATTCTTAATCCCTTCAATGAACCTTAAGCGTATATCCCGAACTTTCTTATAATTAAACTCCATTTCTTTTTGAGCAATTTTTACAGCTTCTGCAAATCCGATAATTGCTGAAGGATTCTCCGTCCCGCCCCGCCTGTTCCTTTCCTGCGAACCTCCGAAAATTATTGGTGATAATGGAGTACCGCTTTTTACATACACTGCACCTTTTCCTTTTGGACCATGGATCTTGTGAGAGGAGAATGAGAGTGAATCAACTCCTAGCTGTTTTACATCAATAGGGATCTTGCCAAATGACTGAACAGCATCACTGTGAAAATAAGAGTTTTTTTCATGTGAGATTTTAGCAAGGGACTTAATATCGTTTATTGCACCGGTTTCGTTATTCGAATGGATTACTGAAGTAAGTGAAACATCTGCATTTAAATTCATCTTTAACGTATCTTCTTTTAACCTGCTGTCTTTATCTATCCCCATCAGATTTAGACTAAAACCAATTTTTGAGAGTTCAATACCTGATTCCAATACACAATGGTGCTCTGCTTCAGTCATAAGTATTGTTCTTCGCCCTGATTCACTAAGTTCTGTACGTGAAATACCAAAAAGCGGAAAGTTATTGGCTTCCGTACCTCCGCTTACAAAGTAGATCTCACTTGGATCAGCATTAATAAAATCTGATAATGTTTCCCGTGCTTCCTCCAGAGCAACACGGACTTTTCTTCCGAAAGAATGAATTGAGGAGGGATTGCCATAATGTTCATTAATGAATGGAAGCATTTTTTCAAATACCCGTTGGTCCAAAGCAGTAGTTGCAGCGTTATCAAAATACACTTCTTTTTTAGTCAACAAAGTTCCTTTCGTAAATAGCTTTTACACCACGTAAAACCAGATCATTTACAAATACAAATTCCATCGGAAGATAGTTCAAAATCACTTCTGAATTTCCGCCGGTAATAAATAATTTTATTTTTTCAGCCCCATCTATGTTTTTGAGCTGCATAAGAGACTTTTCAATTATGCTTACAGCAGAGTTAATAATACCGCTTGCAATAGATGAATGGGTATCTACTCCCCAAAAACCCTTGTAATCATTCTTAAGATCAATTTCAGGCAATCTGGCTGTGTTCGTAAATAAGGATTTAACCATTGTAGTCAATCCCGGTGTAATGATACCGCCTGAAAATTCAGCATTATACTTAACAATATTTATTGTCGTAGCTGTCCCCAGATCCACAGTTACTAGAAATGTTTTTTCATTATAGTTCAAAAATTCAGGATCACTGCGGAAGATCGAAAATGCCCCCTCAACTGAACAAATTCTGTCTATTCCCAATGTCCTTGGTGTAAGATAATTGATCTTTATATTAAATCGGGCGTTATGATCAATAATAAATGGATCTATATCAAATTTATTTCTAATGTCAGATGCAACGATTTGAGTAAATTCAGTAACAACTGAGGATATTCCAGCCCCTGTTATCGGGAATTGGCTGAAGGCTTCTGAGTCATAATCTTCATATTTACTCTTCCAGAGTCTTACCGTCTTATCACCTTCATAGACGCAGAATTTAGCAAAAGTATTTCCAAGGTCGCATGCTAAGAACATATCAGCGGAGGCTCACATCCCCGAAATGGATCTTTTCAATGGTATCTCTGTTTACTTTCAGAAGAAGATAACCCTCTTCATCTACATCCTCGAAGACACCGGTTTTTGACATATTATCATCCTGCACAGAAACAAGTTCACCCAGCATTCTGCAGCGCGATTTCCAATCCTCAAGTATGCCCTGAGGATCAGTTGCAACCCTTTCGAGCAGATCCTCAAAGTTATTTAATATTTCACTTAGAAGCCTTTCTCTGGAAACCTCCTGGTCCATAATTTTATGAACTGAGGTTGGAGGAATATTAAATGAACCCTGGAAAACAGTTTGGTTTACATTAAGACCAATACCTATTACAAGTTTATTTATCTTGCTGCCCCTGATAGTTGACTCAAGCAATATCCCTGCAATCTTATCCTGCCCTACAAGAACATCATTAGGCCATTTAAGATTTACTCTGATCTGATAGAGATTCTCTAATGAAAAAGAAACCGCAAGTGCTGAAGCAAAATTTATCAGATTTATTCTCTTCTCGTCAAATTTTCTTTTGAGCAAAATTGAAAAAGTCAGGTTCTGGTCTTTTGCACTGTACCATTTTCTGTCTTTTCGCCCCCTGCCGGCATTCTGCCTCTCTGCAAGGATAACCGTACCATCAATGTCCAGATCAAATTTCGGATCTAGCAAAACTGCATTGGTCGATTCGACCTCTTCACTATAAATAAAATTCCTGCCAATTACTTCAGTATCAAGTTTTATATCAAAATCTTCAAAAGCAAACAATTTAACCTCGCTGTGTGATTCACTATTAAATTAAGTCAAGTACAAATTTACCAATTGACTATGAGAAATAAAAATCGGTGCAGAGTATTTACCTTTGTTTTACATCTGACATTGTTTATTATTATCCAGACAGGTCTACCTGGTATCCGGTAAAATTTTTCAGAATGGTTGCTTTAGTACAGACCGTTATTTATAATATTATATATTATATAGCTGGTCGCCATGAAAAAAGTAATGTTGATCCTGTTGATAATACTGATAAACGCAACATCCCTATGGGCTCAGGAAGACAGCACTAAAGTTGCCTCCCAGAACCCATCGCCAATGCAAGAGTATACCCGCCCCCATGAAAAAATTAAACAAACAGAATTTCCTGGAAAAATCTTCAAAATAAATAACCTGCTGTGGAAACCTCTTGAAGTCTTTATTCCTCCAAAAGTAAATAAATCTAAAAAAATGGATCTGCTGATACACTTCCATGGAGGCAGCAGCTCCCCGGCTAAATACGCAGCAGAAAAATATAATAAAGGTCCTATTGTATCAGCAGCCGTCAGTCTGGGTTCTGGTTCAAGAATTTATTATAACCAATTTAATGATTCTGCACTTTTTGCCAGAATGATCGACTCAATACAATCAGGAGTCACAAAACTTACCGGCCATAAGATCGAAGTTAAACACATTATTCTAAGCGGATTCAGTGCCGGCTATGGCGCTATTAAAAGAATCCTGAGCTATCCGGTGTATTACAAGCAGATCTCAGGCGTCATTTTGCTCGATGGGATACATACCAGTTATATCCCCGACAGGAAAGTTATATTTGAAGGCGGTAAAATAGATTCAGCTGCTTTTGATATCTTCCTGAAACTGGCAATGGATGCTTCAGATAAACGGTCTGATAAAAAATTCCTTATTACTCATTCTGAGGTGTTTCCGGGAACATTTGTAAGTACAACCGAGGCAACCGATTATCTGATCAGGCAACTGCATTTGAAGCGAAAACCTGTATTAAAGTGGGGACCTTTTGGAATGCAGCAGATCAGTGATATCAGAAATAATAACTTTAGAGTAATGGGTTTTGCAGGAAATTCTGGACCTGATCATATTGACCATTTTCAGTCACTGTACTATTTCCTTAATATTTTGGAGTAAGAAAACCTTCATAAATTTCGGTTAAATAAATTAGTTTAACTAACTGTTCGTTCGAAGAACTCAAAAATAAGGAGTTAGTATCATGAAAAAAATATTACTGGCTTTGATTTTGATTTTGTTCGGATCTTTCAGATTATTGGCACAGGTTTCAACTGCACAAGTCAGCGGACAGGTACATGACGATAAGAAAGAACCCATTGGGGCTGTAACAGTAATTTTGCATAACCTCGGGACAAATCTTACCAGAGGTGCTGTAACTAACGATAAAGGTATTTATAATATTGTTGGTATTCAGCCTGGTAAATATGAACTTACCGCTCAGCATGTGTCTTTCCATAAAAAAACAGTCAGTATTGAACTTACCATTGGACAGAATGCAGTTGTTGACTTTTATCTGGTTCCCTCTGAAGTTCAATTGAGCACTGTCGAAGTAGTATCTAATGCTGCTACATTCGAGCTGACTAAGACAGATATCTCTACAACTGTCAGATCCGAACAGATAATGCA
>JBLNEL010000365.1:0-3296 GCA_050262615.1 Bacillota bacterium
ATTTCTTTATAAGATATTAAAATGAATGACAAATTCGAATAACTGCTTTGAAATTTTCCAGCCCTAAGGAAAGTAATCCAGCAAATTTAGCAAAAAAATAACATAATTCTTCTATTTAAAATTCCGTATACCAGCATCTGAAACTATGAAGATATAAGTATAATTCATTTTTTTCCAAAGTCCTTCAACTTTACTTTTTCTTTTGATATTATCTCATTTTTTTTACTAAGCCATAGATATCATCTTGATAAAATCGATATATTGTTTTATTCTATTACAAAGGCATCGAAATTAGCAATTCAATAATCCAATCATTTCTAAGGAGGAAATATGTTCAAAAGAAGGCAAAGCCGTGAGGAACAAATAATTATCGGACTTTTGGTCGGTGGAGCAATAGGAAGCCTGGTTTCTTTTCTCTTTGCACCAGTAAAGGGTAAAGATCTCAGAAAAGAAATTAAAGATGATATGGATCAGTATCTGAAAGTTGCTAAGGACCAAAGCCAGAAAATATTCAGCGAGACGAAAGATATGACCAACGGGATGATTGAAAGGGCACAGAATGTATTTGATATGTCAAAAAAATATGCTACCGGGGTTATTGATGTCCCAAGGGAAAATGTAGAAAAAGAAATTTCAAGATTAAGAAAAGCCTTTACTGCCGCTGTAGATGCATATAAGTCTTATGAGGCAGAAGTTCCTACCGAACAGGCCGTAAGCGAGATCTTTGAGAATTACAACGATGAGGGGCTTCCGAAACAGGAAGGCATGGGCAGAAGAGTTGAACCGTAATATCTCATCTTAAATTGAGATATTTCT
This sequence comes from Bacillota bacterium, assembly GCA_050262615.1. Lineage (GTDB taxonomy): Bacteria > Bacteroidota > Ignavibacteria > Ignavibacteriales > SURF-24 > JAUZPB01. The sequence goes on from JBLNEL010000365.1 coordinate 817, forward strand.
TTAGAACCTGTTACAGTTCAGTTTCTTTAATAAATTTTATTACTATTGGGGCTGATAACAAACATCAGCCCCAAAGTAAGATCAGAATTAAGACTTTTCGGTATTTTCTTTTCTTTCCGATTTAATCTCTTGGATCTGATTGCGCATATCCTGAGCAAGTTTTTTTAACTCACTCAAGCCTTTACGCAACCTTGTGCCTGCTGCAGCTTGTCCTTTTTCTGTAAATTTCTGCACATCACCTTCAAGGCTCTGTACGAATCTGAGCAGTTCATTATACTTTTCTCTCATTTAAACCTCCGTTTAAGATGTTAATTAAAGGTTAATTAAGTTATTTTATATTATCAAGAACAATCTCTGCAATATCCTTAACCGACACCTCATCAGTTTTATCAAATGCTTTAACTCCATCTGTCATCATTGTCATACAGAATGGACAAGCCGATGCAATTGTACTGGCTTTAGTCTCTAAAGCTTCCCTTGTCCTTTCAACATTTATCCTTGTACCCTCTGTTTCTTCAAGGAACATCCTGCCGCCTCCGGCTCCGCAGCAGAAACCTCTGTCCTTATTCCTTTGCATTTCAACTAATTCCAAACCTTTAATTTTTGTCAATGAGTTCCTGGGAGAATCGTAAATACCGTTATATCTACCAAGATAACAAGAATCATGGAAAGTTACCTTATTTTTTGCATTTTCATCCTTTAATTGTATCTTCCCCTGCTCAAGCATCTCACTTATAAGTTCAGTATGATGCTTTACTTCAAAGTTTCCTCCAAACTGTCCAAAATCCTTTTTCAAAGTATTATAGCAATGAGGACATGCTGTAACGATTTTCTTTACCCCGTAACCATTAAGGGTTTCAACATTCTCCTGCATCATCATCTGTGCAAGATACTCATTTCCAAGTCTTCTGGCTGTATCACCATTACACTTTTCCTCAGTCCCCAGAATCCTGAAATCAATATTACCTTTTTGCATCAAAGAAGCGAATGCTTTTGTAACTTTCTGGTACCTTGAATCAAAAGATCCGGCACAACCAACCCAGAAAAGATACTCCCCATTCGGATCTTCAGCCATTGTCTTAATATTCATTCCTTCAGCCCAATTAGCCCTGTCCTGCCAGTTAAATGCCCATGGAGTAAAATTGGTCTCCAGGTTTTTAAATACCGGATTTAATTCTGCAGGGAAATCGGACTCTGTCAAAACAAGATTACGTCTCATATCAACAATCGCATCAACATGCTCGATCATTACCGGACATTCCTGAACACAAGCCATACAGGTCGTACATGCCCATAATTCCTGAGGAGTTATATAGTCATGCACAAGGTGTTTTTCCATAATTGCGTTTTTCTCTTCATTTCCATTTTGATCTGCACCTTCAATTAATACCGGAGCCTTTTCCATCGTCCGCTTTCTTATATCAACCATAATTTTGCGCGGTGAAAGAAGTTTGCCGGTATTGGCAGCAGGACAAGCCGAAGTGCACCTTCCGCATTCCGTACATGTATAGCCATCCAACATTTGCTTCCAGGTCAAATGTTCAATATCAGACACACCGAAAGTTTCAGCATTTTCATCCTCAAGATTCAGCTTCTTTAATAGATTCCTTTTGTCTTTTAATCTGGCAAAGAAAACATTAGGAATAGATGAAAGTACATGCAGATGCTTTGAATATGGTAGAAAATTTAAAAATCCGAGGACAAAAACGATATGTATCCACCAGAATATTTCATATGCTAACGAGGCGCCGGCAGAATTTCCACTGAAAAACAGTGGAGCCAATGAGGCTGAAATTGGTCTTAACTCGTACGGACCCGTTTCAAAATTGTTTTTTGCAACAGAAGCTATGTTCATACCATACATAGAGGCAACAACTACAAATATCATACACAATATTACAACAGCATCCAGTTTCCCCTTTGGACCTACTTCAAGTCTGGGGACATGGACAATTAACCTTCTGTAAAGCGCAGCTAAAACCGAAACAAGTACAAAAATACCGAAGAAATCCTGTACTATTGTAATCAGACTGAACAATGGACCTAAAAAGGAAAGGCTGAATTCTGAATAGAATCCCTGAATTATGCTCTCAATTACTGCAAACAAAAAGAGCATAAATCCCCAGAAAATAAGAAAATGAATTGTTCCTGCAACAGGATCGCGCAGCAGCTTTGTCTGGCCAAAAGCAATTTTCAATACATTGATAATTCTCTGCCCAACATTGTCAAATCTATCCTCTTTCTGACCAAGCTTCAAATAACTGATTAGTCTTCTAACATTCAGGCTGATCATTACCATTGCTGCAAGAAAGACCAAAATAAATAATATGTTTTTGATTCCCATAAACTTAAAAATATCCAAAATGTTGTTTTTTATGAAAATTAAGGCTAAAACTTATTAAAGAAATGGAATAAAATAATACCACATTTTCCCGGCTAGTATTCACAATTTCTAAAACTATGCTTACAAAATAATTTCA
>JBLNEL010000366.1:0-4351 GCA_050262615.1 Bacillota bacterium
CAATACCAGTCTCCCCTGCATCCTGTATGCCATTCCCATTTACATCATGCCATACTTTATCACCAACAGATGACTTTTCAGGGACAAACAGATACATACCGGCATCTACTGTCAGATTACTGTAGCCTGCTGTAAGCGTAACTGTCTGTGATTTTCCAGTTGTCTGATCTGCATCTGAATCTACAGCATCACTTGTCCCCTGGTCTTTTGCTGAAAATAGATAGTTAGTTAAAGGTGTGAATACAACATAGTAAGAACCAGGAGTTAAGTTATCAAAAAGATAATTACCATTACTATCTGTAACTTTTGTCTCCAGAAGATTATTCTGCGAACTATATAGTTTCACTGTTACTCCGGCTATACCGGCTTCACCCTGATCCTGTAATCCATTATGATTGATATCATTCCATACCCTGTCACCTAAAGAAGCCTTATCCAGAGCCTGATTGTAAATACCTGCATCCCAGCTAAGATCATTTTCACCTGATGCAAGCGTTGTCACTTCTGTCTTTCCTGTTGCTGCATCAACATCTGAATCTAATGCGTCGTTGCTGCCGGCATTCTTCGGACTAAAAACATATCCTGACGGAAGTATGAATTTTAAGCTGTAACTTCCGGGAGCAAGATTTGTAAAACTATAGATGCCGCTGGAATTTGTCGTCGTCGTTGCTTTAAGTAAATTGTTTGCACCATAAAGCTCAACTGTTACCCCGGAAACACCTGTTTCACCGTTATCCTGAATTCCGTTTTTATTTACATCATTCCATACTTTATCACCAATCGATGCTGGAGCTGCTGGACAAGTCAGATATCCTTTATCAACAGTTCCGTTATCAAAATTCTCATTGATCTTGGTAGCCACATCACTCAGATCAGCAAAAGAATAACCGGTTGATGCTCCCCCGATTGCTTTATTTGCAATTATAAAAAAATCTGCAACCGACTTGCCTGCAAAGATTCCTGAGCTGAAGATAAGGTCCTCTAAATCAACTGAATTTGTACCGGTTTTGCCTGCTTTATCATAGGCAATGTTCATTGCTAATGCAACCATCTGTCCGGCAAAAACTCCAGCACTGGTTGACGTAGCATTATAATAGTCTTTTGTAAAAAAGCTTGCAGTTTTTCCCTGTGGAAGGAAACTTTGTACTGCACTGGCACAGGTTAACGTCAGGGTCTTATTTCCGCCTATAACCAGACCAGATGGGAAAACTGAGCTAAAATACTGGTCACGTATTTTGCCCGGTTGGCTGTTTGAAGGACTCCCCCACCCTCCTTGGGTATAAGTAACAAATCCTTTTAAGTCACAGCTGTTTTGAGAACTGGCTTTTACCGTTATCACGGAAAAGCTGAGAAGAAACAGAACAATAATTGTGAATTTGTTGAATGTTTTCATTTTTCCCCTAATATTTGGTTCGTTCCTATAAGCCAAAAATGGTACCAGAATTTTCTCTGACATTTAGTCCGTTTTTGGGCCGATATAGAGGAAAGACCAAATTATGGCATGTTTCATTTTGAGAATGTGACTCTAAATGATATACTTTTTATGGGCCAGTTGATTGGATTAATCCGGGGAAAAACAAAAATTGATCTTCACGGCCTGGACCGGAAGATCAATAGAAAATGGCTATTTATTCTTAAAACTCGTGGTAAAAGGTACGCCCTGAAAACCAAAGTTCCTTCTGAGAGCTTTTTCAAGAAAGCGTCTGTAGTTATCAGGGATATATTTGGGTTCATTTGCAAAAAATAAGAATATTGGATAATGGTCGCCCACCTGCGTAATATACTTGATTTTCACCTCCTTGCCTGTTGGCGTAGAAGGCGGCGGAAAGGTTTCAATTTCTTTAAGCATTATATCGTTAAGTTCACTTGTGGGTATCTTCTTTTTTCTTTCCTGATTTACTGTTTTACATAAATCTATAAGATTGTAAATCCTTTGCTTTGTAAGTGCGGAAATAAACGTTATCGGCAAATAATCAATTGACCCTAGTTTTGCTTTTAACTGATCTGTGTATACCTTTGCTGTGTTTGAATCCTTTTCAATTAGATCCCACTTATTAACTGCCAGTATTATCCCCTTCCTTCGGCTTATGGCTTCATCCAGAATCTTTTGATCCTGCTTTTCTAGCCCCAGCTTTGAATCAAGCATAATAATGGCCACATCACATTCACTAAGTGCTTTAAGTGTCCTGACCGTCGAATAAAACTCTATGTTTTCATTAATTTTACTTTTTCTTCTCAGTCCGGCTGTATCAACTAAAATAAATTCCTCACCATAATATTTCAGCACGGAATCAATGCTGTCGCGCGTAGTACCGGGAATATTTGTAACAATACTTCTATCATAGCCTAAAAGCGCATTAGTAAGTGACGACTTCCCGACATTTGGTCTTCCTAATATGGCTATTCTTAACCTGGTGTCGGCTTCTGATATCCCGGAAGCAAAATTTAGGGATGAGACTATTACATCCAGCAGATCACCAATTTTCCTGCCTACCATACCTGAAATATCATAAAGTTCATCAAATCCCAGACTATAAAACTCACCTACATGCGGCTCATCGTTGTGCGAATCTACTTTGTTTACTATCAATAATGTCTTTTTATTTGCACCTCTTAACATATCTGCAATTGTGTAATCCATCGGCGATAACCCCTGCTTCGCATCAACTACAAACAGTATCAGATCCGCCTCAGTTATTGCTATTTCAACCTGCTCCCTTATTGCAGTCTCAAACAGATCAGGTGAATTTGGAACATATCCTCCGGTATCAATTAGCCTGAAAACCTTTCCATTCCAGTCTACTTCTCCATATTTTCTGTCGCGTGTTACTCCGCTGACATCATCAACAATGGCTTCACTGCTGCCTGTCAAACGGTTATAAAAAGTCGATTTTCCGACGTTTGGTCTTCCTACAATTACAACAACTGGTTCTTTCATATTTCCTAAAAATTAATGAACAAATAAACAAACTGTAGTAATATTAATTATTACTACTAAAACCTGTATGAAAGGTTTAACTGCGGATAATAATCTACAACACCGGCATTACTTGTGCTGTTTACTTCCATACCTACATTGAGATTCTTATTGTAACGGCTTGCACTCCAGACTGCATCAGTAATACTTAAAATATGATTGACAACTACAACAATCACCGCAGTTGATGCATATTTATAGTATGTTTTATCAGGCTTAAGAAACATCTCACTGAAATCTAACATCTGCTTGGGCGGATTATTAAGATATTCTGCATCCTCGCCGCCAGACTTCCTTATAGGATCCCAGGCGTCCCAGCCATGACTGTACTGCCGGTACTTCCCTATTAACTCATAATACTGCTGCTCACCATGCCTCTCCAGCCTGTGAGAAAACGTCGGTATTTTATCTTCTACTGCATGGATCTGATCAAAGCTTACCTGCTCCCAGGGCTTCAGGTTAGGATCATAATTTATCTGGATCTTCGGAGCATTCTGCGCACGTAAATCAGCAGCATATTTATTTAACCATTCTGCATATCTGACCGGACTCCAATGCTCATCTGCATAGTTCTTAAATTCTACAGTAGCATCATCCCCTTTCTTATTATAATATACGCTTGTAATTATTGCTGCTGCTTCTACAGCTAAAAATGCTGCGGCCTTCCAGTAATTCTTTGTGTAAATTTCACCCGCACCTGGAACCGCTGCAGATAATAGTCCGGCAAGAAACGGAGATTTTTTGCCTTCCGGCTCAATGTCCATTTTCTTTATGGTGCTTTCATAATTTGCTAAAGCTATTTTTGAATCGTCTGAAAGTCTGCCGCTATATAGTACTTTTGTACTATCCTTAATCTGCGCATTTAGCCCGGTGACCATTACTACGGAGAATAAAAATCCGGTAATAATTATTATTGCAAATTTTTTCATTTTAATTCCAAAGGTTTTGAAAAATATTATAATCCAAAATCAAAAAGAATACCGCCGTAGAACTGCCACTCTTTTCCATATCTTACATTCTCCCCTCTTATTACCCTGTCTGCTCTGTCAAATGAATATGCAGCACTGAAAAATATACTGGTAGGGAAAGTATAAAAAGAGTTTAGCTTTATTCTTAACTCAGTCCCGACACCTTTCTTAAAGTCACTGAGCGACGGCTTTTCATAATTCCATGCATTACCTATATCCCCGTAAATTGAAAGGAATATTTTATCGAGATATAACATCCCCAAACGGTAATCAATATCCTTAAACAATGGGAAACGGTAGGTTAGATTAAGCCACCCCAGATTCTTTCCGCTGATAGCATAGAATGGATAACTCTTCATTCCTATAAGACCGCCTAAATAAAAATCGAAGAAGTCTGTAGAATCCT
>JBLNEL010000367.1:0-4456 GCA_050262615.1 Bacillota bacterium
TATTCTTCGAATAACAGGCACAAAAATATGAAAGTACTCTACCCTACCTTTTTTGACTATTGATCCCCTCATTACCTTGGACAGTAAGGTTGCCCACATTTTGGTTTTTCAGAACCGTACCTAAACTAATCGGTTGTGGTGCAAAAATAATATTTCCTCAGTTTGATACTATAATTCTTACTTTTGTGCACCATTTTCCCGATAGTAGAAAATGATTAACTTTCCTAATTATGAAAGTTTACACTGATTTTTGCAACAGAGTCAGATTTTTTGCACCACAACCGATTTTGGACCAGAGTCTATTTAAAACAATTTGTATAATAATCAGGATGGAAAGTGAGATGTCTCAGGTTACTTTTTTAAGGTCCTGTGCGGTGTATTTGAATCGATGATTTTCGCTCACTTTTAGTCCGTAACTGGCAATATCATCATATCTTGGTGGAGGGGATAAGGTTGAAAGCAATAGTAGTCTATCTCAGTACTTCAGGGAATACAAAAGCTATGGCCGAAGCAATAGCTAGCGGGATCGAATCAAGGAATGTGGATGTAAAAGCTGTTAGCTTTTATGATGTAAAACCCGAAGAACTCAATGAAGCGGAAGCAATTGCAATTGGCTCTTCAACTTTTGACCATAAAATGTTGCTACCGCCTATGGAAAAATTCATGAATGAAGTGCTTGTTTCTGTAAATCCGAAGGGTAAAATAGGAGCCGCTTTTGGGTCATACGGATGGAGTGGAGAGGCACCTATATTGATAGCCGATAAGATGCGAGAGATGGGAATGGCTGTGATAGATCCCGTTCTTCGGATTCTTCACAAGCCCACAGACAAGGACTTGAAGGAATGCAAAAGACTCGGAGTTGATATTGCTGAAAAGCTGAAACACAGGAACAAATAGGCTGGTTCCGTTGCAAAAAAATTATGAAAGGGATTTACTGAAATAAGTAGAAATTTAGGAGTATATGTTATGCCAGTAAATCCCTTTAAATGGAAGCATTATGAAGGAGACATTATCTTATTGAATGTCAGGTGGTACTTAAAATATGCATTAAGCTATAGAAATTTAGAGGAAATGATGGCAGAAAGGGGAGTAAAAGTCGACCATACAACAATCATGAGATGGGTACATCAATATTCACTGGAAATAGAAAAGAAGGTACGTAGATACTTAAGGCCAACAAATGACTCTTGGAGAATGGACGAAACCTACATCAGAGTAAAGGGTGAATGGAAATATCTTTACAGAGCAGTTGACTCAAATGGTAACACAATCGATTTCATGTTAAGTGCAAAACGAAATAAAAAAGCTGCAAAGAGATTCCTTAAGAAAGCTTTAGGTTCAAAGCACAATCAAATGCCAAGAGTAATAACAGTTGATAAGAATCCAGCTTATCCATCTGCTGTAAATGAACTGAAAAATGATAGAATATTACCTAAAAAAGTAAGCCTTCGTCAAATTAAGTATTTGAATAACATTGTTGAACAGGATCATAGATCTATAAAACGGATAGTGCGTCCAATGTTAGGCTTTCAGTCTTTTCATATGGCCATTAAGACTTTAAAAGGATTTGAAATCATGCATATGATAAAAAGGACAGGTTAATACATTAAATCGATGTGTTCGTGCTGAAGTCAATTTTATCAACCAGTTATTTGGAATAGCTGCCTAAATCTGGATGTTATCTGAGAAATATTCTGCTTTTTTATATTCTTTGATGTGAAACTAAAATTTTGCTTCAATTTTAGGATTTTTTGCAACGGAACCGGAATTCTTCAACCTTTTCGTCCAGTTCTTTAGTAATTCTGGAAACAGAAGAGGCTTAGATTCCTTCTACTCCTAAAGCAGTCATGACCTTTTCCACCCGTCTGGTGGAAACACCTTGAAGGTAAGATTCAGCTACAGCAGTTAAAATGGCCTTTTCAACTCTGGAATACTTCTCAAACACCTGAGTTTCAAAGGGAAATTCACGGAATTGGGGCTTTAATAATTTGAGTTCCCCATACTTGGTCAGGAGAGTTCGAGGTTTGTAGCCGTTTCTACTGGCTTTCCGTGAATCAGTCCGCTCATAACGTTGTGCACCAGATTGGAGGAGGAAACCCTCCTCCATGACAGGGTTTAAAAACAATGTGATTAACTGGCGAATTCCGTCTTCCTGATCGACAAGATAATCTTTTATGAATGAGAATAGATTAACCATTGACTCTGCATCCTGTTTTTTGTGGTGAAGAAAAAGGATACAGAGTCAATCATAATTTACAGAACTTTCGGTACACTGCCCCTTTAACTCGATTTTAACTTGATTTTAACTTGATTTTAACTTGATTTTAACCTCAGTTTTAACTTAAGTTAAACTTTTAAATTATATCTACGAGCCAATAGTCTGCGGTAGATAAGTTGCCTTTTATTTAATTTTAATTTCCCTGCTCATGGCCCTGTAATATTCGAACAGCTCCTCTCCCCATTTTATTGCTTGCGGTTCGAAACTTATCACATACTGGCGGTCAAACTTTCCGTTTTCGTTAAACAATCCCAGACTCATTATCCTGTCAGCAGCAGCAATGAGCGCAGGAGTTTCAACTCCTTTTTCTTCCAGAATGTAAAGGCTTGAGTTTTCCATTTTGAGGAATTCTTTTCCCTCTTCTTTAAAATCTTCTACAAGCCTTAAATATACAGCTTCACTCAAAATAAGGGAAATTTCAATGCCTTTTCTTGCAAGGCTAAGAAAAAGAGCCGGAAATTGAGGATGGAAATAAGAATAAAACAAGTGGATATAGCTTGAATTGGAAAGATGTTTTACAAATTCAGGGTTCAGATCAAAGGTATGGCTTAGGTCCGGTTCTATGAGGCGATAGCCTCCAAGCTCATTTATCCTTTTTACAAGATGGGGTGGAATAGGAGCAAGCTTTCTATTGGCCCAAAATTCTTCATTTTTCTCAAACACTAATAGAGTATCAAGCAGGGGCTGCATTTTTTCTACAACAATCTCCCCTATGGTGCTGAGCCGGTACATTCCTTCTTCATGTATTACCAGATCTTCTTCTTTCAACTTCTTTATCTGTGGAAGAAGAGCTGTTCTGGGCACCTGAAGCTTCTCAAGTATCTCTTCGATATCCTTAGGGCCTTCTTTCAGGAGCAGAAGAAAATCTTTTCTCTTTTCTGAAAATAAGATGAGATCAAGCAAGCCGGGATTCATTTTACAGTCGCCGTCCAGAACTTATGAAAAGGAGTTTCGTTTACCGGTTCTGTTTTTTTATAACCCTTAATGAATACCAAACTGCTAATAAAGGTGTCGAAATTATTTGAAAACTTCGTCCTGTTTCTTATCATATTGGGAAAATAGCCATAATTTAGGGAATTTCCGGTTAAAAGTCCTCATATAATCCTTATTTTCCTTTTCTCTACTTTATTAGCTTCCTGAAATAAATTGGCAAGGCCAGTTAAGTGCAAAGAATAAAATGCGGAATTCTGAACGCTTAATGAATCCTGAATGAAAACTTAAATAATTACCGAAACCTGTCTGAAAACTTAACTGAATTCCAACATTATATTCGAAAGCTTAAGTTACCTCCAATATCATATTCACTTTACTTACTCCCAGATTAGATCGGGAGCTTAACGGATTGTTTTCAGTTTGCTAGGAAACGTTGATATAGATGCTCATGAGTAAAGGGAGAAACCTGGATGAATGGTCACAGTTTCGAATAAATGGCAAACAGTTTCCAGAACCAGATAAGCTTATTATTAATCGTATAATTTTTTTGTAATAAAATTATAATAATATGAGTGTTTCATAATTGGCGGAATGAGTTTTATAATTGTCAACATGAGGAAGGGCAATGGAGAAAGAAAAGTTGTACAGGTTGAGAGCCGAAGCAAACCAGCTTTCCCCTATTCTTAATATCGGGAAGAACGGGGTAACGGAGACTCTGATTGAGGAATTGAATAAGCAGATAAAAGCTAACAGGCTTGTGAAGGTAAGGGTACTGAAAAGCGCTGAAGAAGGAAAAGACTTACAGGCTATCGCGGAAGAAATTGCAGCAGCTACAAGATCCACCCTGATAGATGTACGCGGAAGGACCGTAGTCCTGTACAGGTGAGAATTCAGGTGAAAACTCAGGCGCAGGAACGATCTTTTTCCTGGTTTCGATTTTTAGCGAGCCTTCCAATATAAAGCCTACATTTTATTTTAATGAAAATAACTTCCTGCCTTTTAAAATGAGGAACAAAGTTTTTCAGTAGAATCTATGTAATAGGTTAAAGTCTATAAGTATGAAGTTGCTTTAATATAAACTTATTATATATTTCGCCATGTTAGTAAGTTATTTATGCTGTAAAATCAACTTCGAGTTGCAAAATTGTTCGTACACGATTTACAGATGTTTCATTATTTCAGACAAATCCCCCTATGACTTGTCTAAAGTTAACGGATGACTAAACTGAATTATTGTATCATAAA
>JBLNEL010000368.1:0-8745 GCA_050262615.1 Bacillota bacterium
CGATTACTGAAACAAGTAAGTTGTTCTTTAACTATGGTCATTTCAGACAGATGCCTACTCCGACAAACCTTTATCTGTTAAGAAGGTATTCTGATAATAATACAGTTACCTATGTAGCTGATCCTAATAACCCGCTGCCGAAAACTGTTGCTTACGAGTTAGGTTACGAACAGAGTATTATGGATATGTTCCTTGTTCGTCTTGCCGGTTATTACAGAGACGTCTCAGAACAGCCATTAAGTGTTGAATATATCAGCCGTAACGGCAGTGTTGACTACAATACTCCTGAGCCGAATTCATATGCTGATTACAGAGGTTTTGAAGCTACAATCACCAAGAACCGCGGTGACTGGGTACAGGGCTTTATTAACTATACTTACCAGGTTTCTACCAGCGGCAGATTTGGTTTTGCAAGATATTACCAGAGCCCTGCTGATCAGAGAAACTATGAACAGGGTGTATTGACAGACTATCAGCTCTTAAGTAAACCAATTCCTCAGCCTTATGCAAGAGCTAACGTTGACCTGTTTACTCCAGTGGAATTCGGTCCAAAGTTAGGCGGACTTTATCTGCTTGAAGACTGGAGACTGAGCATACTTGCTTCATGGAAATCTGGTTTCTACTTCACATATGTAGGCGGCGGTAACATTCCTGGCATCGCTAACAACATGCAGTGGAGAGATAATTACAATGTTGACTTAAGGATCTCTAAGAACTTTAAGTTCGGTCCATTGAACATGCAGCTTTTTGCAGATGTTTACAATGCTCTTAATTTTAAGTTTATCGACAACGTAGCAGGCTTTACTGATTCAAAGGACTATGATGCTTACATGCAGTCACTGCACCTGCCTGAATCATATTTCGAAGGTTTCCCGAAAGGTGATGACGGAAAACCGAAACCAACATGGTCAAACGTTGGCGTAGCTGGTGTATATGTATTCGGCAATGATAAACCTGGTGAATACAGAACAGGCGAATACGTAAAATGGGATGAAAAAGCTTCTTCTTCAGATAAAGATAACTGGAAGAAAAATCATTCTTATATAGATATGCCTAACCAGGAATACTTTGCATTCCTTAACCCAAGGGATATTTACTGGGGCTTAAGATTGTCATTGGAATTATTCTAATTTAGACACGAGGAAAAAAAATGATAAAGAGTTTAAATAAATTTTTACCCGTTTCGCTTATATTGTTCTCATTTATACTGACCGGCAAAGTTTTCGGTCAGTATGAATTCAAGCATATGAGCGTCGGTTCACTGCAGAGCTTCTACTCTGCAATCGGTTCTGAAGTCGAAGAAGGCCGTATAAAAGAACAGCAGGATGGTCTCCAGTGGCCGGCAATTTACCGCAACCAGGATATGTCTGCTGCAAAAGGCCTCTGGATCGGCTGCCAGGACTTTTCTGATGCTTCAGGTAATTATCCTTACAGAGTGGTTCATGTTGGTCCGCGTGTTCTCGGAACCGGCGAGTTCTTCCCTGTAGAACTTAAAATGTACAGCAAATTCGACCAGCCTTTAGTGCTTGTCGATGGTAATCCTTCTTTCCAGAAGAACGTCGAGATCGACGATATTAAACCTGATATGCCTTATGACCGCGTTATTGTAAACAAGGTCAATACTTTATTAGGCCTCACAATGGAAAGAAAGATATTCCAGTTCAGTAACCCGGACTATAATAATTTTATAGTTCATGATGTTACCTTTACAAACACTGGATTTACAGATGGGACTAACACAAAGAAACTTGATAAGACATTAAAAGGCGTTTATATCTATTATAACTGGCGTCTTGCTCCATGCAAGGAAACACGTTATGTTATCGGTAACGGCACAGGCTGGGGTATGAATACTATGCTCGATGCAAGAGGCGATGGTGTTTTACCAGATCCTGTTGGTGAAAAGTTCAGAACACAGTTCGCCTGGCATGGTTTCTTCCCTGATAAGATTGTTACCTATAATAACATAGGCGGACCGATCTGGGATCCTAAGACTTCAGCCGGCTATGTTCCTTCTACTGATACGGTAGGAAGACTTGGCGCTGTACAGTTTGTAGGTGTTTTAACTCTGCATGCTGATAAGTCAACAAAGGACACATCAGATAATAAATCTTTACCAATTACGACCTATGAATCATCTGACGTAAGTGCTTATTCAGGCAATACAGCATTTGATATGGGTAAAATGAAAAGTGAATATCTTGATTTTATTACAAGGCCGACCTCAAATCCAAGACATGCTTACTCAGTTCACCCTGCAGCAGCTTCAGGCGGCGTAATTAACTTTAAGGAGTTCGCTAATCAGACAGCTCCACCACAGAAGTCTACTCCTGGCGGATTTTCAATAAATAATTCATATGGTCCTTATGATATTGCCCCTGGCGAAAGCATACACCTTATTTTCGTAGAAGGTGCCGCAGGTATCAGCCGCGAAGCTGCCGTAACAATGGGTGCAAAATATAAGAATGCTTATGGCACACCTTCATTTGCAGCTGTTGAAAAAGAAAAAAATGAATTAGTAATGACAGGAAAAGATTCATTGATGCAGACCTGGAAAAGAGCCATGAATGCATATGCCAATGGATGGAATATACCTCAGACTCCAAAACCGCCGAAATCTTTCACAGTTACTTCAGGCGGTAACCAGATCGCACTTTCATGGGATAATGATGACCCGACAGTTAAAGGATTTGAGATCTACAGAGCTTTAGGACAATATGACAGTACTTACCACCTGCTTTATAAAGCCGGTCCTAATGAAAAGAGCTATATCGATCAGACTCCGGTACGCGGATTATACTACTTCTATTATATAGTATCGGTTGGTGATGAATACCCTGGAGATCCGGCATTAAACATCCCGCCGCATTCTCTGAAGAGCAGCAGATATTATACACAAACATTCGACCGCGCTTCGCTTAAACGTCCTGCCGGCACATCAATGGATCAGATCAGGGTAGTTCCCAATCCGTACATTGTTTCAGCTGACGTTAAGACGCTTAAGTTCGGTGAATCAGCTCAGAACCAGCTGGCTTTCTTTGACGTACCGGGTAATTGCACAATTAAGATCTATACTGAACTCGGCGAACTGATCAAGACTCTTGAACATGCTGACGGCAGCGGTGACGTTAAATGGGATTCAGTTACTGACTATAACCAGCTTATCGTAAGCGGAATCTATATTGCAGTAGTTGTCAATAACGATACTGGTGCAAAGAAGATCTTAAAATTCTCAGTAATTAGGTAATAATTATCATCAAGCAGGTAATTAAAATGAAAAAAATAATATTAAATATAGTAGTAGGTTTGATCTTTGCATCGTTCGCCGCCGGAACTTCATTTGCCCAGGACCAGCAGAAACTGGCCCAGACAGGTATGAAGTTCATGAACGCCGTTGTTGATGCAAGAGGTAGTGCTTTGGGTGAAGCAATGACTTCACTCGAAGGAAATGCTGCCATGCTTTTCTTTAACCCGGCCGGCGTTGCCAGAAACGAAAATCTTGCTAACGTTGCTCTGGGATCAATGACATGGATAGCAGATATTAAGTACTTGTACGGAGCTGCAACATTTACTCCGTTTGATATAAGGTATGGTGTTTTTGGAATTACAGCCATGAATATTAATTATGGCGACCTTCAGGAAACCATCAGATTTAACAATGAAAAAGGTTATATGGATATCGGTACATTCAGACCATATGCATTTACCTTTGGATTTACATATGCTAACGCGCTTTCTGATAAATTTGCTGTAGGCGGCAGCATTAAGTATGCTAAGCAGTCTCTTGGTGCTGCTTATACAAAGTATTCAGAAGCCGAGACAGCCAGACAGAATAATGTCCGCGACGTAATGGCCTTCGATTTCGGTGTTCTCTATAAGACCGGCTTCAAGAGCCTTAACTTCGGTATGACTGTCAGAAACTTCTCAAAGGAAATCAGATTCGAGAAAGAAAACTTCCAGCTCCCGCTTACCTTTAAGGTTGGTTTATCTATGGATGCTATGGATCTGACTGGACTTGATAAGAATATGCATTCGTTCTTAGTCTCAGTTGATGCAGCTCATTACAGAGATTATCCGGAACAGATTCTTGTAGGCGCTGAATATACTTTTATGAATACTCTTTCTTTAAGAGCCGGATTTGATGCTCCTGCTGATGAAAGAAGCTATTCCCTGGGCGTTGGCCTTAAACAATCCTATAAGAGCTACTCTTTAGGCGTTGATTACAGCTATACACCTTTTGGAGTATTCGATAGTATTCACCGCATAGCTGTGAATTTCACATTGTAAGTCCACAAATAACCAAGATTTTATAGTTAAATAATGGTAAAAAAATGAAAAGAAATATTTACATAAAAACCAGTTTTAGATTTCTGGCATTCCTCTTATTGAGTGTTACACTCTTAAGCAGCTGTGCTAAGGATCCGGCTCCGGTATTGTATGACGTCTACAAGGATAAAGGCACTGCTACTCCTGTAGTGACAGCAATAACTCCGGCCGACAGCGCCTGGGCAGGATATGATGAAATTACAATTACAGGACAGAATTTCCTGACCCCGACGGATACTGCAGTTGTTTATTTCGATAATGTAAAGGCTTCAATTATCGATATAAATCCAACTCAAATCAGATTGAAAGCTCCAAACTTACCAAAAGATGGTATTGGAGTCAGAGTTTTTACTAGAACAAGCAGCGCTACAAGTGAAGCTAAGACCTATAAATTGAAAGAGATCATGTCAACATATAAGTCTTATTCTTTCCAGGAAGAACCAAGAGCAATTACTTTCGATAAAGATGGTAACCTCTATGTTTCTTTAACTCTGAGCGGCGTTGGTGTTGGTGTTAAAAAGATTGCTAAAAACGGCACAATGACAGACTATGCACCTAAGGGCGTTGAGACTTCATGGTCAGGTATGAAATTCGCATACGGACCATTTGGAGCTACAGGACAGCTTTTAACAGTCTTCAAAAGAAATGCAATCTTTAAGGTAAATCCGGGCGCTGCTCCTGCTGCATGGGTTACATTCTCATCAAGCTTAGGCGCACTTAATGACCTGGATCTCGATCCTCAGGGAAATATCTG
This sequence comes from Bacillota bacterium, assembly GCA_050262615.1. GTDB lineage: Bacteria > Bacteroidota > Ignavibacteria > Ignavibacteriales > SURF-24 > JAUZPB01. Next base: position 5,081 of record JBLNEL010000368.1, read on the forward strand.
GGCTGCAGGTTCAGGTACAAATATCTTCAGAGTAAAATCTGATAAAACAATTAAACAATATGCAAACTTCTCTACATCGTCAGCTTCGATAAATGCTGTCAGAGTGTTTAATGCTCAGGGCACGCTTTATCTTTATCTCGGCGGTACAAAGGATGGTAAAGAAGGCATATGGCGTTATAAGATCACAAACCAGGAAATTGATCCTGCACAGGCTGAACTTGTTGTTGACTTTGCAGCTAAGTATCCTGGCAAAAAAGTCCTTGGACTTACCTTTAGCGAAGATGGCGATCTTTATGTCGGAACAGATGACGACGCAGTTATATTGGTTGTGAAATCAAGCGATCTGAATAACATTCAGCCGCTGCTTAAAGGCGTTCTGCTGCCGAAATTCTCAGCAATGGCATGGGGTAATAACGAACCATACCTCTATTACTCACGTGAAAAGGTTGCTTCAGAAACAGATAAGATCTTCGATCAGAAGCTCTTTAAGGCATATATGTTTAAGAAAGGTGCTCCGTATTACGGATTAGCTTTATAATAAAAAAATGCTTCAGAGTGCGGAACTGAAAATTTCCGTACTCTGAAAATCATAGTTCTTTTTCTAATCTTTTTTAAATCAATGTCAAGAAAAATTATTTAAAAAAGTTTCTTTTTAACCTTATTTGATAGTTGTTATCTTTTTGTTACTTTTTGTAGGTTCTAAAAAAATAAAAAGGAGTGAGTTATGATTAAACGGTTTCTGTTAGTGGCTGTATTATTAGCAGCTTTTTCTAGCTTAAGTTATTCTCAGTGGACAAAGGTTTCCTTTGGTAATCCAGCTATCGATACCTTAAAGGGTAACACTGGCGGTCATGGCGCTGCTATTGATCCTGATGGTAAGATCTGGGTTGCTGCTTATAAGCCTTATTTCACTGATAGCGTTTTTATTGCAGACAGCAATAAATATTTTTATGTAAGACCTATTTATGTATTTAACGCAAATGGTACACCAGCTTCATTTTCTCCGGTAAAGGCTTATAAAGGCACTGGAATAAAGACTCTGCCGTTAAACAGCTCTGCAAATACCGGTATTACACTTGATGAAAAAGGAAATATCGTTTTTGTTCAGGGTTATGAAGTATTCAAATTAGATTATAAGACAGGCGATGGTCTTGGACATTATTCAGACAATGCTGGTCTGACAAAACCTGCTGTTGATGCTAATGGAAATATTTATGTTGGTCATACCTTAGGCGGCTATCCAATCAAGATATTAAATCCTGATTTAACTTTCAGCGGCAATGCTGTTGATACCTTAAAAGATATTGGCAGAACTATTGATGTAAGCGCTGATGGTAATACTATCTATGCTCCTAGATATACTGCTAGCTGTACATATGTTTATCACAGAGGTTCAGAATTCGAACCTTATGTTTTAGTAGATACAGCTTTCAAAGGTTTTAAGACTGAAGGAAGTAATTTCAACCCTGTCAATAAATTATATTATGTAAGTGCAGGATCATTCAACGATAAGCCACAGACTGACCCTACAATTCCAGGGCTTTTCTATCCTCAGGCAACTACTGGAACATATTATGGTATAGACGTTTCAAAGAAGCCTTACAAGGTTCTTGACAGCTTGAAGTGGGCATTCACAACTCCTGGCAGTTCAGATGAAAGAAACAGAGGTATTGCTTTCAGTAAAGATGGCAAAACAGCCATATTATCTGCATTTGGTCAGAGTTCATATCCAATCGTTCAGAAATATACAACCGATAAGTTAGTTATGCCTACTGGCGTTAAGAAAGAAGAAAATACTGTAGTTAACGATTATACACTTTCACAGAACTATCCAAATCCTTTCAACCCTTCAACAGAGATCAAATTCTCAGTTGCTAAGGCTGGATTTGTTACTCTTAAAGTTTATGATATGCTTGGTAAAGAAGTAGCTACATTAGTCAGCGAAAGCCTTAACTCAGGCAGCTATACTGCTTCATTTAATGCTCAGAACTTAACATCTGGCATTTATATTTATCAGTTATCAGCTAATGGCGTTACACTTAGCCATAAGATGACTCTTCTGAAGTAATTCTAAAAAAGAATTCAATGAAAGTAAAAGCCGCGAATCAGCGGCTTTTGCTTTTTTATAATTGACATTAAATCTTACCATGCCTCAAAATACCGGCTGCAAATAAAACAATCCGCCTCATTTCACCAGATACTTTCCAGCTGCTAAATTAATTTTAACTTTAATATTTAAAACTATAGCATATTAATTTAAAATTTAATAGCTTTCCTGAAATAAATGTACCGGATAGAGATTATAGTTCTTTTTAGGTTTTTAATGTTCCATCTTTAAAACTAAGGAGGCGTTATGATCAAAAGGTTATTATTTATTTTCACACTTCTTGTTCTGTTTTCTGCGTATAATTACTCGCAGTGGACAAAAGTCGCGTTTGGCAATCCCGCCATAGATACTCTGAAAGCTAATACCGGGGGACATGGAGCTACAATTGATCCTGAAGGCAAATTCTGGGTTGCCGCTTATAAGCCATATTCTACTGACAGTGTATTCGTGCCGGACAGCAATAAGTACTTCCAGACAAGACCTATCTATGTATTTAAGGCCGATGGCTCACCAGCATCGTTCTCTCCGATCAAGGCTTGTAAAATAGGTAATAAAGTTTTGCCTATTCTTAGTCATGCAGGTTCAAATACCGGAATCGTAAGAGATGAGAAAGGAAATATCATACTCGCAAGCGGATGGGACCTTTATCGTTTCGATTACAAAACCGGTGCAGGACTTGCGACCTATTCAAGTGTTGCAGCATTGACAAAACCGGCAGTTGATAAAAATGGTAATATATTTGTCAGCCATACGCTTGGAGGATTCCCTATTGCTGTGCTTAATCCTGATATGACATTCCAGGGTAATGCAGTTGACACATTAAAAGATATCGGCAGGGTTTTGGACGTTAGCGAAGATGGTAACACAATCTATGCCCATAGGTTTACAGCAAGCTGTACATATGTTTATCATAGAGGTTCAGAATTCGAACCATATGTATTAGTTGACACAGCTTTCAAGGGCTGGAAGATAGAAGGCAGCAGTTTCAACCCGGTAAACAAATGGTTATATGTAAGTGCCGGCTCATTTAACGATAAACCGCAAAATGACCCGACAATTCCTGATCTTTTCTATCCAAAGGCTACTCCCGGAACCTATTATGGTGTTGATGTTTCAAAGAAGCCTTATGTAATAAAAGACAGCCTTGCCTGGCAGTTTACCACACCTGGAAGCACTGACGAAAGAAACAGAGGCATTGACTTTAGTCTGGATGGAAAAACAGCCATATTATCAGCATTTGGTCAGAGTACATATCCTATAGTTCAGAAATACACAAATCCAAAAATTTCTGAAGTAAAACGTGAGAACAATCTTACAGTAGAAAGCTATAGGCTCGAACAGAACTATCCGAATCCGTTTAACCCGTCTACAGAGATCAAATTCTCAGTCGCAAAGGATGGATTTGTATCACTTAAGGTTTATGACATCTTAGGAAAAGAAGTGGCAACACTGGTAAATGAAACAATGAGGTCAGGCAATTACTCGACAAGGTTCAATGCACAAAACCTCTCATCAGGAATCTATATCTACCAGCTTCAGTCAAATGGTGTAATACTAA
>JBLNEL010000369.1:0-7237 GCA_050262615.1 Bacillota bacterium
CTTAAAAAGTCAGGTGATATACCGGTTCATATTGCTATAATTATGGATGGCAATGGCAGGTGGGCACGTCAAAGGGGTTTGCCAAGAGCCGCCGGACACAAGCAGGGTGTTGAGACCGTAAGAGACATTGTTAAAGCATGTGTCGGACTGGGAGTAAAATACTTAACTCTCTACACCTTTTCCACTGAAAACTGGAAAAGACCCAAAGATGAAGTCACAACTCTAATGAGATTGATAGTCAAGAGTCTGCAAAGTGAGACAAACGAGCTCCATGCAAACGGCATCAGGTTGACTACAATCGGAAATCAGGATTCTCTTCCTGGCATTGTACAGAATGAATTAAACGAAGCAATTAAAAAGACTGCAAACAACCAGTCGATGACGCTTAATCTTGCATTGAGCTACAGCGGCAGATGGGAGATAATTAATGCAGTAAAGCAGATTGCAGAGTTAGTAAAAGATGGAAAGATAAAAACTGAGGAAATAAACGACTCACTATTATCAAAACATCTTACAACCGGAAATATGCCTGATCCAGACCTCTTAATTCGAAGCGGCGGCGAATTTCGCATAAGTAATTTCCTGTTATGGCAAATTGCTTATTCTGAAATATTCATCTCTGATGTTTTATGGCCGGAGTTTTCCCGTAAACATCTATATGAAGCTATTACCGATTATCAAAAAAGGGAAAGAAGGTTTGGTCTGGTAAGTGAACAAATATCGAAGAATTTAGAAGGTTTATCGAATGCTCAAAATTTGTCATAATAAGTTATTTGCTTATTTCTCTATTATTCTATCTCTTACAATTACCTCAATAACATCCGCACAGATGGTAAAGAATCAGTATAAGATTCTTGGAATTTCTGTCGAAGGTAACAAATCAGCCGATGCAACGACAATCATTGCAAACAGTGGCCTAAAGGTTGGTGATGAAATCGATGTTCCGAGCGACCAGACAATAAATGCCATCAGGCAGCTTTGGTCACTGAACATATTTTCTGATGTTCAGCTTTTAATTGACAAGCAGATTGACAGAGGGATATTTCTGCTTATAAAAGTCAAAGAATATCCTCGTGTGGAAAAAGTTGTAATTGAAGGAAGTGATGAAGTAAGTGAAAAGGATATTGAGGGTAAGATCAATTTTGTGCGCGGACAGATACTTAAGCCTCAGGATATCATGAATGCAAAGACTAAGATTTTGGGTCTTTATGAGGAAGAGGGTTTGCTCAATGCCACTGTTGAACCTCTTAAGTATACCTTTGTTGAAGCTGATAGTATAGGTGATGAAGTCAAGGTTACCTGGCGTAACACGGCTGATTATTCGGATGAATATTCTACTAATTATAATATAAAGGAGAATTCTGTCAATTTTCTTAGCAAAGTAAGAGACAGAATCCTTATTAAGTATAAAATTCATGAAGGGGATAAAGTTACAGTCAGAAAAATAACCTTTGTTGGTAATGAGCACTTTTCGCAAGGAGATCTTAAAGGTGCACTGAATGAAACTTCTGAAAAAGTGTGGTGGAAGTTCTGGAATGGGGCAAAATTAAACAGAACAAAGTATGAAGAAGATAAAAAGGCCCTTGCAGATTTTTATAAAAAAAATGGTTACAGGGATTTTGATCTTCTCTCTGATTCACTCATATATACAAATGATAAAAAAGATGTTCAAATTGTTATGAGTGTTTACGAAGGTCCGCAGTACAAAATCAGAAACATAACCTGGGAAGGTAACACTGTATTTAAAGATGCGATATTAAACGAGAGGCTGGGCTTCGGGGCAGGAGATGTATACAACTATGAGAAGTTTATGCAGAATCTCCATGGCAATGAAAAGCAAACTGACGTAGATGGTCTTTATAAAGACATGGGATATCTGATGTCAAACCTTCAGGCAGTTGAGACAAAAGTTGCAAACGATTCAGTTGATATTAACATAAGAGTTACTGAGAATAATCAGTTCAAAATTGGCAAAGTAGATATTCAGGGGAACGACAAGACAAAAGATAAGGTAATCAGAAGAGAGCTTTATACTATCCCAAATGATTATTTCAGCCGCAGTGCGTTATATACAAGTCTTCAGCAATTAGCTAATCTTCAGTTTTTTAATGTTGAAAAATTGTATAAAGACGGCGCGAATTATTTCCCGGCAAATGACAGTACTGTAAACGTTACATATACAGTTGAAGAAAAGTCAAGCGATTATCTTAATGCATCTGTTGGCTACAGTGGTAGTTTTGGCATGAGCGGATCAGTTGGTGTTACGCTCAGGAACTTTGCAATTGATCATCCATTTTCTTTAGGCGGCGGGCAGATTCTGGATTTCAACTGGCAGTTTGGTGTAGGCAATTACTATAGGACTTTTACTCTTGGATTTACAGAGCCGTGGTTAATGGACACACCGACACTTTTAGGTTTTGAATTCTTTGATACAAGACAAAGTTATTATTACGATTTATCACAGTTCGGTGCTACTGTGCGTTTAGGAAGACGGTTAACATGGCCGGATCATTATTTTAACGTATTAGGTTTTTTCAGGTATCAGAACAATGATGTTAATTTCCCATCTGATTACAGTAATTATTATTTATATGCCCGTGGAAAATCACAGCAGTACACCTTGGGTATGACGATAAGCAGAAAAGACATAGATAATCCAATTTTCCCATCAAAGGGATCAAATATTGCTTTAGATGCTCAGATCTCTGGCGGAGCAATACTCCCGGGAGATTTGAACTTCTACAAACTGCAATTCAAGGCTGAATGGTATAAGAGACTTTTTAATACAAACCGTGTTGCTCTTTATACTGTAGCTGATCTGGGGTATCTGGAGGAACTTGATAGTCAAACAAAGTCTAAAATAAACCCGGTTGAAAGATTTTTTATGGGTGGTGCAGGTTTAAGCACCGGACTTCCGACGACACCTTTAAGAGGATATGATGATAATCTTGTAGGACCGCATTCAGGTACAACACCTCTTGGCGGTAATGTTTTAGTCAGATATACTGCAGAATTAAGGGCTGCTCTTGCCTTAGAGCCGATCCCAATCTATGTTCTTGCTTTTGCTGAAGCAGGCAATGTATTTCATGGAATAAGTCAGGATGCTAATCTATTTGACTTAAAGCGTTCGGTTGGTATAGGTGCAAGACTGATGATAAATCCGATCGGTTTAATTGGTTTTGATTTTGGTTATGGTTTTGACAGAAAGAGTGTTAGCGGAAACGATCCTGCCTGGTTGTTCCATTTTCAATTCGGCAGAGGGTTTTAAGGTTTAGATTCGAAAATACAGGAAGATAATTTAGCGGAAGCTTTTAACAACAAAATAATATAGAGGTGAAGAACGTGAAAAAATTTCTTTTAATGGTTGCCATTGTAGCTTTTGGAACTTTAAGTCTGTATGCACAGGCTCAGCAGCAAAAAATCGGTTTTATTGACTCACAGACAATATTAAAAGCTTTACCTGAAGCAATCAGAGCACAGGGGCAGTTAGATGAGCTTACAAAAAGATATTATGCGCAGGCAGACAGTATTACAGCGCAGTTACAGCAGATGTATGCTGATTATCAGAAACAGCAGGGTACAATGAAAGCTGACAGAAGGAAAGAAACCGAACAGGCAATTGTTTCAAAGCAGCAGGAACTCGAAGGTTTCAAGCAGCAGAAATTCGGTCAGAATGGTGAGTTGATCAAAAAGAACGAAGAGCTCTTTGGACCAGTTAAAGAGAGGATCTTAAAAGGCATTCAGGATGTAGCTAAAGATGAAGCTATGACATTTGTTTTTGACAAGACCGGTGATGCAATCCTATTATATGCAGATACAGCTTACGATATAACATTTAAAGTACTCGATAAGTTAAAAAGAGGAAAATAATATTTAATTAATATTTCTGGGTTTACCATGAAAAAATATTCTTTAATAATCGCTTCTATCCTGTTCTTTGGCGTTACAAGTCTGGTCAACGCACAGCTTAAAATAGGCTATGTGGATTCCGATACTATAATGGATAAACTTCCAGACGCACAGGACGCGCAGCAGAAGCTTGATGCTATGATCAAGGACTGGCAAACAGAGCTTAACAAACTGGAGAAAGACTGGAAAGACAAGTATGACGATTATGAAAAACGTAAGCTTATAATGAGTGACCAGACGAGGGCCGAAACCGAGGCTGAGCTGGTAAAACTTGAAGAGAAGATGAATGATTACCGTCAGAAGAAGTTTGGCACAAATGGTGAACTTTTTCAGAAGCAGGATGAACTGATGAAACCGATTCAAAACCGGGTCTTTGATGCAATAAAGAAAGTTGCAGAAGAACAGGACTTTGATTTCGTGTTTGACAGAAGCGGTGATATTCTTTTTCTTTATGCCAAAGATAAATATGATATAACCAATCTTGTTCTTGATAAACTTAAATAATGCTTAATGAAAGTAAAAATAACAGAAGTCGCCGACCTAGTCGGCGGCATACTTAGCGGTGATGAAAATGTTTTTATAGAAAACATAGCAAAAATTGAAGAAGCCCAGGCGGGCGACTTAACATTCCTTTATCTTCCAGCCTACGAAAAATATTTCCTGACAACAAAAGCTTCCGCTATTCTGGTACGACCAGGATTCAAAAAGGACAGGGATGATATAACTTATATTGAAGTAAATAGTCCAAATACAGCGCTGCTGAAAGTTATTAATCATTTCTTCAGACCTAAAGTAACTCTCACTGGTGTAGACGAAACAGCATTTATAGATAAAACAGCAGTAATTGGCAGTAATTGTGCAATTGGCAGGAATGTTGTTATTTCCTCCGGATGCCGAATAGGCAATAATGTAAAAATTTACCATAATACAGTAATAATGGAAAATGTCGAAATTGGTGATGACTGCCTTATATATCCAAATGTAAGTGTCAGGGAAAACTGCAGACTTGGTAAGAGAATTATCATTCATCCAGGTACAGTCATAGGGTCAGATGGTTTTGGCTACAGTCCCGATTCAGCTGGTGTTTATCAGAAAATACCACAAATTGGAATAGTTATTATTGAAGACGATGTAGAGCTGGGCGCAAATGTATGTATTGACAGGGCTTCGATCGGGCAGACAATTGTAAAAAAAGGTACAAAGATCGATAATCTTGTACAGATTGCTCATAATGTTGTTGTTGGAGAAAATACAGCAATTTCTGCACAAAGTGGTATTTCCGGCAGCACAAAAGTTGGAAAAAATTGTATATTTGCAGGTCAGGTTGGGATATCTGGGCATGTAGAGATTGCAGACCGTGTAATTATTGCAGCTCAGTCGGGTGTTTCAAAAAGCCTGGTTAAACCGGGAACATATTTTGGTTCACCGGCAAAAGAACACAGGCATGCACTCAGGCTCGAAGCTCATATAAGGAATCTTCCTGAACAAGCCGAAAAGGTAAAAGAGCTTGAAAAGCAGCTAAAAGAATTACAGGAGAAATTAAATAAAATGATTGAAAGGGGAAATTATTGATGCTAGAGCGACAAAGGACAATTGCAAAAGATGTTTCATTATCCGGAAGGGGTCTTCATACAGGTACTTGTTGTAAAATGACATTTAAGCCAGCGGCAGAGAATTACGGGATCCGGTTTGTAAGGACAGATCTTGGAGGCAACCCTGAAATACCTGCAATTGCTGAAAACGTTATTGATATTTCAAGAGGAACAACAATAGGTATAGGTGAAGATAAGGTTCATACTGTCGAACACGTTTTAGCAGCAATAGTTGGTTTACAGATAGATAATATTATAATTGAACTGGATGGCATTGAACCTCCGATTGGTGATGGAAGTGCAATGCCTTATGTCGATATACTTCTTGAAGCCGGTTTTCTTCAGCAGGAAGCGCCAAAGGATTATCTGATCATTGATGAGACTGTTCAATACCATAATGAAGAAGGGCAGACCGATATTGTTGCTCTTCCGTTGGATAATTTCAGAGTTACTGTAATGGTAGACTATCAGAATCCTGCCTTAGGGAGTCAGCACAGCGGACTTTTTGATCTGGAGAAGGAATTCGTTTCGGAGTTTGCTCCTGCCAGGACATTTAGTTTCTTAAGTGAAATCGAGATGCTGGCTAACCGTGGACTTATAAAAGGCGGGAATCTTGATAATGCGGTTGTAATAGTTGATAAAAAAATGGAAGACGGCGAATTAGAAGAGTTATCTCAGAAAATCGGTCTTGAAGGAAAAATTACTATCGGAAGTACAGGATTTCTAAATGATAAAACCTTAAGATTCAGAAATGAGCCGGTAAGGCATAAACTTCTGGATATGCTAGGTGATCTTGCACTTATTGGTGCACCAATCAAGGCGCAGATTTTGGCTGCAAGGCCCGGGCACAAAGCGAATGTTGAATTTGCCAAACAGGTCAGGAAGTTATACCAGCAGAAAAAACTTGTAAAGAAATATCAGTTTGTTAAGACCGAAGGTGTGGTTTTTGATACAGATGCAATCTTAAGGATTTTGCCTCATCGTTATCCATTTCTTCTGGTTGACAAGATTGTGCACCTCGACTTTGACAAAAAAGTAGTTGGTGTAAAGTCTGTTACAATAAATGAGCCCTTTTTTCCAGGACATTTTCCTGGTCAGCCAATCATGCCAGGTGTTCTTATTTTAGAGGCGATGGCTCAGACAGGCGGAATTTTATTACTTAATTCATTTCCTGATCCATCGAAGAAGCTTGTAATGTTTATGCAGATAAATAATGTTAAGTTCCGTAAGCCGGTTAAACCTGGCGATCAGCTTGTAATGGAAGTTGAATTAATAAATAAAAGAAGCAAAACAGCTATACTTTCTGCCAAGGCATATGTGGATGGAAATCTTACAACAGAAGCTGAGTTTATGGCTGCTATTGTCGACAAAAATGAATCGGCAGAAAAATAAAAAAAATTGTAGTTTTGAAATGTAAAACTTCTTAAGTTCTCACTATTCTCTTTGCTGCTTTATTTTAAGTCAATAGTGAGAATACTTAAGGATCAAAGATTATTTAACTAATTTATAAAGAAAGAATATGAATAACATTCACCCGACCGCGATAGTTAGTCCCAAAGCAAGACTTTGTGATAACATAACTATAGGACCATATGTAATAGTACATGATGATGTTGAGATAGGTAATGATGTGTTTATTGGGCCACATGCAGTAGTATATGATGGTGCAAGAATTGGCAACAATGTGAAAATTTATCAGGGAGCTTCAATTTCGCATATTCCTCAGGATTTGAAGT
>JBLNEL010000370.1:0-27647 GCA_050262615.1 Bacillota bacterium
TTGATTCTTTGATATTTTGATTCTTGGTGAATTTAATCGTGGTTAATTGAATCCTTGGCAAATTGAATTCATTATATATTGAATTCATGATATATTTGATCTTCATGAATTTAGTTCAACATGGATTCCATTCTTCATGAATTTAGTTCTTCATGGATTTAGTTCTTCATGAATTTTATTCTCATGAATTATATTCCTTGTGAATTGATTCTTTATGAATTTGTGATTCAGGAATTTGGTTCTTTTTTTTTAAGTTGTTCTTTAGAGTCGATAGCCCATAGGTCAGGGGTATTCTTTAATTTTACTAATGAGGTTCTATGAATTCAGCTTTGCTTATAATTGATATTCAAAATGACTATTTCCCGGGCGGGAAAATGGAGCTCGAAGGCAGCATTGAAGCCGGATTAAGGGCTAAACAGATCTTATCCATCTGCCGTGAGAACTCTGTACCGGTTATCCACGTGCAGCACTTCTCAAATCGTCCCGGCGCTACGTTTTTTATTCCTGGGACAACTGGTGTGGAAATAAACGAATGTGTAAAACCTCTGGAAAATGAGCTTATAATCAGGAAAAATTTCCCCAATAGTTTCAGGAATACCGGTTTAATGGATTATCTGAAGACAAATTCAATAGATACACTGGTAATTACAGGTATGATGACTCATATGTGTATTGATGCAACTACACGTGCAGCATTTGATCATGGATTTAACTGTATACTGGTCGGCGATGCATGCGCAACAAGAACATTGACATTTAACGGTAAGTCAGTTCCAGCAGAAAATGTTCATAATGCATTTCTTGCAGCAATAGGCAGCGTTTATGCAAAGGTAATACGTGCAGAGGATATACTTACAGGGAAAACAGAAGTAAAGTAGGAATAATAATTAAAACCACTTTATTCATTGCAAATATATTCTGTTTTTAGCTCCGGAGAGATGCTGCTGCTGCCGGCAGTGTAAAACTAAAGACTGAACCAGCGCCTTCCCGGCTTTTTGCTGATATCTTTCCGCCGTTTTTTTCTACAAATTCTTTGGAAAGTATTAGTCCCAGACCTGTGCCTTTTTCTCTGTTTGTGCCTTCAGTCGAAATATTTTCACCTATCTTAAACAGTTTTGCCAATACCTGTTCATTTATTCCTATGCCGGTATCACTGACGGAAACCTGAACGTAATCTTCAGAATTCTGAGCCGTGATTGTTATATTTCCGCCAGGATTAGTAAATTTTACAGCGTTAGCGGCCAAATTCTGTATAACTGATCTGAGCATTTGCTTGTCAGCCAGTACCCTTATGTTTGCATCTATATCGACATTCAGGCTTATCGACTTTTGTTCGATATTATTTCTTAATATATTTATTATATGATTGATTTCAAACACGAGAGTTAACTCTTCTGGCTTGCAGTAATTAGATTCGGTCTGCACCCTTGCCCACTCAAGCAGATTGTTAAGGAGATTAAAGATGCTTTGGGCTGAATCGTTTATATCTGAAGCAAACTGCTGAATTTCCTCTTTTTCAAGTGTATCAATGTCGTTTGCTAGGAAATTTGAAAATCCTAACAGTCCATTAAATGGTCCTTTAAGATCATGAGCTATTATGGAGAAGAATTTATCTTTGCTGGCATTTATATTCTTTAATTCATTTTCAGATCGGGATAATTGTTCAGCTTTTTCTTCAAGCAGTTCCTTACTTTTCCTGAGCTCTCTGGCATAAGCCTTAAGTTGTTCCTCGGCTCTTCTTCTTTGTGTGATGTCTACGCTTACAATTAAAAGCGCATTTTTGTTTTCATATCTTATCAGTTCACCCTTAGTTAAAACTGTTCTTCTTTTGCCCGACTTAAGAATAATCTCAATTTCTATAGGCTCGCTGTCATATCCTGAAAGTCTTCTGTTAATTGCCTCTATAACAAACCTGTGATATTTTTCATCAATAAAATTAAACACTGGCTTTTGCAGCATATCTTCAGGTTCATAACCGCCTGCCTTTAACATAGCTTCATTTACATACACAATCTTACCCTCAACCTGAATGAATACATAATCGGGCAATTTTGAAATAAGTGATCTGTAGTGCTCCTGGCTGCTTCTGAGCTCTTTTTCATTTATTTTGTATTCGCTTATATCATAAAAGACAGACAGCAATGCACCTTTTCCCTTAAATGGGATATTCCTTAGTGCTACAGAAACTGTCATATTTTTCCCGTCAGCTCGGTTTATTCTTTCTTCTGAAACTATTCCACTTAAACTGCCATTGGTAAGAGAAATTTTTGAGGATATGCTATCGCGATGATCAGGATGATATAATATAATATAATCCTTTCCAGGAAGTTCATGAGGCTCTTCATATCCAAAAAGTTTTGCTGCAGATGAATTAGCATAGATAATTTTTCCGTCATTTGATAAAATAGTCGGGGCCGGGGAGAAATCGGCTAAAGATCTGAAATCATCAACAGCTTCCCGGGAAATAAATTTTTCCTCATCTTTGACAATACTGCCTTGAAGGTGTGCATTTATGTTAAATTCCATTGCTTTTCAGCCTTTTGTTAATAGAGACTCATGATTTTTCAGGAAACTTAAGTAGAAAAAATCAAAAAAAACAGCCTTGTGACCTAAATAATGCATTTAATGATAAACAATTTTCCATAAAATACTTTCTGTTTTCTATGTTGCTTTTACATGTTATTTTTTTAATATTTACCAATCACTGAAAAGTAAAAGTATAATTGATATCAAAACAGCCAGTGTTTATTCAGTTTTTCTTTTACATTATTCTGTAATTAATTGATATTTGTTTTTGTAAGGGGTCAAAGTTTTATAGTGATATGAAGGAAAATAATATTTGCAAAGTTTTGCTCGTTGAAGATAATCCCGGTGATATTCTTCTGCTTAAAGAAACAATGCTGGAAGAAAACGGTCCTATCTGTTTAGAAGTAATAACAAATGGAGAGGATGCGCTGGAATACTTGTATAGTAAGGCTTCATCAGATGATTTTTTAGGTCCTGATCTGATTATCCTGGATCTTAACCTGCCTAAACGCTCTGGCAAGGAAATTCTTGAAGAGATCAGTACCGATAAGATCTTAAGCAAAATACCTGTTGTTATTCTTACAAGTGCTGATATTGATGATGATGTCTTTACAAACGGCAGATATAATATTAAATATTATATGATTAAACCGATCGACTTGGATGATTATCTCGATGTGATAAACTTTATAAAAAACTATGCGGTTTCTCTTCTGGCAAAATCTCTGACAAGTGAAGTGAATGTTAACTCGGAAATTTGATAGCTGATAGAGAAAAAAAAGAGCTGAAAATGTTAGGTCTTACAGTTATCTAACAAAATGCGCATAAATTAAATACGCATTTTGTTAGATAATAAAGCCTTACACCCTATCGACAATCTTCAGAGTTCTGCCTGTCAGATCTTTTACTATTATCTTCTTTACCTGAGGTTCATTCAGCCTGCTTTCATCATATGTTTTGTGAGCTAAAGCTGAAGCCCACCCCAATGATTTATGTTCTTCAAGAAAGATCTCTTCCCCTTCAACAATCTTAAATAATCTGTACTTGTTTGTTAATTCATCTTCGTAAAACATGTTATTTCTTCTCTGATAATTAATTATTTTCAACTGAATTATCGGGAGTTATTTTTAAAATTTAAGGATCAAAATTATTACACCAAAATGATTATATTAATGATAATTACAATGCAGATTTGAATTAAGAGCTGAATCATAAAAAGAATTACAGCAATAATTATCAATGAAACTATATACACTAAAAAGAGTTCAGAAAATTCCAGTCAGCCTTAATGAGGCCTGGGATTTTTTCTCATTTCCGGCAAATCTGAAAAAGATAACACCTGATTATATGGGTTTTGATATTATTTCCGATATAGATAGTCAGAAAATTTACCCGGGTATGATAATTATTTATACCGTGCGCCCCTTGTTTAATATTCCGGTCCGCTGGGTTACTGAAATCACTCACGTCCAGGCCCCAAACTATTTTGTTGATGAACAGCGCCTTGGCCCTTATGGCTTCTGGCACCATAAGCATTATATTAAGGAAGTTTCACAGGGAATTATTGAAATGATTGACCTGGTACACTATGGGCTCCCATTTGGTTTCTTCGGCAATATTGCTCATGCAATAATTGTGCGTAGAAAACTTGAAGAAATATTTAATTACAGATCTAAAAAAGTTGATGAATTATTTGGCAGTTATTCAAAAAAACAGGATCAGAACTAAAAACCTTTAATTTAAAAAGTATTTCCCATTATGTTGTATTACATTCAGACACCAAAATCCTTCTTATCTTGTATCCCGATTATTTTAACATACTTGTTAATTCTTTAACTTGTAAAGCCGCCACCAGGGGGTACGGGGTGACTCATGGTGCTCAAAATGATAGCCGAAAAAGTAACAGCTTAGCATAGCCCAAAGATGATTCTTCTTCTGACTCCTTGAATTATGCGGCAGCATTTCATTTTTATGCGGATACCGGTGAGGCAGATATGTGCCGAAGTAAAAAAGCTGGAGAGTTGAAATAAAAGCAGGAATAACCCAATAGATAATTAGATAGGACTCATTGAACCATACCTTAAGGATATTGAATAAAACAGCCATTATTAAAAGCTGTTTCCATGTCAGGTATTCAAGTAGAAACGATATCCACCATTTAAAAAAGTTTTGTGTATTGGTATTGAAATCAGGATCATCCGTTTCACCCGGGTTTGCGTGATGCTTGAAGTGGTTCTTCCTGAGATATCTAAATGACATTCCGGCAAACAGAAATAAAGATATTTGTCCGGTAAGGTCATTTAATTTCCTGTTCCTGGAAACAGTTCCATGCATTGCATCATGAGCAGTAATAAAAAGACCGGTATATAGATAAGCCTGAAGCAGCATATGCAGGTACATTGAAAATGAGACTATTCCGGGCTCTGAATAAGAAAGACTGTAATAAAGATTTGTAATCCAAAGAATGAAAATTGATAAAGCTATTATTAAACCCATATCAAGACACCAATTTCTTAATTTAATCCAAAAATATTCAAACAAAGAAAAAATATAAATTGAACAATCAAATACCTGGCTGGTATATATGAGCTGCCGGCTTTAACTTCTAACTTATCGAAAGCAAGGCTTGAAGCAAAGGCAAAAATCCCCCATGCAAGGTAGTTCTGCAGAGGTACTGACCCATCTATCCATTGCCAGTAGCTGAGCCTTATGGCTACAGGCTCCATCACAAGGTCAAATATAACTGCAATTAAAGCTGTAAGTATAGCTCTGTTAAGTGTGTCTGAAAATATTCTACGCGATATTATTATGCAGCCCAAAAGTATTAGCATCCAGTTAAAGCCTATTACAAAAGGGACTCCGAGCAGCTTAAGACCAAGGACATTACCATACTGATAATTGCCAAAAATGTAACCGGAATATACTCCTGCTATCTCCATAAGAAATGTTAATATAAAAACTCCTGTACACCAAAAGATTAATCGGGGATTTCTCCCGGGTTTTAGCGAAATAATTACAAGAAATCCGGTCAATAAAAGTGTAAATGGAGTAAGCTTGATCATCCATGGAAGAGTCAGAAGACTTAAATGACCTACTAATCCAACAATGTATATTAAAAGGATAATCAAAAAAGGATCAATATTGTTTAATATTTTCTGCCTCTCCATAAAGTCCTCTTTGTGTGTCTTGCGTATACAGAATTAATGCCGATTACAAAAAACATGATCATCTGAAAAGGGTGCAGAAGCAGATTATTTATTATTCCGCTTTGATTTGTAAGCGAAATAATTATTCGGCCGGTAAAGATCAGAATAGCACAGATTATATATATCGGATTGAAAAACATTAGAAACAGCGGAAGCAAAAAAATGATTTCAGTCCCCAGTAAAAAAAGAAGAAATACAAAAGCCGGTGTGTCGAACCCGGCATAAAAGTTTTTTGTAAACCCGCTGAAAGCAGAGCTAAGACTGTAATACATTCTGCACAATACCATATCACCTCCTAAGACAGCTAAGACCCGATAACCAAGTTTTTTAAAATGCCTGGCCAGTTCCATGTCTTCTACGATCTTTGAAGCTACTGCCTTATGCCCGCCTGTCTTAAAATACAGATCACGCCTAAGTAATATAAACTGTCCGCTTGCAGCTGAAACAGAATGATGCTTTGAAGTAAATACTGTCTTAAGTGGTAAAAATGTCAGTAGAAACCAATTGACTAATGGAACAAGAAGCCTCTCACCTTGTGAATTACAAAGAAGCTTTGGGAAAACTGATAGCAATGAGGCTCCATGGCTGTAAAGAAGGTTTATTGCCGATCTAACAGCTTCTTTAGAAAGTCTTACATCTGAATCAAGGAATAAAAGGTATTCTCCCTTTGATCTATGGGCTAGTTGAAAACAGGCCCAGTTTTTTCCTGTCCAGCTCTGCGGCAGCAGATCCCCTTTATATAAACTGATAATATTGTTATCCCTGCAGTATGATTCTGCAATTTCATAGGTTCTGTCAGATGAGTGATCATCCAGAATTATCAGTTCATAATTTTTATAGGACTGATTAAGAACAGAGTCTATGCAGTCTTTTATATTACTTTCCTCGTCCCGCGCAGGGATAAGTATGGAAATAAACGGGTCCTTTTCTATGCTCACTTTAGCTTTATTTTCTTTCCCATCACAAAGCCTTGGAGCAGTAAAATAATTGTAAACTGTTATCGCTGTAAGAAGCATGATAGTTATCAATAATATTAGAAATAGCATATGGGATCACCTCAGTAATTAAATAGATCTTTATAATTGGTGCTGGTAAATGAAGCATTATCCATGCAGCAAAGAGTTTCATTAAATGAAACTTGAAAATGATCAAAGTTGTTTATGAGAGTGCTTCTTCTGAAAGTATTACCTGCATATGCATATACTGACGGCAGTTTTGTGCTCCTGTATTGTATTTTAAATATCACTGGAAAAATAATTGTCTGTTCCTCTTTTATTTGCTTTGCTATATATTTTATGCCTTGTTTCAGGCCTGCAGGTCTTTGACCATATGGCATGATCTCACCCTGTGGATATATAACTGCAAGCGTATTCGGCTTGCTTATCTCCTCAGCCGTATATTTGGCTGACTCGATTATGCTTTTGGGATTTGCCGGGTTTATTGAATAAGCACCCACGAAACGAAAAAACCAATATCTTTTCAGCTGATCCTCAAGCATCATTATACGCAGTGAGCGTTTAAGCAGTTTTCTATTTAAATAATCAATAAAAAATCCGTCCCACCAGCTGAAATGATTAGGTGTGATAATTAATCCTGTGTCCGAAGGTATATGCGGCAGCTGATTTATTAAGAAAAAATTAGAGAAGTTTCTCTTAAGCAGCAGATCAATATACCCGTTAAAAATTATTCTGGCTGATCTGTTTTCTGAAGCTTTGATCATTAATGCTTTTTCTCCTGCCTGTATTGTCTTTTCCGGTCTTCTTAGACCTATGATATTTTTCTATTAGTTCGCTGGTAATTTTGCCTGAAAGAATAACCAGCGGTATTCCTCCGCCTGGATGTGCGCTTCCTCCTGTGTAAAATAGCCCTTTGTATTTTGAAGAGCGGTTTGATTGCCTCTTGAAAGCCGAAAGTCTGCTGTTTGAAGCTGGACCATACAAGCTGCCTTGCCAGCTGTTCGTATTATCTTCTATGTCTTTTGGTGTCAGGACTCTTTCCATAACAATTTTATCTCTGATATCTATGCCTAGCATTTTCTCAATTTTGACTATAACTTTTTCTTTTATGTTAAAGCCCAGCTGCTGCCAGTCTTGCCCTGAATTTTCAGGAACATTTATCATTACAAACCAATTTTCACAATTCTCGGGTGCATCAGAAGTAATTAATTTGGAAGAAATATAAATGTAGACCGTCGGGTCTGCTGGACAGATCTTCTTATTGAATATCTCGTTAAATTCCTTTGCATAATCTTCTGAAAACAAAATATTATGTGCTTCAAGAATACTGTGCTTAGCCTCTACAGCCCAGTAAAATACTATTGCTGAAGTTGATGGAGATAAAGTTGATTTTTCACGCCAGGCTTTATCTTCTTGGACTTTATGATACTTAGATCCTTTCAGAAGCATTATATTAGTATATACACTATCACAATTTGAAATAACTACATCAAAACTTATGTCTTTCCCGTTTATGCGTACCCCGCTTGCTTCTCCCTTAGTTATTATTATTTTTTCAACCGGAGTGTTAAAATATATTTTTACTCCTTTTTCCCGGGCAAGTCTTTCAAGGGCAGTTGGTATTGAGTAAATTCCTTCAGATGCATAATACCCTCCAAGAATATTTTCAACATAAGCAATAATGTTTAATGTGGCAGGCGAGAGGTATGGATTAGACCCGTTATAAGTAGCATATCTGTCAAATAGCTGAACTGTCCTGGGATCCTCAAAGAATGACTGATTGGCCTGATGTACATTCCTGAATGCATCTATAGATTTAACGTTGATCAGCGACTTTATTGCCGAAAGAGAAAAGAATGTTGATAACTCAGTAAAAGGCTTCTTTAGAAATAGCTCTGAGGTAAGCTCATATATTCTTCTGCAATAATTGAAATACCTGTAAACTGCTTCTTTTGTATCACGGGTCTTTAATGAAACTTCATTTGCAAAAAGATTATTTTCTGAATAGGCGTTTAATACAGTTCCATCGGGATAAAAATACCTGCATAGAATTTTTAATTTCTGTATTTCTATGTAATCATTAATATCCTCATCAACATCACAAAACAATTCTTCTAAAATAAAAGGTAAGGTTAAAAGTGAAGGACCTGTGTCAAAACGGTAATTACCCATCTGAAGGTTACCTGCTTTCCCTCCGGCTGAATTGTTTTTTTCGAACAGGTGGACATCATAGCCTTTATATGCAAGCCTGATGGCAGCAGATAACCCGCCGAGCCCGGCTCCGATTACTGCAACTGAGTTATTTTTTGCCATATATTCTTATATATCAGATAAAAAAACAGATAGAACGAAAGCATTGAAAAAGAATAAAAAAAATCTTCTAAAGGTATAGTCAAAAACCTTTTTCCCCAGATAGCTTCATGATTATATATTACAATAGGAATTGAAGTAAGTACATAGTTTACAATAAGAAATGGGATATATGAAATTAAAATGTATAGCCAGTAAGTGCTGGACTTGATCAAAGTATCAGAAAATAGAATTGCCGTCAGAAAAAATACGCCCGAAAAAACAAGAACAGTTGATGTATAATATTGAGTACTGAAGACTGCAGCCCCGCAAAATAGTATAATGGGTAATATCAGGAATAACAGCCTGTTGAATTTGAATCTGTACTCCCGGAAGTTAACTGAAAGCGATTCATATATAAATAATGAACTGAACGGAACAGTGAAAAAAAACAAAATCTCCTCAACAGGCAGGCTCATTAGTGTATGGTCAAAAACATGATCAGGATTAAAACTCCAGTCACCTCTGTGTGCTGCAATAGAGTCCCATATTAAATATGGAATTGTCCCGGTAACTATTGCAAAAAAAAGAGGAGGAAAATTTTTGTAATACTTAACCTTTCTTTCAAAGGATAATGCCAGCGGGAAGGCTATTATAAAAAGATTAATTAAAAAGTAACTGCTCATGTCCGTCGCCTGATCCTTTAGTATTCTAGATCGGGAAAAATTATTTTTAATGTATGAATTTCTGTTGGACTTAACCTGCTGCTTTTAACAAGAAATTCAGCAACTCCTTTTTGAAGATTACGGTCAACCAGAGAATAATCCTTTTTAACGAGCGCTGAATATACATGCTTCATATCATCTTCTCTTTCATCACTTATGCCGAATACTCCTGGTATAAAATGTAATACTGAAAACCTTAAAAAACGTACCTCAAGAAGGGAAGGGGATTTTTCTACTGCTTTGCTGAGTATTTTTAAACCGGAGATAACATAACGGAATTTGTTAACCGGATTATATGAATGCTTGGCTTTTAATGTTTCAAGCCCTCCATAATATGCTAGTATTACTGCCGGGTAATTTTCAGTGTTTTCTGAATACCTTGTTTGAATAAATGAGGTAAGTTCATCAATGACATCCCCATCTTCAATTGACCTGTAAAAATCAGTCCGTATTCTCTCAAGTACATCAGGACTAACATCAGGGTATGGAGTATTTGCCTTTAGACAATTAGAGATAAAAAGAAAAAAAGTTATTGCAATCAAAACTGGCTTTATGTCCATTAGCCTATTCTTAAAATTTTAATTAAAATTAATGACTTAAATAATAATCCAAACTTAATAATGTTGGAAACTCTGACCCTTTTTTCAAGCAGAGTTCTTATATCAAGAGCCTTAATTTTCTTAAAGAGAACGTAATAATATAGGTAAGCTGTATATACACCAAGCTTTACTCCGTTCGGGAGCCTGAGAATCCCTGAAAGTGCAGTCGAAAATTCCTTTTCAACTTCCTCTTCTAAATTGATTTTGCTATTATTATCTAGTTCTCTGGAGTCTTTTGAGCCGGGCAGATATATTCTTCCTCTTTCTTCAATGTCACTTCTGATATCTCGCAGAAAATTTACCTTTTGAAAAGCCGATCCAAGCATCCTTGCAGGTTCACATAATCTTTCAAACAAGTCCATATCACCCTTGCAGAAGACATGAAGGCACATCAGGCCTACGGATTCTGCAGATCCATAAATATATTTATCATATACATTTCTTTCATAATATGAACTGTACAGATCCATCTCCATACTGTCAAGAAATGAATCTATATACTTAATGTCTATCTTGTATTCTTTTACTGTAAGCTGGAAAGCATGTATTACCGGGTTTGTAGATATTCCGTTTTTTATGGCAGAATATGTTTCAATTCGAAATTGTTTTAAAAGTGATGCTTTATCATGATCATGAAATGTATCTACAATTTCATCTGCTAGGCGTACGTAAGCATAGATGCTGTAGATACCGTTGCGGTATTCTCTGGAAAATATTTTTATTCCAAGACTAAATGAGGTGCTGTAGTTTTGTGTGATAATTTTACTTATTCCAAAGCTAGTTTTGTGATATAGTTCCATAGTCCTTCTCTATTCTTTCTGTTACTAGTTTTGAGCTGATTATGACCATAGGAAGACCTGTACCGGGAATAGTAGAGGCCCCTACATAATATAGGTTTTTTAACTTTTCATCCTTGTTGGCAGGACGGAAGCCTCCTATCTGTTTCAGGCCATGTGCAAGTCCTAACCCGCTGCCTTTATAAAGGTTAAATGATTCAGCCCAGTCTTCAGGCGTCATGATTTTCTTTACAAGCAGATTGTTAGGAATATCAAAACCTGTTCTTTTTGAAAGATCTTCTATTATATTATCTGCCAGTTCTTCTTTGTCTGCCCAGTCTTTTTTGAACCGCAGATCCGGCACAGGACAAAGTATAAAGATATTTTCACATCCCTCGGGTGCACAATCCTCATATGATTTTGAAGGAACGTTAACATAGTAATAAGGTTTCTGCGGACTAATTGATGAAGTAAATATCGTATCAGCGTAGCCTCTGAAATTATTACCCAGGAAATAATTATGATGCGCCAGGCTTTGAATTTTACCTTTTAACCCCAGATAAATAGTAAACGGAGCAAGCGTCCATTCCATATTGTCTAATTTGCTTTCTGAATATTCCTTCCGCCCTAATACCTTACCTCTGAAGGAAGCTGCATCTGAATTAGCAATAATAATATCAGCCGAATATCTTCTACCGTTTTGGTCGATAACATATTTTACCTTTTCATTTTCAGTTTTAAGCTTAACGATTTCAGTATTAAAAATGATTTCAACACCTCTTAACTTTAATAGCTTAAGAATCTCCTCAACAAGCTTATACATCCCGCCTTCTATTTTCCAATAGCTGTTATGTTTTAATTCTGTGTAGTTTAAGAGTGTGTAAATCGAAGGTGTCTGAAATGGAGTTGACCCCAGAAAAAAGGCTACCAGTGAAAAGATTATTTTAACTTCATCTGAAGAAAAGGTCCTTTCAAGCTCCGCCCACATGTTTCTGAACAAGTATGGTACGTGTTTTACTGGCACACGGCTAAGCTTCATCAAGTAATCAAACTTGTTGTTGAAATTGGATTTTACAACTCTGTCTATTGTATCATGGAAAAACCTTCCGGCACGTTGTAAATATTTTTCTGCCTTAATAAGGAAATCGGGCTCAACATCCTTAAACTCCAGGGCAAGTTTATTCATATCTTTCCAGATATGATATGGATTTTCTTTACCTTCGAAGTATACTTTATATATAGGATTAAGCTCGGTTAGCTTCACCGGAATTTTTTCATTTATGCTTGCGAATAATTCCTCAAGTATGTATGTCATGCTCATAAAAGAAGGCCCAAGATCGTACTTAAACCCGTCAATTTCTAAAAGATTTAACCTTCCGCCGGCAGATGAATATTTTTCTATTATTAAGACTTTGTGTCCTTTTTCCGAAAGCCTGAGAGCTGAAGAAAGCCCGCCAAGTCCGGAACCAATTACTATTACATCTTTCATATACTTCCAAAGGGTGATGTAATAATTAACCTTTAGTTTGTTTTTAAAGTTTCCGGAAGGAATAACAAAATATTTTAAAGCAGACTAAATAATCTGCATTAATAAATAAAGGAAAGATCTCTGCGCGAACAGCGAAATAAGAAATTTATATTTTTAGAGGATGATATTTTCATAAGTTTTGTTAAATTTACTCTGGCCGGATCTTTTCCGGAACGAATAAATCTTGATGTGGGGGAACTTATAAAATGGGAAATAACAAAATGGAGAAAAACAGAAAACAAAAACAATACCTCGAAAATATCCGGGCTGAAATAAACAGTGCCGCTTTATACAGAGTATTATCTGAGACAGAAGAGAAAACAGAACTGAAAACTGTTTATCTCAGACTGGCCGAGACTGAGGAAAAACATGCGGAATTCTGGAAAGAGCAGATCAGAAAATCAGGAGCTGCTTTGCCGGAAATAAAGCTAGGCTGGCGGACAAAAGCAATGATCTGGATGGCAAAGAAGTTTGGCCCTCAGATTGTTCTTCCTGCTATTGTTAAAATGGAACAGTCTGATAGTCAGAGCTATACAAAACAGCTTGAGGCTCACTCAACTACTATGGCAAGCGAGGAACGTTCTCACAGCCGTTTGTTTAATGCTATAATGAAAAATGTCCCGGGAATAGATGGAACACAGATTGCAAAGTATGAGGGACGTCATAAAGGAATGGGGGGCAATGCACTAAGAGCTGCAGTGCTTGGTGCAAACGATGGGCTTGTATCCAATTTAAGTCTTGTAATGGGAATTGCCGGCGCTGCCGAAGGAGCTTCTCTTTCTAATCAGACAATACTTATAACAGGATTTGCCGGACTTCTTGCCGGAGCGATTTCAATGGCTTTGGGTGAGTGGCTTTCAGTTCAAAGTTCTAGAGAACTCTATCAGAAACAAATAAGCGTTGAGGCAAGCGAACTTGAAACTAACCCTGAAGAGGAAATGGAGGAATTAACTCTGATCTATCAGGCAA
This sequence comes from Bacillota bacterium, assembly GCA_050262615.1. GTDB lineage: Bacteria > Bacteroidota > Ignavibacteria > Ignavibacteriales > SURF-24 > JAUZPB01. Next base: position 13,575 of record JBLNEL010000370.1, read on the forward strand.
AGGGACTTCCTGAAACTCAGGCCAGACAGCTTGCAAACCAGCTTATTTCTAACAGCGCAACGGCTCTGGATACTCTTTCAAGGGAAGAATTGGGAATTGATCCTGAGGAACTTGGCGGATCAGCCTGGGAAGCTGCCGGAATGTCTTTTCTTCTGTTTGCCATTGGCGCAATAATCCCTGTGATTCCTTTTATTTTATTTAAGGGCTATACCGCTGTTGTCTTCAGCCTGTGCTTTAGTGCTTTTGGGCTCTTTGGAATAGGCTCGGCAATTACACTTATGACCGGTAGAAGTGTATTATTCTCCGGCTCAAGACAACTTATTCTTGGACTCTTATCTTCAGCCGTTACATTTGCAATAGGCTGGCTGATGGGAGTTACAATAGCAGGCTGAAAATATTTGTGTTCTGTTATAAGGGGTTTCGGTTCTAAGAATATTCGGTTCTAAGTATATTCGGTTCTTCAGCATCAGGAAAGGCTCTGTTTAGATATTTGGATGCTCTGTTACATTTTTAGCAAATTTTAAGAATTCTCTTAGTGTCGTTTAAGAATTAATTCTTAGCTTAAATTAAAAACATGTTAAGGAGGATTCTATGTTTGATACAAATCATATTCATCCTATGATAGTGCATTTCCCAATTGCTTTATTAATTGTTGGTTTTCTTTTCGATGCTGTAGGCTTATTTATTAAAAAGGATTTTTTCTCCAGAACAGGATTTTATCTCCTTATTCTTGGCACCATTGGTGTCGTGGCAGCTTACTTTTCAGGCGATATGGCAGGTGACGGCATAAGTGAAACCGGAGCTCTTAAACAGGCCCTTGAAACACATGAGGAAGCTGCCATTCTGAGCCTCTGGCTTATGGTTGGAATCTCTGCTATCAGAATAGCATTTGTTGTGATGAAGAAGTACTCCGGTACTTTTCAGTACATTGCTGTTTTATTATTCCTTATTGGAATTTTATCAATAGCCAGGACAGGTTATTATGGAGGCGAGCTTGTCTTTAAGCACGCTGCAGGTGTAACGCTTAACCTTGGACTGGATACAAATCAATCTGAGGAACGGGAATAATTCCATTTATAAATTTTATCTCAGGTAAGTAAATGCGGGTTCTTATTGTTGAGGATGAACAGGGTATAGCAAATTTTCTGCGCGATGGACTGGAAGAGGAATCTTTTGCTGTCGATGTTGCTTCTGATGGAAAATCAGGCCTTCAGATGGCATTAACCACAGAATATGATGTTATTCTGCTTGACTGGATGATACCTGCTCTAAGCGGTATCGAGGTCTGCAGATTGATCAGAAAAACTGATCCTAAAATCCCAATTATATTCCTTACAGCAAAAGATACTGTTCAGGATACTGTCTTCGGTCTGGAACAGGGAGCAAACGACTATATTAAAAAGCCTTTTGACTTCGATGAACTCCTTGCCAGGATCAGGGTTCAGCTTAGAACTAATGAATCTGAAAATTCATTATTAAAGCTTGGCGATATTGAAGTAAACCTCAATACTCACCAGGTTAGTAAGGCATCACGCGAGGTGACTCTTACACAAAAGGAATTCGCATTACTTGAATACCTTATAAGAAACAAGGGAAAGGTTTGTACAAGGACTAAAATAATTGAACATGTCTGGGATATCCACTTCGAGGCAGATACTTCAGTGATTGATGTTTATATCAATTTTTTAAGAAAAAAACTGGATACTGCAAATATTAAAAGCTTTATCCAGACTATTAGAGGCGTGGGCTATATTGTCCGCGAAACTGAAAATGAATCTGAGCCTTCGTAAAAGAATTGCTCTTTTATATTTATTGGCAACAGCATTGCTTTCAGGAGTGCTTTTTGTTACTGTATACCTAGTTGTATATAATACTGTTTACAGGCATCTTGATTCTGACCTGGATGCAGAATCCATGGAAATATACCATAATCTTGTGGTACTGAACGATAGATTTATTATTACCAACCCTGATGAATGGCAGGAAAAAGAGCACCGACAGATAGAGGTAAATCCTACGTTTGTTCAAATTCTCGACATTAATGGAAATATCGTCAGGAAAACCGGAAATCTTCTTAACGGGAAACTTGGCTTTAATCCAAATATTTATACCAGGACTTACTTTAATACTCAGTTATCAGGTGCACCAATCAGACAGGTCCAGTTTCCGGTTCACAATCAGACTGGAAAAATTCTCGGCTTTATAATCATAGCGATTCCGCTGGAAGAATCTGCTCTGGTATTGACTAACCTTAGAAATGTTCTGCTGGTAGCATTCCCGCTGGTATTATTCTTACTTTATTTTATAACACGTATGATCGCCGGCAAAAGCATTGCCCCTATTAATAAAGTTACAGAAACAGCAGAAAAAATAAGCCGTGAAAATATTAGCGAAAGAATTGAACTGCCCTTCCATAAAGATGAGATTTTTACTCTTACATCAACCATTAATGGACTATTAGACAGGCTTCAGGATGCAGTATTAAGAGAAAGACAGTTTACTGCAGATGCCTCTCATGAACTCAGAACCCCGCTTGCGATAATTAAGGGAACTCTTGAAGTCCTTATTAGAAAACCAAGGAGCATTGAACAATATCAAAACAAGATAAGCTATTGTATAAATGAAGTTGACAGAATGTCAGTTATTATTGATCAGCTTCTTTTGTTAGCCCGTTATGAAAGCGGCAAAATAAAACCTCAGCTTCAACCGAGAGATTTATGCAGCTTATTAAATGAAACCATCTTAAGACAGCAGAAGTCAATTAAAGAAAAAAGACTGAATGTCAGTTACATTAATGAGCTGAATTGCACAATCAATGCAGATAATTCAATGTTGCATGTTATTTTTGATAATATAATTTCAAATGCCGTCAAGTATTCTGACTACGGCAGGGAAATAATAATTAAAACAGTTATAGATAATAATTCCCCGGTTTGCATTGTAACTGATTTCGGCATCGGAATGAATAAAGAACAGCTGTCGAAAATTTTCGATAGGTTCTACCGGGCAGATGAATCCAGAAATTCACGCATCAGCGGCAATGGCCTTGGACTGGCAATTGTAAAAAGATTGGCGGATCTGCAGGAACTGAAACTGCGTGTTGAAAGCGAACCTGATAAAGGCACTTCTTTCTATGTGATTTTTAAAAACTCACATGACTGCACTCCAGCAGAACTAATAAAATAGATCATTTGCTTAAACACATTTCAGCAATACACATTTCAGCAATACACATTTCATCTGTTTACATTCTTCGTAAAGCCTCTCTAATTAAAGGCTATTCGACTGATGGCTTTACCTGAATATTTTTCATCTGTAGGTTTTATTTCGATATATAATAATTTTATTTTAAGCATCTTTTAAGAATTCATTAACGCTATTTTTAGATTTATCTGGCTACTTTAACTGTGTAACAACAATTTAAAGGAGCTATGAAATGAAAAACAGACTATTGGTACTGACAATTCTTTTTTTGATCCCTGCCTTTATTTATGCCGCCGGACCTAATTCTGCAGCCGTTATTAAAACAGTAGAGAATCTTAAAGAGGCTTTCAAAGGGGAGTCTACTGCAAGTGCAAAATATGCTGCTTATGCTAAGAAAGCTAAACAGGAAGGCTTAATAAATATTGCAATGCTTTTTGAAGCAGCCTCCAGGTCAGAAGGAATTCATGCCGGCAACCATAAAGCAGCTTTGCAGGAACTTGGTGAAAAACCTGATAAAGTTGACCCAAAGTTCGATGTTAAATCAACTAAAGAAAATCTTCAGGATGCAATAAATGGTGAATCTTATGAAGTGTCGACCATGTACCCGGAATTTCTTAAGACCTCTCATGAAGGAAACGTAAATATTGCAACCATTTCTTTTAATTATGCTTATCTGACAGAAAAAAAACACAAAGAATTGTATAAAAACGCGCTAAGTCAGCTGAGCGAAGGCAAGGAAAAATCATTGTCAAGTACTTATTTCGTGTGCCCGACCTGCGGGAATACCTATGATGGTCCTGCTCCAAATCGCTGTGGGATATCAATGACACCGAAGAGCCGGTTTTTACAAATTAAGATTTAAACTGAACATACTTAGTTTAAGGATATATTAGTAAAAAGCGGAGTTCTATTTTTTAGCTCCGCTTTTTTTGTTTTATTTTAATTTCATTGCTCTGAAGATAATTTTTCCTAAATTAGAAGTTAAGTAAGTTTTATTACAATTATTACTTCTGTAGAATATTAAAATCCAAATAAGAGAAAATCATGGAAAAAGAAGTCTTAAAAGACCTTGAAAGAGTTTTTCAGCAGTACTTTAATATTGCCGGCGCTATGTCATCTTTAAGTTTATCTAAGCAAAGAATACTTGAAAGGGGATTGCAGCAGTTTGATAAGGAAACAATTGCATCGGAACTTAATTCAATTGCAGCTAAGGTACAGGAACTTGGAAGAAATGTTAAACACCTTTCGGACAGGATTTCTGAGTTGTAATGTTGATGTAATTATAAAAAGATCCTCTTTCACCTTTTGATGAAAGAGGATTAAATAAATATACTAAGCGTTGGATTTTGTACTTAAGGAAATCCTTCCTTTATTCAGATCGATACCTATTATTGTGACATCAAGAATATCACCAACATTAAGTACTTCAAGCGGGTTTTTTACATATTTGTTTGCGATCTGGGAAATATGCAGAAGTCCATCCTGCTTTACACCGATATCAACAAAAGCACCAAAATCTACAACGTTTCTTACTGTACCTTTAAGGCGCATACCTTCTCTTAAGTCCTCAATTTTAAGTACATCACTTCTTAAAATTGGTTTTGGAAGCTCCTCACGTGGGTCGCGGCCGGGTTTCTTAAGGTTGTCCAGTATATCAATTAAAGTCGGCTCACCGATGCCGATATCTTTGGCAATTTTGTTTACTCCTTTGTGTGAAGCATAAAGTGAAAGAACACTGCCCGATTCTTTTATTTTTTCTGCCGGAACGTTACAGAACCTTAAGAGCTCCATTGTGGCTGAATATGACTCAGGATGAATGAACGTATTGTCAAGAGGATTATCACCATTCGGTATCTTTAAGAACCCCGCTGCCTGTTCAAATGCCTTGTCACCAAGACCCGGGACTTTCAAAAGCTGTTCCCTTCTGGTAAAACGACCTAGCTCTTCACGGAATTTTACTATGTTTGACGCAATCCTCTTGTTTAATCCGGATACATATGTCAGTAATGAAACTGAAGCAGTATTTAAGTCTACACCAACATAGTTAACGCAGCTTACAACAACATCATCGAGCTTCTTGCTCAATTGCTTCTGTTCAACATCATGCTGATATAGGCCAACACCAATTGATTTCGGGTCAATCTTTACAAGTTCTGCCAATGGATCTAAAAGCCTTCTTGCAATTGAGATGTTTCCTCTCTGGCTGGCTTCAAGGTCGGGAAATTCCTGTTTTGCAAGCGGTGAGGCTGAATAAACTGAAGCGCCTGCTTCGCTTACAATTATGTAATGACATTTAAGGCTATGTGCCTTAATTAACTCGGCTACGAGAAATTCTGTTTCTCTGCTTGCTGTGCCGTTTCCGATGGCTATTACATCAACATTGTGTTTTTTTACAAGTGATACAATTGTTCTTGAAGCCTCAACTGACCTGTTCTGCGGTGGATGTGGGTAAATAGTTTCGCCTTCAAGGTACTTTCCTGTAGAATCAATAACTGCTACTTTACATCCTGATACAAAGCCCGGATCAATTCCCATGATAATATGATTTGAAATAGGCGGCTGTAGTAAAAGCTGACGCAGATTTGAAGCGAAAATTTCAATTGCATGCTGATCAGCTATTTCTGTCAGATGGCTTCTGACTTCTCTTTCAATAGATGGGAATATCAAACGTGAATATGAGTCCTCTGTGATATTTTCAAGTATTTCCATAAAGACACTTTCAGGATAACTAAAGTATTTTGTAAGTATCTCCTTGAGTACAGGGGCCTCTTCAACATTAAGATTTACTTTCAATACTTTTTCTCTTTCACCTCTGTTTATTGCAAGTATCTGATAAGGCTTAAGTTTTGTGAGCTCAATCTTGAAATCATAATAAATCTCGTAGACATCTTTTTTTGTATCTACTTTAGATTCCTCTTTTTCTTTAACCTTTTCAGATCCCACAACTGCAGTTTCAAGTACATACTCGCGTACGACTTTTCTTACTTCTGCATTATCGCTTATCATTTCAGCAATAATATCCTTCGCTCCCTGAAGTGCTTCAGTAATTGTGGCTACACCTAACTCTTCGTTAATAAACTCGGCTAGCTTTTCATCGAAATTACCCTTAAATAAAGGATTTTCAAGAATAAACATTGCCAGTGGCTCAAGCCCTTTTGCCTTTGCAATCGTACCACGTGTTTTTCTTTTAGGTTTATATGGCAGATATAGATCTTCAACTTCCTGAAGTTTTGTCGAATTTACGATCTTATCTCTTAATTCATCTGTTAGTTTACCCTGTTCTTCAATACTCTTAAGTATTGTTTCTTTTCTTTCTTCAAGAATAGTAAGATAGTTCAAACGGTCCTCAATTTCGCGAAGCTTCTCTTCATCCAAGCCTCCGGTTCTTTCCTTTCTGTATCGCGCAATAAAAGGAATCGTTGATCCATCATTAAACAGAGCTATAACTTCTTTTACCTGATCGAGCTTTATGGCTAGTTCATTGGCAATTATAGCTGGAATACTTATCATTTCTACTACCTGTATTAAAAGTTAAAATAAAAAATCATTGTGCTTAATTATCATTTTAGTGATTATTTTTCAAAAGAAGTTACAAAAGTAATCGGATTTAAGTAACTTTATCAAGTTTGAAATTAAAAAAGATTTTTTATAGATCAATTAGTAAATTATTGTACTGATAATAGAGGTGATAAATGGAAAAAATAACAGTATATGAAAAACCTACTTGCACTACATGCAGAAATGTTACAAAAGAATTAATAGCGCAGGGGATCGATTTCGAAAAGGTTAATTATTATATTGAACCCTTTAAAAAAGAAAAACTTCAGAGCTTGCTCAAAAAGATGAATATGAAGCCTTCAGAATTGCTAAGGAAAAATGAACAGGCTTATAAAGATTTAAACTTAAAGGAAAATCAGTACAGCGAAGACCAGATTCTTGAATTGATGTTAAACAATCCTGATCTGGTTCAGCGTCCTATTGTTGAAAAAGGTCAAAAGGCTATTCTTGCGCGTCCTGCTGAAAAAATAAGAGAGCTTTTTGAAAATGATTAAAAAGTTGAAAAATCATAGAATTATTAAACTTTTTATTGATGAAAACGATAATTATCTATAGGATCATAGCATATTTTTAGCTTTCAGCCCGGGATAAATAAAAATTCAGAATAAATTATAAATGGACATCTCAGACTTTTTAACAGAACAACCCGGCGGCCCATTTGTACAAAATGGTCCCCCACAGGGAAATAATGCCCGGGAAGGATTATCCCAGGAATTGATCGTTGCAAGGTTTAGAACTTTTGCAAAGGAGAATTTCCAGGATTCTGTTAAAAAAGAAATTGATTATCTGCAGTATATAAAACGCTGCGCTCAGCTCTATGGCTTTAAACTGGGTGATGATAAAAGTGAGCTTTTTATCTATTATGATGCTGCACCGTTTTTCTGGCTCTGCGATATCCCTGCTGTCCTTAAAATGGAGGAGTGGCTTAGACATGAAAGCAAAAATAGAATGTCCTCTGTCGAAGGCTACAAATCTATAAAGGACTTCTTTTCAAAATGGGCAATTCTAAAGTCTGAGCAGGAAAAAAAATACTATGCACTTTCAACTATAAAACTCATTGAAAGAGAAGTTAACCCGAATAATATCCTGAAAACAGTACTACATGCTGTTATTCTTACTTATGACAGAAAACTTTATGCTCCTGAAAAAGCCGTTGAATTGTTAAGCAGCGCCCATTCAGCCCTCCAGCAGTTAAGAGTAAATGAGTCGGTTAAGAAAAGCCTTTCTTATATAATATGCATATTCAGTGCATTTGCATATATGAAAAGAGCTTCATATCTGGACGCAAACCAGATGCTTAATGAAGCTCTTAGCTATAATCCTGCTGGTATTACTGCAAAATTCTATCTGGCACTTACTAACAAGCGTATAGGCGATAGTGAATCTGCTATGCTGCTCTTAAACGATGTTGTAAACTATGACAGGGATTCAATTAAATTTGCTATTGAATCGAACAACATGGCTTTACTTGCTTATTACGCACAGAATGCAGTTACTTACAATATATTTACCGAATATGATTTTGCCGACTTGCTTGAGGAAATTGAAGCCTCAATTGGAGCTGTAAAAGGTCTCGGGACACTGAATTATGACTATCTGGGGTCATTAATAATTAAACTTCATGATCTTTTCCTGCAGGATTACTACACAGAGGAGGTCAGCAAAGCGCTTGATTTCCTTGAACATGCCTATCAGGCTCTTACCGGGAATCAAAATACATGTATAGCATTTTCAAAACCATTCCTTAAAGAAAAGTTCGATAAGGTTATCGAGCTTATATTAAATTCCATTAAGCAGAAATATAATAGCGAAATTTCAGAAAAACTGATACAGTATGATCTGGGAATTCAGGATAACCTTGAAGCAATAAAGCACCTTACAAAAGAAATTGAGGAAGTAAAGAAAAATTTTAAGAAAAGACTTGATGATGATCTGGCTGAGCTTGAAAAAAACGTGGCCGAAAGTATTTCTAATATTGAATTTAAGATGGAAAATATTCATCAGGATAAGAAGTTAGATCCCCAGGCTGCTTTTAACAATTCTATGGTTTATAATGTAATTGTTACCCTGCTGGTTTTTATAATCGGAGGTTTTGCAGGCTGCTATGGAAGCGCAATTGGAGATGTAAATGACTACCGTGATGTTATGGGAGTTGTTGTTATCGCTGGCCTTAAGTGGAGTGCAGTTACATTTCTGCTGGGTATTATAATATCAATGTTTTCAGCAGCATTTGCCTATATGGAAAGAGTAAGCGAAAAACAGAGAATGCTTAAGAAAATAACTTATCTTAAGTCATATAAAGAAAAAGAAATGGAAACGGTAAAAAAGGATAATGAAAAGAAATTAAAATCATTTCTGGATAATCTGTCCGACAGGATAGATGAACACAAAAAAAATGTAGAATCTCTTCAGGGGGAAAAAGACACTCAGCAGAATTACCTGCAGTCTGAGAATAATAAAAAAATTAAAGAATTTGAAGACAAACTTCAGTCAGTATATTCTTAATTAGATCATTTACAGGGTCCATCAGAATTTCCATAAAAACTCCAGCAGAAAAATTTTAGAAAAACTTCTTTTACCTGCTTCAGATCACTTGAATTATTTCCAAAATATTTTAGTTTAAATATTAAGTAAGTAGATCCTCCATTATTTCTTCTCCTCAATAATGCAGACAGGAGAGAGAGGTATCAGGTCGTTGTTGTTTAAGGGAATCTGAAGCTATGTTTTCCCAGTACTAGGGGAAAAGTTTGATGGCTGTAGTTATGTTCCTGTCTGCATTGTATTTTAATAATCTGTCCCTAAGAGAGAGTTGCTTAGTTCCCACAATTTTTTTGAAATATCAGTATTATAAGAAAGCTCAGAAGATCTGCATAGTTTTCTCCTATTGAAATATTTTCCGCTTATTTTATCGTTTTGTTTATCCGTTAGTAAATATACTATATCTTCGGCAGCACTCTCCGGATGCCGCAAAAATGGCATGCATATTTTATATAATAATTTTAAGCCTGAAGGATATTCAGGATCATGCAGTATGATGCCGGTCGCTACCGCTCCGGGATGCATGCAGTTTACTTTTATATTTGATTTTTCCAGCTTCCGTGATAGTTCATATGTAAATAATATGTCGGCTAGTTTTGACCTGCTGACTGCTTTCATCCCTGTGTAACCTTTTCTTAGCTGCAGGTCAGTAAAATCAAGTTTACATTTTCTATGATATTCACCCGAAATATTTAATATACGTGCATCCTGACCTTTCTCTAAAAGCTTAATTAAAAGGTTGGTTAAATAAAACCTTGAAAGATAATTTACCATAAACGTGACCTCAATCCCATCTTCATTAATATGTCTTTTTGTGTAATAAACCCCTGCATTGTTAATCAGAATGTCTATACGCGGGACAAGGCTTTGTAATTTTTCTGATAATTCTTTAATAGAAGCAGTTGAAGAAAGATCAGCCTTTATGAATTTTATTTTAGTGTTGTTTGTATGTATCTTAATACTTTCAGCAGTTTTATTCCCTTTTACATTACTTCTGCCTGTTAGAATTACATGGCAGTTATTTTTTGCAAGCACAAAGGCTGCGGCTTTTCCAATGCCAGAAGTAGCTCCTGTTATTAAACAAATTTTGTCTTGCATTTTCTTTTGTTATCTGTTATTAAAGAAAATATTAAGCGGAGCAGTTATTTAAGCTCCGCCCGATAAATATATTTTGCTTCTTAAAATTCGTACTCAATTCCAATGATCGGTATTATACTCCACTGAAAGCGGGTATCTTTTTTATTCTCTATTGAGTTCCATACATATGCCGCTACATTTTTTCTATTGTAGGTATTCATTATACTTAAATACAGATCCAGTGACTGCGAATTAAAGAAAAATTTCTTTTCTATCCCTAAGTTTAGTGTGTGGTAATCAGGATATCTTTCTGAATTAATTCTGGACTGATCAATTATTCCAAGGTTTAATGCCTTTGATTTGTTTTCATCAAACGGAGTATATGGGCATCCACCGGCATAAGTCCACCTTAAGCTGAACTCCCATTCATCATTTGGCTTATATCCGCCTATAGCACTGAAAATATATTTGTTATCATATATTCTGTCCCTCCAGATACCGTTATAGTCCTGATATCTGCTCCTGAAATAAGATGCACTCAGTAATCCGTAAATATCCCTTGCAAGTTTCTTCTGAATAAGAAGCTCAACTCCGCGCGTAAAAGCTTTTCCAGTTGTAGCTAGATTTTCATAACTGCTGTATCTGGCAGTGTTAAGTCCGTTATCAATAAGTGAAAGACTGGGGTCTGCCGGATCTAGCGGAAGGTTTTTATATTCCTTGCTGTAAGCTTCCAGAGTCAGTTTTGTATCCTCGCTTATCATATACTCAACTCCGGCACTGTAGTGTAACGCACTGATATTATCGAGCTCTTCAAATTTTTTATTAGATGAGAGTACAATTAAAGGTGTCTGCTGGAAAAATATTCCGGTTGATGCATTTAATTTCAGCCTTTCGTTGACTGCATAGGAGACCGAAAATCTGGGTGAAACAGGTACTGATTTATTAAGTCTGTAATAATCAGATCTTATTCCCATGGAAACTGAAAGTTTCTCAACTGGGTTTATGATATAATTCAGAAATGCTCCAATTTTTAAGGGAAATGAGTTCCTTCCAGTAAGAATTTCCGGAATGATCACTCCAAGCCTGTTTGTATCGCTTGCAGTGAATTGATCAAAGTAGCCTAGTTCATATTTCCCTTCTGCTCCAAATTCAAGTTTATTATATTTGTTTATCTGCAGATAATTCACATTTCTGAAAGTAAAACTCTCCTCAAGGTTATCAGCCCTGCGGACAACTCTGTCAGAAAAAACATTTCTAAATTCTCCTTCAATATTTATTAAGCTGAAAGATATTGATGTATTTGAATAAAGATTGCTGTTCCATAATGCCCGCCAGTTAAGTCCGGTTGTGTTCTGATAGTTTTTATTCAATCCATAAGAACTTTGTCCAAGGTCAATTTCATCTTTTTTCTTGAAATCAATTGAACTATTGGCAAATAGTTGCAATAGTGAGATGCGGTGGTCTTTGTTTATATCATAAGTGATTTTGCCCTGAAAGTCGGCATACCTTGGAGCCGCTCCGGTTCCTATTGCACCGACAATCAGATCAAGGTAGCTTTTTCTGGCTGAAAACATCCAGGATCCTTTATTCTTTGGCAGAGGACCTTCAAGTACCCCGCCAAAGCCGCTCATGTTCATATCCAGCTGAAACTCAGTTTCTTCACGGTTCCCTTCACGAAACTGAATATCAACTACAGAAGATAACCTGTCCCCATATGAAGATGAGAATCCGCTGCTGATGAAATTTACATTGTCAATAAAATCAATATTCAACAGACCAATTGGTCCGCCTGTTGCTCCTTCTGTGGGAAAATGATTGATATTTGGAACAGGAATATTATCAATATAAAATCCGTTTTCTGCCGGACTTCCGCCTCTTACGGCAAGATCATTGGAATTATCAGCTACTTTTGCAGTGCTGGGCATTACCATTAAAATTCTGCTTACATCACCAGCTGCTCCTGGGGCACGCCTGATCTCCTGATTGTTAAATCCGGCTGTCCCGATCGCGCTTATTTTATCGGTCTGAAAGTAACCGGCTTTAACTGTAATATCATTCATTTTAATAGATTGCTCTTTTAGCTCGATTGTAACAAAACTTATTCTCTCAGGCTTTACCTGTACGTCTGTCTTAATGACTGTCTCAAAACCTAAAAAACTGCATTCAATATTGTAGCTGCCGGCAGGTATATTTTTAATTGTAAATTCACCGTTTTTATCAGCCGAAGCTCCCAACTGAGTTTCTGATAACCTTATGTTTGCTCCTGGAAGACTTTCTTTTGTATAAAAGTTTACAACTGTTCCTTTTATTAAACCTTTAGGTCTTTCAGCCTGCGGAAAGATATTCATATTAAAAGCTGTTAAAAGAATTATAAGATATGACAACTTGGTAAACATATTTGCTCCATATTGATTATTAAATCTGAAGGAAAAATATGTTTTTGCTTACCTTTCTTCGCCTTTCCCGATAAAAACGCACGATTTATTGGTACTGTCCTATCGGAAAAGACAAAATGAAGTAATTCTTTAGAAAAATTTTTTTTTAGGTGTTTTGTTTTTTGAACTCTGAAGGAGTAAGGCTTGTAAATTTCTTAAATGCAGTATTAAAAGCGGATTTTGAATTAAATCCTGATTCCTCAGCTATTGCAAGAATGGTCAGTAGTTCGCTTTTGGGACTAAGCAATAGCTTTTTAGCCTCTTCAATACGGTAAGAATTTACAAAATCAAAGAAGCTCAGTTCCAGGTTTTCATTTAATACCTGTGAAAGGTGATGAGGCGTAATTTCAAGCAGTGAGGAAAGTTTCTGAAGACTAAGCTCACTATCCAGATAAGGCTTTTCTTTGTCCATAAGGATTTTTAGACATTTCAGGCATTCTTCTGCTTTTTCAGGTGTCAGACTTGATTTCTCGTATTTCTTCTGAACATGATCCCGCTCAGGAGTTGTCAAAAAGTTGGCACCCTTGTCTAAATATAAAGTTGGATTATCTTTAGCTGCTGCGTCTTTATTATCCGTCTCTTTATTATCCGTCTCTTTATTATCAGTTTCAGTGATATTAATTTCATCAGTAGTATCAATTTTGGTATTATCAGTCTTATCTTTATCAGCTTTAAGTGATGTTGCAGGTATTTCCGGCAGTCTTAGACCCAGGTAACCAATGATGAAAATTGTAATTGAAACCATAACAGGAATAATTACCTGGAAAAGTTCACCAGTCTTAAGGCCGAACAATGCTAATACCAGCAGAACAAGCATAACACCGAAGATAACAAAAAAGGCAAAAATACCTTTATTTATCCAGCTAAGATTAATTTTTTCTATTGAAGAAGCAACATCCCTGATTTTCCTGTCATGCTCATTTACCAGATGTCTGACAAGAAAAATATAAACATAGAGCTGTATTATCTGTGATAAGGCGATAAAATAACTGTATAGTCCCTGATAAAAAGAAAATTGTCTTAAGTAATCCAGTTTTTCCTGCCGGCTCATTATATAGAATGGAATACCGTAGAGAATAAACAGTATAAAGGGTAAGAAATGCAAAAGATCGGTTTTCTTGAATTTATAATTTTTATCGATCAGGATCTTTACATACAGATAAAACAGCGGACCAAATAAAAACAGCATGGTATTCGAAATGCCGAGAAGATGAGGATACTGAAAATAAAGACCTGTTCTCCAGAAATAAAAATGGGCTAT
>JBLNEL010000371.1:0-6316 GCA_050262615.1 Bacillota bacterium
AGCAACATTAAGAGATTGCTTAATGCCGAATTGCGGGATTTCTATTGAAAAATCACATAAATCAATAAGATCCTGCGAAACCCCTGTAATCTCATTCCCAATAATCATACAAACCGGAAATACCTCCGGAGTCAGATTGTAGTATGGAATACTCTTATCTGTCTGCTCGAGAGCGCAAATTTTTACCCCCTCCTGTTTTAATTTTAATATTATCTCCTTAGGATCCCTGAAATACTCCCAGGACACACTATCGGTCGAACCTAAGGCTGTCTTAAGTATCTCTTTCTTAGGCGGATGGGGTGTATAGCCTCCAAGATAAAGCTTTTCAACCATTGCCCCATCAGAGGTTCTGAAGATTGATCCAACATTATATGTACTCCGGATACTATCTAATAGCGCATATACAGGAAGCTTTCTTACCTTATCAAGAGTTTCAAGTGTACTTCTGTTTACAGAAATCTCATCGTGTGTCAGTTTTTTAATGTTATCTTTATAGTACATATATTAATTAGAATATTATTCAGTTCTTAAATGTTTTGTGTCTTACAATCTATTCTATTTTGAGGTGAATTTTAGCCCAAGTACACCGGTTATAATAACTAGCAGGAAAACTATTCTTAGAACTTCCCTTGCTTCTCCAAAAAACAGCATCCCATAAAGCGCTGTACCCGCTGCACCTATTCCAGTCCAGATAACATATGCAGTACCAATTGGTAAACTTTTTGCCGCCTGCGAAAGAAAAACAAAACTTAAGATCATGGTAATCACAGTAAAGACTGAGGCTACGGGCTTTGTAAGTCCGGCAGAATACTTCAGGCCTACAGCCCAGGAAATTTCAAAAATACTAGCAACTATCAGGTAAAACCAGGCCATCGTTAATTCACATATATTTTTTTTTATGAAGTGTTAATATAACCAATTAATTATCAATTATTCATACTTTATGGCCAGTTGACCGCATGCCGCAGAAATATCATTACCTTGAGTTTGTCTAACCATAACAGTAATATTATTGTCTCTTAGTTTCTGGGCGAATTCCTGAAGTTTGTTCTGTGAAGTCGGTTCAAGTTCAGCTGAAATGCCTCCGGGATTCATATGCGCAATGCTGTTAAAAGGTATAATATTTATTTTGGAAGGAATTTCCCTGCTGAGCTTAGTTAACGCTCTTATATCCTCTGCTCTGTCATTTAGTCCTTTTAGCATTGTATATTCAAAAGTGATCCGTCTGCCAGTCTTTCTCTCAAAATATTTGAGCGCATCAATATTCTCTCTTAAAGAATACTTTTTATTTATCGGCATTATCTGACTGCGGATATCCTCAAAGCATGAATGAAGCGAAAAGGCCAGTTTTACCCTGTGTTCGGTATTTGCAAGATCAATTATTTTAGGTGCGATACCAGCGGTAGAGACCGTAATGCGATTCCTGCTTACCCCTTTTGTAAGTTCATTATAAAAGATAGAGAGTGAATTTAAGGTATTTGTGTAGTTCAGCAGCGGTTCACCCATTCCCATATATACAATGTTTGTTATTTTATCCTTACCATAATCTTTGGCCGCCAACAGGTACTGATCGACAATTTCACCCACATTCAGATTCCTCTTATATCCCATTAACCCAGTAGCACAGAATTTACAATCTAGCGGACAGCCAACCTGAGTGGAAATGCACAACGTTGCTCTATCCTGCTCGGGGATCACTACAGACTCAATTTTTTTATTATCTGTAGTATTAAATAGATATTTCTTTGTTCCGGTTGCAGGTGAATCCTGTACGGCAGTAGGTTCTAAAGCCTGAAGTGTACAGGATTCTGATAATCTCTGACGTATATTCTTTGAAAGGTTCTGCATTTCTGCAAAATCAAAGGCCAGATGATTATACATCCAGTTGAATACCTGTTCCCCGCGGTACTTAGGCTCCCCTGTCTCCTCAAAATAACTTTTTAACTCTTCAAGGGTTAATCCCTTAAGCTGCTTTTTTATATTAATAATTTTATTTTCCATAGGAACAAATATACAAACCTTAAAAGTAATTAATTCTGTAAAAATTATGCCGTTTTCCGCCTAAGCTTATTTCTCTAAAATATTTAAAGAATATCTTTGATCGATGAGATCTTTACCTCAGCCACCTCACCTGGCAACAGCCCCTTAAGCTGCAGCTTTCCGATCCTGACTCTAATTAATCTCAGAGTCGGAAAACCAATATTTGCAGTCATTTTCCTTACCTGGCGGTTACGCCCTTCTATAAGTGCAAGAGAAATCCATGAGACCGGTATATTCTTTCTCTGGCGGATAGGTGGTGTCCGTTCAGGCACTAACGGTTCAGTTTTTAGCAATTTTGCTTTCGCCGGCAAAGTCTTGCGCCCCTCAATTATTACCCCAAGTTCTAGCCTTTGAAGGTCGCTTTTTGAAGGAATCCCCTCTACCTGCACAAGGTATTCTCTTTCATGTGCAAATTTCGGGTTCAGAAGATAATGATTTATTTTCTTATCATTAGTAAGAAATACCAGCCCCTCACTATCCATATCAAGTCTGCCGACAGCATATACATCTTTAGGAAACGGATAAAGCTCTGAAAGTGTTTTTCTTCCCTCCGAATCGGTAAACTGAGTAAGCATCCCGTAAGGCTTATATGCCAAATAATACTTAAATGGTATGGACATAATACTAATTGGTTATACTAAGATTAGAAGAGAATTCTGCACCAGGCATAACAGCATGAATTCTGCTGTTACATATTCCATCTGCAGTATCTCTGTGATAAACATAAGTCGGAAAGCTTACCTTTTGAACTCGATAAATTTCTGCAGCCCTTTCCATAAGATCAGAATCCTCACTATAATCAATATCCTTAAAACCCCCAAGACTGATAAAAACCGGTCTTTTGCCAAAAAAAGTACCGCCAACGGCACATTTGTCTAAATGTATTTCTTTTGATGTATCATTTTTATCTGGTACGAACGGATTTCCTATGATCATAGTTCCGCCGTGAATAAGATCCACATTTGAATTTTCCTTCATATATTTTAGCCTCAGTTCCAGATGCTCAGGCAGATATTCGTCATCGCTGTCTAAAAAAGTGACATATTCCCCCGCTGCAGCCTGAAGCCCGGCATTCCGGCTTAAGGCCAGCCCCCGGTTTGTATGCCTGAAATACCTTATTTTTCCTGTTTTCTCAATGTATGGTCTAACCTTATTAAAAGTATTATCTGTGCTTCCATCATCAATAACCAGTAATTCCCACAAATCACAGGTTTGCCTTAACACAGAAACTATAGCTCTTTCCAGCAGTTCTTCCCGGTTAAAAGTTGCTGTTATTATAGATATAACAGGCATATTTAATTTAGCAATCTGCAACATATTTTGACCTTAGGTGGTAAAACAATCTGTAAACAGAAATAATGAGACAACATAGGAAGTTCAAATTTACATAATAAATCCATTTTTTATTATACTTTCTTTCTTTATTTTGTGGAACCAAATCCCGGTTTGTTTTTTATTAAGGTAATAACTGCTCTTTAAAAATATAAAACTTAGGGGGAAGTCATGCACAGAGATCAGCTGAAGTATTTTGAAGTCTTAAGACGGTTTGAAAGAAAATTCACCCACAAGGAGCTGGAAGACTACAAAATGCTTTTATTAAGGCACAAAGACGAAGAAGATCTGGATAAGCAATCCCTTGAAAGATTAAAGCTGCTTTATGAAAAATACTATGTAAACCGTGAGAGAAAAAACTATGAGGACTTTTTCAAAAAGCCGGAGCACCCGGAAGATGAGCCCAATAACGATTAAAGAATTCAGACGAAGTAGATTAATGTGATTTTTCAGATCAGCATTAGAAAAATTATAAATAAAACGTTCACATATTAGATTAATTGAGGAGTTAATGAACAACAAATTAGTTAACAGAATAACTGCTGCGATTGTATTTTTTATTTCATTAATACAATTCGTAAAGACAGCCCAGCCTTCAGTTTCTTTCTGGGATTGCGGCGAATTTACAGCTGCTGCGGTTTCTTTACAGGTCCCCCATCCACCGGGAGCACCTTTGTTTGCAATCGTAGGCCGGTTATTTTCTATGATGCCTTTTCTGGGAGAGAATATCGGATTCCGTGTAAATATGATTTCTGTTCTCTCAAGCGCAATTTCAGTATTGCTTCTTTATTTAATAGCTGTAAAACTGATTGAAAACTATAAAGGGAGATCAGAAAAGAACTTATTTGAAACTCTGGTAACTTGTATTGCTGCTGCCATAGGAGCTCTTTCGTTCTCCTTCAGCGATACTTTCTGGTTTAACGGTGTTGAATCTGAGGTTTATGCTGCAAGTACATTATTGTTTGCTTTGATCACCTGGCTTATAGTTGTCTGGAATGAAAAGGCAGACGAATTTGGTAACGAGCGCTACCTGATAATGATTGCCTTCCTTGTTGGTATCTCAATGGGTGTCCACCTTATGAGCGTTCTGGCAGTTGTTCCTGTTGTTATGGTAATTGTATTCAGAAAGTATGTAAAGGATGATGAGGCTTGTAAAAAAACAGGTTATATTTTTCTTGGACATGCTGCCGTATTATTAGTTGTAGCAATCGCTCTTTGGTCCGGACAGACAAGTCAAACTCCTCCATCACCTGATGAATATAAGGCTTTTGACAGTAAATTCATCCTTACTATGGCTGGAATAAGTGCTGTAATTATGGGAGTTTTCTGGAAAAAGATATTTACAAGAAATTCCATTTATATGGGCTTTATTTTTGGTGGAATTGCTTTAGCAATTTGTTATCCTGGCGTAGTAAAAAGACTGCCTAAACTTCTGCTTTCTGTCAGCGGTAATGATAATTACCTGGCACTCTTTGTTTTATTTATTGTTTTAGGTTTACTTGCAGGAGTCATTGTCTGGAGTATTAAAAACAAGAGACCGACAATAAACCTGGCTGTCCTTGGAATCCTTTTTGTCGTCATTGGATTTACTTCATATGCAATGGTAATTATAAGGGCCAATAAGCAGACTCCAATGAATGAAAATGAGCCAAACGATTTCTCTGAACTTGTTTCTTACCTCAACAGAGAGCAGTATGGCGACTTCCCTGCATTTAAGAGAAGATTTGCCTCTGAGCCCCACCAGCAGGTAGTCTATCAGAACTATTCAAGTGATCTTGACTTCTTCTGGAGATATCAGATGGATCATATGTTCCATCGTTATTTGTTCTGGAACTATATCGGACGCGAAGGCTGGGATCAGGATATGGGTGTTGATTGGAAGCAGTTCTTTGGAATACCATTTTTTATTGGATTACTTGGAATTTTCTTCCATTTCCGAAAGGACTGGAAAATGGCATCTGTCTTTATGGTTATGTTTATTTTCCAGGGGTATCTGACTGCATTTTACCAAAATCAGCAGGAACCTCAACCCAGGGAAAGAGATTATTTCTACGTGGGAGCTTTCTTTGTCTTTTCTGTCTGGATCGCTCTTGGCATAAGAGGAATTGTTGATCTGATTCAGGAAAACATTAAGGGACTGTCAGCCTCCAAAGCACTTTCTTATGCCGTTTTGGTCTTAGGCGTAATATTAGTTCCTTTTAATATGGCCAGAGGCAATTGGTTTACCCACGACAGATCACGAAACTGGGTCCCATGGGATTATTCCTATAATATGCTTCAGAGCTGCGCTCCTAATGCAATTTTATTTACTAACGGCGATAACGATACATTCCCTCTCTGGTATTTACAGGATGTTGAAGGCATTAGACGTGACGTTAGAATAGCAAACCTGAGTCTGCTTAATACAAACTGGTATATTAAACAATTGAAGAACACTGAACCATATGGGGCTAAAAAAGTAGCCATCAGCTATACAGACCAGATGATCGATGACCTTGAACCGATCAGATGGGAACCCCAAAATATTAGCCTGCCGGTTCCTCCGGAGGTTCTTAAAGGCGATCCGAATTCAGCTATAGAAACTCCGGCTATGGCACAAATGCTGGCAAGATACGGAGCTATGGATTCTTCAGTAGCAAAGACAGGTAAACTGATATTCCGTATGAATAACACATTGCAGTACGGCGATGTTAAGGCTGTCAGAGTTCAGGACCTTGTTGTCAAGGATATCGTTGAGCAGAACAGATGGCAGCGTCCTATTTATTTCGCCGTAACCTGCGCTGAAGACAGTAAGATCGGACTGCAGGATTACCTGATAATGGAAGGATTTGCTCAGCGTCTGGTTCCTTTCAAGAGGAAACCCAACACTGAATTTGTTAATGAAGATATCATGAAGGCTCAGCTGTTTAATAATCAGACGAGTTTTTCAAAGACATATAAGCCT
>JBLNEL010000372.1:0-4075 GCA_050262615.1 Bacillota bacterium
GCGGCAGCCTGAGTATTGCAGGCTCAGCAGATAAGCTTCATATTCCGTGGGCATTTGCAAAAGGAGTCAGATGTGTGCTTGCTTTCGATAAACCGCCTGTTTTCTGGTTTTTAGGCAATGAAGATCATATATACGATATTTTTTCAAATTATAGCATCGACTTATATAAAAACGAATTTTTAGTTTCACGGGGAAACTATAACCTGCTTGCTTTCAATGATATGCTGGATTCAACAAAGATTGTTATAAAAAGCAATCTGCTCTTTCAAAGCAGTGATTCAGTGAAAGTAAATTTTACCGAAGCTGTAAATAGAATTGAACTGGAGGGGAAAGATAAAAATGGGCAGAATCTGTTTCCCCTGTCTTTAGGAGTCTATTCAATTGAATATAGATTTCCGAGGACGTCTGACGGCTTTCCATTATATTTTACAAACTTTGTGAGTCCATCCCGTGTTCACATGGTTTCCAATGTTTCCGGCCCAATTGTAATTTACCCCTCTGGATTCGCTCTGCCAGCGCCAAATGAGGTCCATGTGCTTGAATTTGATTCTCTTAAAGGAATAAACAGTTCTGTTAAACTGGTGAATGATTACAGTAAAATGTTTGAGCAGCAGGTTACTATCAATTTTCCTTCATTTACGAACAGTCCCATGGCCCATCTTTATGGTAGTACAGTCCGGCAGGTTGATGAAACCACATCATATTATTCCATGTATTTCTTATCGGATTGTAATCTGATAAGTAAAGTCGGAAATGTCAGAGTATTTTTGCCCGATCCATCCCCCGCATATAAATTATCGAGGCCGGCGGTAAGTTTTTTACTATATACAGACCAAAGTTCCAGCTATCCTTTATATTACTCTCAACCGTTAATAGCGCATAATAACAAAGCGGGATTTTCAGTACTTTATAACCCGCCTGCATATACATTTATGGAAAGTCCCCATATGGGCCTTCAGCTGAAAAGCGGACTAAGCTTCATGGATGGACTTCATCTGAATAATTACTTCGAATCTTCAACTATTTTTCCTAATTCTGCCGTATATGGGCTAATGAATGAATTAAGAATTGATGCGGTCTATAAGACAGAGGTGAAAATTTTTGATGAACAGAACAATCTGATAAAAGAAGGTCTTCTTGTTAAATTATCCCCTATGTCTGTCCCAATGGGAAAATACAGAACAGAGATGGCGGTTCCCAAATACGGTTTAGAAAGGTATTATGGTGAACTGAAACTCACTTCCAGGTATGATTTGTCAAAAGAGGATCCGGATCCGCCTGTTATAAACTCAGTACAGGTGAGAAACTCCAAAGGTGCGCCAGATAACTGGCTGCAGAAGGGTGAAAGTGCAGCATTGCTTTTCGCAATGGGTGATTGCCACATTGTGTATGATCCCTATGAGAGACTTGCACAGTATCCTGTAGTGGATGATTCAACCAGTGCATTTGTAAAACTTCATGATTCTGAAATATGGAATAAGATCAGCATCTCAAAGATTTCAGCCGATCAGGTAAGCGGATGCATCTACTCAGCAGACCTGTCTGCATTTACAAATTATGATTCAGCAGCAATTGATCTTAAGCTAAGGGCTTATGATAATAGCGGCAACAGTGTTGAAACTGTAATCAGCCCTATAGTGGGAATTGGGAGGTTCGATGGTGCAGTATCAGTTAATGATGAAGAAAACACTAAAACCGCTGTAAAGGAATTTACACTCTACGGAAACTATCCGAATCCTTTTAATCCGGCAACAACAATAAATTATGTACTTCCAAAGGATTTACATGTTGAGCTTAGTGTATATGATATGCTGGGCCGCGAGGTGAAAATGCTGGTGCATGAACAGCAAAATGCCGGAGTGCATAAGATCACTTTTGAATCAGGCAGTCTGAGTTCAGGCATTTATATCTATAGAATAAAAGCGGGACAATATACAAGTACGCATAAAATGCTCCTGCTAAAATAATTCCCGATAATAACTGGGGTGCATCGAAAGAAAGCCCGAAATCGTCTGATTTCGGGCTTCTTTCATTTAACTCGTCTGAACTGCAGTTAATTATTTTTCATTAAGCTTCTTAACCGCAGCAAACTTTGCGGCTGCTAATGTCTCACGGTTTACCTTCTCAGTGATTCTTCCGCGTGTAATATCTTCAATATTCAGATATCCGCTTATTATGAGTATCTGAAGGACCATGTTGTTTACAATAGTATCCTTCGAATATCCTTCTGCAACGTAGAGGTCTGCTGTATCCTCATAGAACTCTTCTGCAAACTCAGGATTGCTCGGCAGACTCATCAGCTGCTTATATGTTTCGCTTACCGAATTCAGCTCAGCATTAATGTTCGGAGTTACAAGGAGCGGACTGAACTGTTTATCCGGATTTTCCTGCTTAAATCCTTTTATTCCCGAAAGATCAACTTCTTTTTTCAGATCGTCTATCCTTACGAAACGTGCCTTCCGCATCTGTTCAAGCTGGAAGAGCATAAAGTTATAACGGCAGACCTCACTGTTATGCTTGTGCCCTTCAAAAATGCGGCTGTATTTTTCATAGACAAGCTGCTGAATATAATTCTTGTTCTCATTGATATCGTTTCTGAATATCCTTACTTCATGTATCATGTTCTTCATATCTTCAGCTGCAGCCTGGGGACCTGTTATCTCCTTGCCTTTTCTTCCCAGGTCGGTTGAAAGTATTCCAAGCCTTATGTGCCTTCCGCGTCCGTTGCCTTCCTTGCCGCCTTTGAGAATATTGATCAGGTGTTTTCTCGATTCCATCTGACCCTCTTCGGCAACAAAAGGCTGTCCTGCAGGAGTCGAAGCAAGTGAGTTGAAGATGCCGTTGAAGATGTCCTTATCCAATATAAAATCACATTTGCCGTCCAAGTGACCGTTTCCATTGCCGTTTCCGTTTACCGGAAGGCCGGAGACCAATTCAGCAGATGAAATGAATTTGTTCTTTATAATGTCGAAGTTCACCTTTGTAATCTTATATGAATTATTCTTTTGTTTGAATGTCTTGCCGGTAAATATTTTATTCACCACGTCTTCAATGTCAATTTTATCGATCATTTTGTATGAAGCGCAGAGATAATACTTATTTGAGTGTTCGTCTTTCTCCCAGTCCAGCACGTCATCAATATAATTGCCGTGGCGGTCCATAACATCCACAATATTTTTATCACCCGTGTATCGGAGCAGTGTCCTCTGCAGATGCGGATTATCGGAACTTGTGGCTTTTTCTTTTCTTTCTCCGTGCGAATCCCTGTAGAGCAGGAAATTCTCAGGATTTTCATACCTTGTAATTCCGGCCTCAGCACGTGCATAGTTGCTTGCAGTGAGCATAATATCTATCTTAAAGGGCATTGTAATATCACACAGGCCGCTTATTGTGCTTCTTGAGTTCAGGTCTTCAACGTTGCTGTCTGCTGCTTTTGCAAAAAGTGAATAATAATATTTTATAAAATCCGGGTCAAAGTCGGTAACTCTTGAAAAGTCGCCTTCTTCGGTACCGATTCCGTAGAGGTCGCCTTTTTCATCAGGGAAAATATAGAACATATCGCCTGCAATCATTTTAATGGAGCGTATTCCCTGCAGATCCTTCTTAAGCCACTTAAGCATCATTGCAGCAAGCATTTCAGATTTTCCTACGCCGCTGTCGCCGTCCACCTGTACTACAAACAGACTTCCGTCTTCTTCCTCTACAGCAAACAATGAACCGTGAACGGGAACGCCTCCCATTTCTTTTACTTTTTCATTCATCATTGTAAGCCACGGCTTCTTGATGTCGCCGAAGTAATCCACTTCTTTCTTAAGCGGAGTTACCATAGTCTTTATGTTCCCGTTCGGACCTTTAAGATCAAAATATCCGATCTGAGGAAATGACATCACCTTCTCCGGTGCGCCGTAGAATAGAATTACATCCGGCATAAAGTTCTTTACATCTTCAAGCGTAACCTCATCTGCCTGTATGAGGCGGAAATTGTCCGTCAGATATTTCAAGTAGCTCTTCTGAAATACATAGAGTACCTTAACCAGTCCGTGCTTGATTATCTTGCATCGGTAGTCATTCTCAT
>JBLNEL010000373.1:0-2998 GCA_050262615.1 Bacillota bacterium
AACTGTAAAGGTCGGACGTAAATTAAACAGCAAGTAGTTATAATGAACTTAGTTGATGTAACCAAATCATGCTAAGTTCAATCAAATAATTAAAGAAGATTTAGGAGTAATAAAGATGCTAAAAGAAGGAAGCAGTGCCCCTGATTTTACGTTAAATGACAGCAACGGCAAGGCCATATCATTACATGACTTCAGGGGGAGGGATGTAGTGCTGTATTTTTATCCAAAGGACAACACTTCCGGCTGTACGCAGGAAGCCTGCAGTTTCAGAGATGCATTTCCCGATTTTCAGAAGGTCAATGCAGTAATACTTGGAGTAAGTGCAGATTCAGAGAAATCGCATAAAGGGTTTTCGGAGCAGTATAGTCTTCCATTCACACTTTTAAGTGATCCGGAGAGGAAAGCAATTGAAAGCTATGAAGTCTGGAAAGAAAAGAGCATGTATGGGAAAAAGTATATGGGAATTGAGCGGACAACCTTCGTAATTGACAGGGAAGGAAAAATAAAAAAGATATTCCCGAAAGTTAAAGTCGATGGTCATAGCGAAGAAGTTCTAAAAGCAATAAATAATGGATAAAGAGTAACAGGATAATTAAATTTGAAAGCCATAAAAATGGAAAAGAAATAAAGGGCAAAAGAAAATGCTTTACGTTACACGACGGGAGGTCTTTAGTGCCTCGCACCGGTTACACAACAGTTCCCTGGATGCCGGAGAGAACAGCAGGATTTATGGCAAATGTAACAATCTTTACGGGCATGGTCACAATTACATTCTGGAAGTTGTAGTTGCCGGTGAGATAGATCCTAAAACAGGCTATGTAATTGATATAAAATGTCTTAAAGATTTGATAAGGGAATATGTTGTAAGTAAAGTTGATCACAGGCATCTGAACTATGAAGTTGATTTTATGAAAGATATTATTCCAACTACTGAAAATTTTGCAATTGCCATTTGGAATCAGCTATATAATAAGATTCCAGAGGGTAAACTTTATTCAATAAAACTTTACGAAACGGAAAACAATTATGTTGAATACAAAGGAGAATAAACCACTTAATCTGGACGTAATAGAAGCTCAGGTAAAACTGCTATTAGAAGAAATAGGTGAAGATCCCGGCAGGGAAGGTCTTTTGCGAACACCACACCGGGTAGCAAAGGCCTATGAGTTTCTGACAAAGGGATACAAGCAGGATATAAAGAAGGTCCTTAATGGTGCAATCTTCGAAGAAAAGTATGATGAAATGGTTGTGGTCAAGGATATTGATTTTTTCAGCATGTGCGAGCATCATTTACTTCCATTTTACGGAAAGGTGCACGTGGCGTATATTCCACAGGGGAAGATAGTCGGGCTGAGCAAGATCCCAAGAATAGTTGAAGTCTTTGCAAGAAGGCTTCAGGTACAGGAAAGAATGACACAGGAAATTGCTGATACCATAAAAGAATATCTGGAACCTAAAGGTGTAGCTGTTGTATCTGAAGCCCGGCATATGTGTATGATGATGCGCGGTGTGGAAAAGCAAAATTCAGCTGCTACAGCCAGTGCAATGCACGGGCTATTCAAGGAAGATGCAAGGACAAGAGCCGAGTTTCTTAATCTGATCTCGCATTCAAGGTATTAAAATGGCAGAGATGGAGAAGATAGTCTGGGTAACGGGAGCAAGTTCAGGCATAGGCAAAGAGATTGCAAGTGAATTTGCCAGAGAATGTTATAATGTTGCTGCTTCTGCAAGAAGATCAACTGAAATTGAAAAGCTTAACATGGAGCTTTGCAAAGAAGGTTTTAGTATTAACAGCCTTAAATGTGATATTTCTTCGATGGCGGAAGTTCAGGAAGCATATAAGAAGATAGAGAAAACAGGTCAGGTTGATTGCCTAGTAAACAATGCAGGAGTGACAACATTTAAGTTTGCAGAGGAAAATTCATTTGAAGAGATAAAAGAAATAGTTGAGACAAATCTACTAGGAGCCCTTTACTGTATTAAGTCTGTACTTCCTGATATGATTAAAAAGAGAAGCGGGACAATAATAAATATACTATCAGTAGCTGCGGAACAGGTTTTAACCGGTAGCAGTGCCTATTCAGCCTCTAAAGCAGGCTTATTGGCTTATACCAATGTATTGAGAGAAGAAGTAAGAAAAAATAATATCCGAGTTATTAATATTCTTCCTGGTGCGACAATCACCCCAATGTGGCCGCCTGATGTTTTAGAGAAGCATTCGGAGCAGATGATGAGTCCTGCAGAAATTGCAAAGCTTGTTGTTTCTTTATATACTAATAAGAGTAATATGGTAGCTGAAAAGATAATAGTAAAACCAATAACCGGAGACTTATAATGGCGATGCAGCGGGATCTATCAATTGTAACAGGAGCAGGAAGGGGAATAGGCAGAGCGATAGCAATAAAGCTTGCCAGGGAAGGGCATGACATTGCAATCACCAGCAGAACAGAAAGTGAACTTAAACGGGCTAAAGAAGAAATAGAATCATATGGAGTTAAATGCACATATTATGCAGGTGATGTTGCAGACAGGGAATTTGTAAGTAAGTCTGTAACCCAGATCGTCGAGAAATATGGTAAAGTGGATCACCTGATCAACAATGCCGGAATCGGAATTATAAAGAAAATTATTGATTCTGAGTATGAAGACTTTGAGCGTCAGGTAAATACGAATATTTATGGAATTTACAATTTTACAAAAGCCGTTTTGCCAGGGATGATTGAAAGGCAAAGCGGGTCAATAATCAACATATCTTCGCTTGCCGGGAAAAATTCCTTTGTCGGCGGGGCAATGTATTCTGCTACCAAACATGCTGTAATGGGATTTACCAAATCTCTGATGCTTGAAGTCAGGGAATATAACATCAGGACAGCAGCTATTTGTCCAGGTTCAGTCGAATCAAGTTTTGGGCGTGATGCTCATACTGATCCAAGGAGCAAAGGCCGGATACTAATGCCTGAAGATGTTGCTGACGTAGTCGCCGCGATAATAAAACTTC
>JBLNEL010000374.1:0-3266 GCA_050262615.1 Bacillota bacterium
TCCTGACTCAATGTCTACAGCAAGCAGATTGTACTGATTAAAAGAAAACAGCAGGGGGAAAAAGACCGCAACATACATCTTTGAAATCACAGTGCTGTTTGCACCCATACCTGAAATCAAGCTTAAAACAAAAACAAAACCCAATAAACCAAATATCAGATATAAGCTTTGAGTTTTTAATCCTATCATTTTATAATGGAATTCTGAAAGTACAAATCCAAGTTTGTGAGCAATATAAGGAAATATTCCGCCCGATATTTTTTCATTGTATTCATATTCGGTAAGCCTGCGGCTGATTAAAAACCCGCCGGCTAAGGTGAAAAGGAAAATGACAGTATTGACAACGAGAGGAACGGCTGAAAGGGGAGTATTCCCGCTGCCGGTCCTGTAAAGTCCGGAAATTGCGCTGATTGCCGTAATAATCAGATAAACTATCGTCCAGACGATAAGTGTCATAAGATCATTCTTAATCCATACAATTAAAATGACCGATAAGGCAATGGGCCAGAAGCCTATTCTTAAAGCTGTTGAGACTGCTGCAATAAGATAATCTGAAAGATGGAATGCTGCAGCACCATTAACCATATTCTGCACAAATGCGGTCAGATAGAGCGGCATCACGTTAAAAACTACAAAGTAAATAAAGTAAGAGGCAATAAGTCCCCAGAAAAATTTATACTTGCCAAGCCTTACAAGCTGCACATCACGCATCTTGCCGTTCAGAGTTTCCCTGAAATGAGTAATAATAAAATAGATGCAGTTGATAAGCACCAGGAAAAGAATAATTGGATCATAGGATTTAAGAATTTCCTTCCCGGATATAAGCCCATGGCTTTTAATTGACAAATCTGCAATCATCCAGCAGATCAGGCCGTAGAGGAAGAGCAGGCTTAAGTATGTAAAATTCAGCATCTGCTTAAGGGAATTTGATATAAAACCGAACATGCTGTTAGCCCCGCGTGATTATTTTATAAATGTCTTCAAAATGGGCTTCTGCCTCCTCACCCATATTATCCTCCTCCTTGCCGGGGCTGTAGATTATCTTTGTTTTCCCATCAATGGCTATTTCCCTGAGGATCCTTTTCGGCTCGAGATTTAAGGTTTCACTGTTACCCAAAAGGATCTGCTTAACGGGATACCTGCAGTCATTTATCAGTTCTGAAGGTTTACCCTGGAATGCAATTTCACCATTCTTAAAAATCAGCATACGTTCACTGATATAACCCATTTCTTCAATAATATGCCCTACATAGAGTATTATCTTGTTATGTTTGAACTTATCGAGGAAATTGTGGAATCTCTCGCGCTCTTCCGCGTCGAGGTTGTTTGTGGGTTCATCCAGAAAAATAATTTCAGGATCATGAATCA
The DNA here is from genome assembly GCA_050262615.1 of Bacillota bacterium. Lineage (GTDB taxonomy): Bacteria > Bacteroidota > Ignavibacteria > Ignavibacteriales > SURF-24 > JAUZPB01. The sequence continues at coordinate 1,369 of JBLNEL010000374.1, forward strand.
AAGCCTGTGCAATTCCTGCCCTCTGCTTTACACCACCTGATAAATACCCGCAGGGGGTCTTAAGATAGGATTTCAGGTTCAGTTCGCTTGTATAGTAGTCAATCCTCTCCTGTCTAAGCCTTTTATCTTTGATGCTGCTTAAGACAAGCATATAATCGAGCAGATCATAAACAGTCATCCTGTTGTAAAGTCCAATTGTCTGCGGAAGATATCCTATCTTTGATCTCCAGAATGAGCTCTGAGTATTGACTATACCAGAGTTATAAAGGATATCTCCGCCTTCAGGCTTAAGCAGACCTGTAAGGATTTTGAGCATAGTTGTTTTTCCGCAGCCGTTTGAGCCAGCAATTCCGGTTATACCAAAGCTGAAGGATGCCGAAATGCCGCCCAGGACTTTCTTTTCACCGAAGGACTTCGAGATATTGTTAAGTTCAAGCATGCTTTTTCTTCCTTTAGAAGGTTGGAACAAAATTCTTCGGAACCTTTATGTCGGAAAGCTCAAAGACCTTTATTTTCTCTCTGTTGATCTTAAAGATCAGGTTTAATGTCCCGGTTCCGTATAAGTCAGCCAGATGCACTACTGTCTGATTAAACAGGTCGCCTTCTTTAAGGGACTTAAATACAAGTTTCTTTCCGGTTTTTCCATCCAGCACGAATAAATTACTGTCGTAATCATTTACTCCGAAGACTTCGGGATAGCCGTCCTTGTTTATATCGAGGTATGTAAGAGGCATCTTGATTTCATTTTCGGTTGAGGTTTCCCAGACTGTGCTGCAGTCCTTTTCATTCATGCAATAAACACTGTGATCAACCGAGCCGGCATATATGAGCAGTTTATTTGCAGCCTTATCATCATAATAACAGCAGTTAACAAACAATTTTGAATTATTCTGGCTTAAGTCGTCCAGCCTCTCAAATTGTACATCGTCTTTTGCCATTTTACCTGATTCCGTGTCAAATGTAAAGTAATCCCCGGATACGGTGAATACTCCTACATAGTCTTTGCTATTTTTTCTGTACGGCTTAATGCAGGTGATAGTATTAGGGAGAGAGCTTATTCTTATTCCGATCAGCTTTACCGGTTTGTCGGGAAGTTTAACACTCCACGATACCATGTTCTTCTTAGTATCAAATTTCGAAATCTCATTGCCTTCGGAGGAGTAAAAAATATCTGAGTTGTAAAAAGCAATCAGGCCAGGGTTTTTCTCTTTATTTTCCTTTTTGATATTAAAAAGCTCTTTATGCGTTGACAGGTCATATATATAAATAGACTCACGGGTAAGGGCTGCTGCAACTTCTTTTTCGTCAAGTTTACCGGTGGAAATTTTATAAATATTTTTTCTGTCAGCATTAACGACATCCGACTTATAATCCGAGAGATTTAAATATTTCAGTCTGCTGTCGGAGAAATATAGTTTTCCATTTCTAATGAATGAATCATCTATATTGAGGTCAGGTGTAGCGGGCAATGTCAGCAGTCGCTTGAAAGAGTTGTCATAAAGTACAAGATAAAGGTTTTTATCAATTGCCTCGCGTGTTACAATGTAGATTTTATCGTCATCCGCATTCTTAAGAACGTTGAATTCTGCCAGGTGACCCGGGCCGCCGGCTATGTATTCAGTCTTAAATTTGAGGCTCTGTGAAAACAGGGGGCCAGATAAGAAAAATAACAGGAAAGCATATCTTAACATATTGCAAAACTCCCGTACAGTTATAGAATAATTATATGTCCGAAATAATTCGGGCTTTTTGAATTGTAGAACAGATTACAATCAGAAGATTTGGATGACCTGATGTCTTTTTATAGTGCAATAATATCGTTGCAAAATAATAAAAATAAAAGTAAATCAAAATCAACGCCCACCATTACTCCCGTGTGTTCTGATTCTGGTGGATGC
>JBLNEL010000375.1:0-3618 GCA_050262615.1 Bacillota bacterium
TATGGCTGGTCAGCCTGAAAATGTTTCTGCTTATACAGCTTCCCATAATTTTCATTTCAACATCAATTGGCAACTGGCTGTTTTACGTCCAGCATCAGTTCGAAGAAACATATTGGGCAAATAAAGAGGAGTGGAATTATTCCAAAGCAGCCATTCAGGGCAGTTCATATTACAAATTACCCAAAGTCCTGCAATGGTTTACCGGGAATATAGGGTTTCATCATATTCATCACTTAAATCCCGGGATTCCTAATTATCTGCTTGAGAAATGCTACAGGAAAAATCCAGCGCTGCAGAAAGCTCCCGTCTTAACTGTACGAAAAAGTTTCAGGAGCATGATGCTTCATCTCTGGGATGAAGAGCAGAAAAAGCTTATCAGCTTCAGGCAGTTAAAACAAAGGAGTTTTTGAGTATCCCGCGCCTGCAAGCGTTATTTTTTGGCGGCAGTTTTCAGGCCGTTAAAAAGATGTGTTTTGTAGCAGAAATTTCCTGGACAACAAAATTTTTCAATGGATTCTAAAAGAAAAAATAATTAGCTTAAAATTATATGAAGAAAATAGGGAATAATTAAAAAATTAACCCTCTTGTAGCTTGACAAGTAAAGATTAATTGTATATTTTTATAACTCAAATTTTTGCTCGACATAAAATTTGATATACACTCCGCGATAGCTCAATGGCAGAGCATTCGGCTGTTAACCGAAGGGTTGCAGGTTCGAGCCCTGCTCGCGGAGCACTTAAAGCCCTGGATGCCATCAGGGCTTTTTTCTTTTTAAACGTCAGAGCATCCAACCGTCACCCCGCCCATTCCTTTTGATATGAAAGTTTTGTATAAATTAATTATCTTAGGTTAACTCATTACAAATCAACAGGCAAAAATCCGAGACAAGCGTATGAATCTAAATGAATTAAGACAGAAAAGGGACCGCATTTTGCAAATTGCATCTCTTTACGGGGCAAAGGATCTCAGGATTTTTGGATCAATTGCCCGAAGTGAGCAGAATGAAAGCAGCGACGTTGATCTATTGGTCAAAATGGAAAAAGGGACAACCTTGCTAAAACATATTTCTCTGGTTCACGCACTTGAAGAGGAATTAGGGACAAAAGTTGATGTTGTCTCAGAAAATGCTATAAAAGGCAGAATTAAAGAAAATATCTTGCGTGAGGTAGTTCAGCTTTGAGAAACGATACTGAATGGCTTAAGGATATTCAGGATGAAATTGGGCTGATAGAAAAATATTCTGCCAAAGGAGAAGAAGTCTTTCAGAAGGATGAATTAATTCAAACCTGGATGGTTCATCATCTGCAGATCATTGGAGAAGCCGCCAGCAAATTATCTGAACATCTAAGGCAAAAATATTCCTCAATTCCATGGAGAGACGTTATCTCTATGCGTAACTTTATTGTTCATCAGTATTTTGGAGTTGACCTGGAGGAAATTTGGAATACTGTTATATATGACGTTCCGGTTCTGAAATATAATATCATTCAAATCCTAAAGGATGCCGATAATTCTTAGTATTTGATTTTTCAAAAAAATAAGTTCGAACTTCACTCAGCCAGTGGAGCACTTAAAAGCCCTGGATGCCATCAGGGCTTTTTTCTTTTTAAAGCATCAATTTTTCATAGATTTCCTTTCCTCGGAAACAAAAATATCCCTCAATTCGACGGGAAAATATTACTTCAATAACCCGCCTTAATATTTGACTTTTCCAATGGAATTGCAGATTTTGCTTTATAATAAGGCGTGTTTCTGTCCCATTAGGGTTTCTGTTGTATAAATATGAAAAAGAAATTGTATCTTGACAACTGCTGTTTTAACAGACCATTTGATGATCAAACTAATATAAAAGTCAAACTGGAAAGTGATGCTAAGCTTTATATTCAGCAGAGAATAAAAGAGCAAAAATACAGCTTTGTTTGGTCTTACATTCTGGACTTTGAAAATTCGGAAAATCCATTTGAGTACAGAAAAATTGCAATAGGTTTATGGGAATCTTTGGCCTCTGATTTTGTTGAAGAATCAAAAGACATTATTGAAAAGGCCCATGATTTTCAAAAATCAAGTATTAAAAGCAAGGACTCTCTGCATTTAGCTTGTGCAGCGTCCGCAGATTGCGACTATTTTATTACAACAGATTACCAGATATTGAACAAATTGAAAACTGTCGGTAAAATGAAAATTGTAAACCCGATAGAATTTATAGATGCGGAGAATGAAGAATATGAAGACAAATAGTGAAATAAAGGTAAATGGCTACAAAGCCCTGGTTAAAGAGTTAGGTGAAGTTGATGCAGAGAAATTTATTTCTTTGATACAAAGTGAGCCTTTTAACTATACCCAATGGCAAAAAGAGTTATGGAAGGATAAAGGCATCGAAGAAATAAGTTCTGAAGCAATGAAATATAGAAAGTCAAAAGTTGAAAGGCAGAAGAAAATTAAGAAAGGGGCATAAATTCTCTTAAATTATATCTGCACTCCAAAAATTGATTATTTCTTAAATCCGTAATTCTTTAAATGACACAACTCTGGATTTCCTACAAACCAGGTTCGAACTTCATTCAGCCAGCGGAGCTTTCTTTAAGCCCTAATTGCCATTTAGGGCTTTTTTTAACTCTTCAAAAGGGAATGTTAGTATCAATAACAGCCATTTTTATTTCACCGATTCTTTAATCTTTTGCTTCATTTCGGTCGTTATTTCGGTTGAACGGGGCTTAAGTACTGCCTGTCCGCGTTTTCCATTTTTTGTTATATCTTCAATGAGCAGTTTCATCTCAGATATTTCACTGACCTGAGATTCAATTATGCCGTCAGCCAGTTTTCGGACGCGCGGGTCGCTAATGCTAGCTTTTCTGGCATTGTTTATTGCAATAGAGTGATGCGGTATCATTGATTTCATAAAGCCCAAATCATCAATCAGCACCTGTTCCCTGTTTGCAGCCAAGAGTGCTATGCCTAAGACGGCGGTGGCAATCAGGATTATCATTTTAGTTTTCATTCCCTGGTACATTGACCACATGAATGCAAGCATCACGATAGTCATAACGCAGCCCATTACCAAAGAGGCAATAAAGCGGTTCAAGCTAAACATTACATGATCGAAGGAATAAACAAGCTGGTACATCAGAAAAAACATTATAAAAGTTGAAACTGCTATCATAGCGGCGAAGCGCACCCAGCTCATTTTCGTTATCTGGTTATTAGTGTTCAATATTCACCTCTCTACGATATTTTTTCTAAAAACTACACATTTATTAAAAATGATAATGTGAATTACTATAATTTGCTTCCTTCTTAAAGATAATTAACAGGAGCTATTTCTCAAATCAATTAACTAACTTATGATAATAAAGCAATTTTTTAGAAAGGCAAGAGTCTTCTTTTTCAAGAAAATAGGTTCTAACATCGTTCAGCCAGTGGATCTGATAAAAGAAAATCCCGATCTAAATGGTCGGGATTTTTTGTTTTAAATACCTCTGCATAATCAATTAGCCTTCAATAACCTTTTCCTGAAAATTAAAAGAAACAGGTATCTTTTATCGTTTTGTATAAATTAAGTATCTTAGTTCAGGCAATTACGAATCACTAAGCAAAAGTCTTAGAGGGAAATAAAAGAAT
>JBLNEL010000376.1:0-19859 GCA_050262615.1 Bacillota bacterium
AAATAATTCGTATTCCTTAAACAATTCTATAACCGAATGTCAAAAATACACTTTTTTAGTGAAATCTTTACAACTGCAAAGTAAATTTTATTTTAAGGACGAAGGCACAATAAAAAAGGCCTGCATCACTGCGGGCCTTTTTTATGGAGATAACGTGATTCGCATTCTATGTGTAGGTATTATTTTAGACTACGCATTTCAGAAAAAGTTGTAAATAATTTTGGAGAAAAAAGAATCCCCTTTTTTTTTAATAACATTTCCCCATAAAAAAGCCGGCTTTTTCGAAGCCGGCCTTTATTTTTTACAGACTGAAATACATTTTGTATTCAAACGGATGAGGCATAGTGCCTATCGATTTAATTTCTTCCTGCTTTAACTTTGTCCATTGGTCCAGAAGTTCATCAGTAAAGATATTGCCGCGCCTTAAGAAGTCATTATCAACTGCAAGAGCATCCAATGCCTCAGTAAGATTCCTTGGCAAAAAGTGAATGTGATCTTTTAATGTGTCATCCATAATGTTCTTGTCAAAAGGACCGTAGCCTTCCTTTACAGGATCAATCTTATTAACAACCCCGTCAATACCTGCAAGAAGCATTGCTGTAAGGCAGAGATAAGGATTGGCTGTTGCGTCTGGCGGACGGTACTCAAACCTTACTTCCTGCGGATTTGTAACATATTTGGGTATTCTGATAGCAGAAGCCCTGTTTCCCTGTCCGTAAGTCAATGCAACCGGTGCCTCAAAGCCAGGGACAAGTCTCTTATATGAATTTGTACTTGGATTTGTAAAAGCTGAAAGCGCAGGTCCATGCTTCAGCATACCGCCAATAAAGAAACGCCCAAGTTCATTAATGTTCCCGTACTCACCTTTCTTATAGAAAGCATTTTTGCCGTTCTTTGTTAAGAACATGTGCAGGTGCATACCGTTTCCTGCCTGCTGGTACATCGGCTTAGGCATAAATGTAATAAAAAGATCTTTCTGGCGTGCAAGGTTAAAGAGAACGTACTTGCTGGTTACAATATTATCGCCTGTTGCAAGCAGATCGGAGAAATAGGTCTCAATCTCCTGCTGCCCGCGTTCGCCTGCCTCATGGTGATGGTATTTTACTTTAATTCCGAACTTCTGAAGACATTTGCAGGCTTCATCCCTGAAATCATCATAAACATCAAAAGGATTTGCTGCATGATAAGCCTTTTTATAAAATTCCTCTGCGTGCTCTACCCTGTAGTAAGAAGAAGCAGTCCTTGTGTCATACTCCACTTTGGAGAATATATAGAATTCAAATTCAGGACCCCATAATGATTTATCTGCACCAGTTATATTTTTAAGCAGTGCTTCAGCTTTTTTGGCAAGATATCTTCCATCCTGTGAAAACGGTGAACGTTTTTCGTCTGTGAGCACAATATGCGAATAAAAACTCAGAGTCGGTGTATCTCTGAACGGGTCGATAACAGCGCTTTCAAGATCAGGTATAAGTATCATATCGCTGTTTTCAACTTTACTGAATCCATAACTCGAGCCGTCAAAACCGACGCCCTCGTTCATCAGTTTCTGAAGAAGATTCGGATAAACCGGAAGTGAAATGTGATGGAGCCGTCCGGAAAGGTCAATGCATTTCAGATCAATAACTTCAATATTGTTCTTTTTAATAAGGTTATTACATTGTTGCAGTATACTTACTGGCATAAAATACCTCTAAGGCAGGTTTGTTTTTGTTTTATTTAGACAAAAAAGCGCCTGATTGCTCAGACGCTTTTCATTAATTATTTTCTAAAGAAGATTAATCGGCTTTATAGTTTATTGCAGCCAGGCCGAGGAAGAGTGCTGTAGTATCAAGATCTTCTTCAATTCTCAGTAACTGATTATACTTTGCAATTCTGTCAGTTCTGCTTGCTGAACCGGTCTTTATCTGTCCTGCATTAGTAGCAACTGCAATGTCAGCAATCGTAGTATCTTCAGTTTCACCTGAGCGGTGGCTTATAACGGTTGTGTAACCAGCTCTCTTAGCCATTTCAATAGCATCAAGAGTTTCAGTTAAAGTACCGATCTGGTTAACTTTTATAAGAATTGAGTTTGCGATACCTCTTTCGATACCTGTAGCAAGTCTTTCTGTGTTTGTAACAAAAAGATCATCACCAACTAACTGGATCTTGCTTCCGAGAGTATCTGTAAGAGCCTGCCAGCCTTCCCAATCGTTTTCATCAAGACCGTCTTCAATTGATATGATAGGATACTGTCTTACCCAGTTTGCATAGAAATCAACCATCTGTGCAGCTGATCTTTCTGACTTATCTGATTTGAAGAACTGGTAAGCACTTTTATCCTTTAAGAACATTTCGCTTGAAGCAACGTCAAGAGCTAAGCAGATATCAGCACCTGGTTTGTAGCCGGCTTTAGTGATAGCTTCAAGAATTACTTCCAAAGCTTCGTCGTTTGATTTTAAGTTAGGAGCAAATCCGCCTTCATCACCAACTGCTGTGTTATAACCCTTCTTGTTTAATACTGATTTAAGTGAGTGGAAAACTTCTGTTCCCATTCTTAAAGCTTCAGAAAAGTTTGGTGCGCCTACAGGCATGATCATGAATTCCTGGAAATCGACGTTGTTATCAGCATGCTTTCCGCCGTTAAGAATGTTCATCATTGGAACAGGCAGAGTGCGTGCATTTACACCACCTAAGTAACGGTATAATGGAAGTCCTAATGCAGCTGAAGCAGCCTTTGCAACTGCCATTGAAACACCAAGAATTGCATTTGCACCAAGAACTGATTTATTTGGTGTGCCGTCAAGTTCAATTAAGAACTGATCAATTCCAACCTGGTCTAAAGCGTCGAATTCAACTAATTCGTCAGCTATTTTATCATTAACGTTCTCAACAGCCTTAAGAACGCCTTTACCCATATAGCGTGATTTATCGCCGTCTCTGAGTTCAACTGCTTCGTGTTCGCCGGTAGAAGCGCCGCTTGGTACAGCTGCACGTCCTACAAAACCGCTTTCCAATTCAACTTCAACTTCTAGTGTAGGATTGCCTCTTGAATCCAGTATCTCTCTACCGATGATATCTACAATTGTAGTCATTATATTTTTCTCCTCATTCGTGGTTTGTGAATTTCATTATACAAAATTATAAATATGGGCAAGTAAAAGCAATTTAAATTAGAGATCAATGTCGTTAATTTTTTAGGTAGATAAAAAGACACGGGGACTTTAATATGGCACATTAACAGTCATTTCAGGAAAATGATACTGATAAGCACTTATATAATCAGTGTACTCAGGTTCCGTACCGCAGCCCATGCACCCTGATGCATTGCCCGACTGCCACTTCGATCTTACTTCAGTCTTAACTGCTTCATCTACAGAAAAGAAATGTGAAATGTAATCAGTCCGGTCTACAGCTTTGACCTTTACTGCAATAGAATCAACAGGCCTTGTTGCAGTCACATCCAGATAAAACATCCCTGATGAATCAGTCACAGACTGATTATAATTGCCTGGCTGCGCTCCTGTACCTGAGGTCAGTTCCACTACTTGCCTATTCTGATCATAACTAAACTTAACTGCCAGAGTGATTATAAAATCCTGCTTTTCCCGGTTGCCGGGGCGGTCAATATGGCCCCTTAATATAAATTGATGCAAAGCCGGCTTTGGACTCGTTCCGATTATAAATGGAAGTGTAAAGATAATAATAAGCAGATGTTTCCAGTTTATGAATTTAGGCTTCATAAATTAACTTAGATTAATTCTAAATGATTAAGGGGAAATATTATCCGGAAATAAATTACATAAAAAATATAAATATAGAAATAATAGAATCAGGGCAGATTTCAAAGACTATAATTAAGGGCTTACCCTAAACAAAGCAGTCAATATTTTGTTTCATTTTTGCCTGGCATTGGTTATATTATAGATCTGAATTATAGATTTTCTGCAAATGCCCCCGTAGCTCAGCAGGATACCCGCCTGCCGTCATGGCAGGGAGCGACGGCTTGGTAGGAGAATAGATATGTTTTATGTTTATGTTTTAAGAAGCATAAAATATAATAGGTTTTATACTGGCTCAACCGATAATCTCGAAAAAAGATTAAAAGAGCATAATTCAGGCAAAACCAAATCCATTAAGGCTTTTATTCCTTGGGAAATAATTTACAAGGAAGAATATCTCACCAGAGAAGAAGCAGTAATGAGGGAAAAGTATTTAAAAAGTGGATTTGGCCGTGAGTTTCTATATAAAATAAAAATTAATGCCCCCGTAGCTCAGCAGGATAGAGCGACGGTTTCCTAAACCGCAGGTCGGAGGTTCGAATCCTCTCGGGGGTACAACTCTTAAAGTCTTTCATAATTCCTTTATCTCTGCATAATTACTGATCTCTTTTTATTTTTTTGGATCTTATTCACAAAAGAACAACTCTCTTCCCCAAAAACATTTAATGTGAATTTTATAAATCAGACAAGTTAATTCAAATTATAAAATTCATATCAGCAGAGCCATCTCAATAATATCCTCATAGTTTTGGTCTATCTTCCGTGCTTTTCTTTTAATGCCCTCAACTTTAAATCCCATTTTTTCATACAACGTGATCGCTGGTTTATTAGAAGCAAACACCTCCAGTTCAATACGTTCCATTCCCTTATTTACAGCCTTCTGAATTGTGTTAACAATTAACATCCTGCCGATGCCTGAATTCCTGTAATCCTTATGAACTCCCATCCCTAACCTGCCGCAATGCCTGAAGCCTTCAAGCTTCAATGGCGAAATATCACACCAGCCAATGACTTCACCTTCAGCTAATGCTACGAATTGAGGTATATCATTTGCAATATTCGATTCAACATATTCCTTAACACTTTCTAATGGCGGTGCTTCAAGAAAGGCCAGATATAATCGCTCACGGGATACCGAATCCAGGCATCTATGAAAACTTTCAATATGCTCTCTGGAAATTGGTATAATTTGTATTTTCTGAGATAGTGTTTTATTCATTCTAATACCTGATTTCAATCGGGAACTGCCATTTTCTTAATTGATCATGTAAGGTAACACTTAAACTCCCCAGAGCAATAAGTGTGATAAACTCAGCGAATTCTTTACTCTTCCGCATGGCTTCGCCAATGGCTTTTAGTTTTTCAATGTTATCGAAATTAAGTGTAAGATACTGGGGAGTTTCATTTAAATTAAATCTGAGGTTAATATTTCTTTGTGAAATTATCCTGTGGTTAAGCTGCATATGCTCAATATAAAGCTCCCGGAAGAACTTAATATTCCTTTTGAGCAAAGGATGCCGTACAGCATATTTTTTTATTTCATAATTCATAGAGGGATGAACTAATTAAATACTTCATAAAGATATTAAGAAGAGATGCAAGATGCAATTAGAGGATCATTCACCGGAATTGACGAAGCGGAGGGGGGTAAAATAGACGAGTTTCTCCATATTTATTTTGTTTTTAGGCCGTTATGAAAAGGATTTAAAAAAAATATATTAAATTTGAAGGCCCTTAAAATTTATTGATGTGCCAAAAAAATGGCCTTTGACCCATGGGGAGATACCGTGGAAATTATATCAAATGTTGCTGATCATTCTGAAGCAAAAGCCATTAGCTGTAATGATGCTGTAATTATAAATAACCGAAAGGTCACCAACGGGTAAATTTACAAGTGTGACTTTCTAAAAAAGTAGTTTTTGGTAATAATTAAAGTGATATTTATATAAATATTACACTTAAAAAAAAGGAATTTATATGAAAAGAATAGTGCTGCTATTCTTAATATGTGCGCCATCTGTTTTTGCACAGCAATACTATATGAACATCTGGTCAAATGGCAAGGTTACTTCAATCCCGGTACAAGATATTAAAAAGCTTACATTTTCCGGCATCATAAGCTCAGCAGAAAACAGTAAAGCAGAGTCTATTATTAAAAACTTTGCACTGTTTCAGAATTTTCCTAACCCTTTTAATCCAAGCACAAGAATTGACTACCAGATACCTGTCCAGGGAAATGTTGAAGTCAGAATATTTAATATTAATGGATCACTGATAAGAACTTTCACTAATCTGGACCAGCCTGCAGGCAGCGGCTCTATTACATGGGATGGACGCAACAATGATAATCAGCCGGTTGCCAGCGGAATGTATATTTATAGAGTTACTTTCGGAAATTCAATACTATCAAAAAAAATGCTCCTGTTAAAGTAAGCTGTTTAATAGTTAATTAAACAATTCTTATCGTAAACGATGCCCTTACTACTTTATATGAGTATGAATATAAGTAACCTTAAGATGCCTATGTAGGGACTGAACTTTATCATGTAACATCCCCTGATTAACTATCACTCTTCAAAATTATATTCCCAGCTTTAAGATCTGCCTTTTTCTCATTTAGTTCGGTATGCAAGTGCAGCATTTTCATCTTTTCTTCAAAATTGACCTATCTTGTATTAAATTATACAATTTTGCAGTGCATGTTTTCTTAAAATGATTATTTTTCCCGGGCAAATTTATAATTCTTTGTCATAATACGTGGAATATTTTATTATGCTCGATAATGCACTAAAAACCATTTTATGCCTCTTTCTCCTTTTTTCTCTATCTAACGCCCAAACTGAAAAGAAAATCCCGGTAAAAGATAATTCTTCCAAAACCGATTACGAAAACTTATGGATCAAAGTAGACGACCTGGAAGATTCAAGCCGTATCAAATCTGCTTTGAGAGTTGCTGATGATATTTTTCAGAAAGCTAAAAAGGAGAACAATTTTCAGCAGACTATTAAATCAATGCTGGTAAAATATTCTCTTAAGAGTTCAATAGAAGAAAATAAAGCATCTGAATTCATTTCTGAACTCAGGAAAGCTATCGAAAAGGCAAGAGCACCTCATAAAAATATTTTAAATTCGATCCTTGCCTGCTCATATCAGCAATACTATAATGATAACAGGTACAGGATCCTACAAAGAAGCAGGGTTGAGCAATCTGCAGCTAAAGGCTATAATGATTTTAAAGTCTGGGATGCCAGCCGGTTCCAGAAAGAAATAACAAAGCTTTTCCTTGCTTCTCTCGATAATGCTGAACTGTTAATTACAATTCCCTCTTCAGAATATTCTGAGCTATTAGAACAAAATAATAATTATTTGATGATATCTTCTTCAACACTTCTCGATGTCCTGGCTGGTAATGCACTGGCTTACTTTGAAGATACTGAATATTCTGTTTTCAACCCGGCTGAAAAGTTTGAAATTAAAGATGCCGCCTACCTTGGTATGCGGGATGAGTTCCTGAAGGTAAAAGCTGAAATTGAAGATACTTTATCTTTAAAATACCAGGCATGCAAAATGTTTCAAATGCTGATTTCTTATCATATCAATAAACTTAATACTAATAGCAGTAAGAAATCTCTTGCCCAGATTGATGTAATGCGTCTTAATTATATTCATGGAATTTGCAGCAGAGAGGATAAAGACAGCCTGAGCCTCTCAACATTAAAGAAATCTGCCCTAAGATCCCAGGACATTAATGAATCTGCAGTCTACTGGCTGAAGCTTTCCGAAAATTATAAGATATTCTCAGATGATAATACTTTATCAGGCACAAAGTCTTTTGTATTAAATGCTATGGCAATTTGTGATTCAATGTTGAAGGTGAATTTGGTCCCTGACGAAGCTATTAAGTTTAAGATTTTAAAAAATAAGATATTAGAGAAATCTCTCAGCTTCAACTGTCAGCAGATTGTAGCTGCGGAAAAACCATTTGGAGTCTTATTCGATCATCAAAATGTAGATACAGTGTTCTTAAGTATAATTCCAATGAATTCTGAAAATAAAAAATTGCTTGAAAAGAACACTGATAAAATAGACAGTATTTACTCTATGCTTAAAGACGTAACATCATTTACTTCAGTGCTAAGATCTTCAAAAGATTATTTAGGCCATACTACTGAAGTAACTCTGCCGAAGCTTAAAGCGGGTTCATATATGCTTCTGGCATCGGATAATAAGAAATATGAATGTAATTCCGGAATAGTATCTCATTCTGAATTTTGTGTTTCCAATATTGCTTTACTTACAAAAGACTACAATGGACAATTTGAACTGATTGTTACAAACCGCTCTACAGGTAATCCTGAAAAGGATGTCAACATTGGAGTATATGTATATAAACGTTATCACCTTGTTTCTAATCTGCAATATATACTTGATTCAACACTTACAACAAACGAAAACGGTCAAGCCGTAATAAAGAGCAATTATCATATTTTGAAACTGATCCTTTCAAAAGACTCAGATACTTTAGTTGTCAATGATTTTTATGAATCAAGTAAAATTAGGGTTGATTCGTCGACTATTGAGAAAACATTCCTTTTCACTGACAGATCAATTTACCGCCCGGGACAGAAATTGTTTTTTAATGGTCTTAAAATAGCAGTCAATCAGAAAGATGAAACATCCAGTGTTGTCGCAGGTAACCTGGTAAAAGTGACCCTGTATGAAGCAAACCGGCAGGCTCTAAAGGAAATAGAAATTAAGACAAATGAATTCGGAACAGTAAGCGGGGAATTCGACATTCCTTTGGGAAGAAATAATGGACAGTGGAGAATTTCAGCTGAAGGTACTTCTGAATATTTCCGGGTAGAAGAATATAAACGCCCTCAATTTGAAGTTACTTTGGATCCGCAGAATAAAAACATAGCATTGAATGATACTGTTACAGTTTCAGGAAAAGCTGCTACATTTTCCAATGCCCCGCTTAGTAATGCCTCTGTCAATTATACCGTTACACGTTACAAAGAAATGTTTTACCGGAGTTATTTAAGTCAAGACAGACAAAACCAAACAAACATAGCCTCAGGTAAAATCTTAACAGACAATAATGGCAACTTTTCAATTAAATTTACTGCACAGCCGGGTAAAAACAATATTGATAAGAATATTGTCTACTCGTATACAGTTAATGTAACTGTAACAGATGCAACCGGAGAAACACATGAAATTCAAAAAGACCTAAAGGCAGGCTATAAGGATCTTTTCCTTAATTCAGATATGGAGGGCATTCTAAATTCAGAAGACAATAAAGCTATTAAATTTTCTGCTTCAAATATTGACGGCCTTCCTACAGAAGCAAAGGTAAATGCTGTTATATACAGGTTGGAAATGCCTCAGTATACTTTAGTAAAACGTCCATGGTCTAAACCTGAATACAGTACTTCAGTTGATCCTGAAGCAGATCTGCAGGCGTTACCTGATAGTACCAGGTACATTGACGAATACCCAATTACAGACTGGAAAAAACTGGATACAGTTTTCAGCAGACAGATCACACTAAAAGGTGATTCTTTAATATTCCTGAATGAAAAAAGATCATGGAAACCTGGAAAGTATCTGCTGGTGCTTTCTGCTGCAGGGAAAAATGCTGAAACAAAATTCGAAAAGTATTTCGACCTGTTCAGCCCTGCTGCTAAAACAACACCAGCTAATACTCCACTGTTGGTAAATGTACTGACTCCGGTTGTAAAACAGGGCTCATCTGTCTCAATAGCAGCAGGTACTTCCTTAAAGGAAATAAAAGTCTTTTATGAGATTGAAACACAATATGGGTTTAAACATAAAACGTGGATATCATTACTGAAAGGACAAACAATACTAAACCTTCCGGTAGATAGTACTATCAGGGGGGAAATTGCCCTTCATTTTGTAACTGTCTATGAAAATAAAA
This sequence comes from Bacillota bacterium, assembly GCA_050262615.1. GTDB lineage: Bacteria > Bacteroidota > Ignavibacteria > Ignavibacteriales > SURF-24 > JAUZPB01. The sequence continues at coordinate 9,706 of JBLNEL010000376.1, forward strand.
TATATTCTTCTATTGCAAAGGTCCTGATTCAGAAACCGGAAACAAAACTGAATATAGCATTTGAGTCTTTCCGGAATAAAATTCTGCCCGGCAGCCATGAAAATTGGAAATTAAAAATAAAGATGCCCGACAGTACAAATGCACATGCTCAAATGATGGCTGCAATGTACGATATATCCCTTGATGCATTTATTAATCATAACTGGTATTTAAATCTCTATCCGGATTTTCATCTCTATTCTAGAAGTTGGACCATGCAGGATGAAAATTATAACTCCTCACAATGCAATATTTATGAATCTTTTAATGACTCCTATTTTTCGGATTATCTGCTTCCAACACTAAATCTTTGGGGATTCCAGTTAGATAATGAATATTCTGCCGGTTCAGTCTATAAAAGCAAAAAATACAAGAAAATGCAGAAAGATGACATCCTTCCAGTGCTGCAGGAATTGTATAATACCGATCCTGACGGGAATTCAGACAGAAAAAGAGGATCTGTCAGAGGCGTTGATTATAGCCTGATAGAGGTCAATGAAGTTCGCAAACCGGACATGCAGATCGTATCTGAAGATATCATTTCTCCATCTAATGGAGTTCTTTCAGATAAGAAGAATATAGAGATCAGGAAAGATCTGCAGGAAACTGCTTTCTTTTATCCGAACCTTGTTACTGATAAGGAAGGTAATATTACCATTTCATTTATCTCTCCTGGTTCACTTACCCGCTGGAAATTTATGGCTTTGGCTCACACAAAAGATATGTTCTTTAATACTATAGAAAAGGAGATCATTACCCGCAAAGAAATAATGATACAGGCTAATGCCCCAAGATTTCTGCGACAGGGTGATACTATATATTTTTCTGTACGAATTTCGAACCTTTCAGACTCATCTCAATCCGGAGTTGCTTGTCTTAACCTTTTTAATGCAGCAAATGGTGAACCTATCGATAGTTTATTAGAGAATCATAAGACCAAGAAGAGCTTCTTACTTTCTCCCAACGAAAGCATGTCCTTATCATGGAGACTTATAATTCCATCCGGCAGTATTAATCTTGTTACATGGCGTGCTTCAGCTCTGACTGATTTATTTACAGATGGAGAAGAAGCCCAGCTTCCGGTACTCACAAATACCCAGCTTATTACAGAATCGATGCCGGTTGAGTTAAATGGCTTTGCAAAAGGAGACTTTGTCTTTAAGAAAATAACAGAGAACAGTTCGACAACATTGCGGCCGCACAAACTGACCTTTGAGTTTACTTCAAATCCTGTGTGGAATGCAATACAGTCGCTTCCTTATTTAATGGAATATCCATATGAATGTTCTGAACAAACCTTTAGCAGATTCTTTGCAAACAGCCTTGCTTCATTTTTGGTCAATAGCAATCCTAAGATAAAACAGGTATTTGAAAACTGGAAAAATAATATTGAATCTGTACTGAAATCCAACCTGTTTAAGAACCAGGAGCTTAAGAATATTATTTTAGAAGAAACTCCATGGCTCAGGGATGCACAGAACGAAACATCTTTAAAGCAGAACATAGCATTATTATTTGATGTGATAAGACTAGCAAATGAAAAATCAGCCTGCGGAATTAAACTCCAGAAGGCCCAGCAAGCAGACGGGGGCTGGCCCTGGTTTAATGGAATGCCTTCAAGTCTTTATATTACCCAGCATATTATAGCTGGATTCGGACATCTTAATAAACTTGGAATTCTGGACTTAAAAACAAATGCAGAATTTGACCAGATGCTGAAGCGTGCAATCACTTACTGCGACCAGGAAATGTATCTTGAATACAAAAGATTAATAAAAATCAAAGATCTGCCGAAGAATTTTTCGCCAGGCGAAACGGTTTTTCATTATCTTTATGCTCGCAGCTATTTCCCGGATGTCCCGGTAAGCTCCGGATTTCAGGAGGCTGTTAGTTTTTGGAATCAGCTGGCTAATAAGTCCTGGAATAAAGAAAACAAATACATCCAGGGGATGATTGCGCTTTCAGCCTTTAGGTCAGGCAACAGTATTCTGGCTAAAACAATCCTCAATTCTCTTAAGGAAAGTGCATTTGTCTCAGATCAGATGGGAATGTATTTTACAAAAAACTCTGGCTGGTATTGGTACGAGGCACCAATTGAAACACAATCTCTTATGATCGAGGCTTTTGACGAGATCAGCAAAGATACAATCAGTGTCGACCTTATGAAGAAGTGGCTTCTCAAACAGAAACAGACAACTAATTGGGGTACTACACGTGCCACAGCTGAAGCTTGTTATGCACTTATTCAAAAAGGGTCAGACTGGATCAGTGAAACAAAGCTGCCGGATGTAATTGTTGGAGATCAAAAGCTTCAGATTTCCAATGATTCAGCAGAAGCAGGAACAGGCTACTTCAAAATCTCCTGGAACGGAAGTGAAATAAAACCCGGAATGTCAAAATTCCATATTGAAAATAACAATGCCGTCCCTGCCTGGGGATCTGTTTACTGGCAGTATTTTGAACAGCTTGACAAAGTAACTCAGGCAAATACTCAACTTTCAATAAATAAACAAGTCTGCATTGAAACAGAAGATAAATATGGGAAAAAACTTATTCCTGTAGAAGATACCACAATTCTTAAGCCTGGTGATATGCTCAAGATCAGGATCGAATTAAGAACCGGCCGTGATATGGAATATGTCCATATGAAGGACATGAGAGCTTCCGGATTTGAACCTGTAAATGTCCTTTCAGTAAATAAATACCAGGATGGGCTGTGGTATTATGAAAGCACAAAAGATGCTGCAACTAATTTCTTTTTTGAGTACCTGAGAAAAGGAACATATGTGTTTGAATACCCTCTTCGTGTAGTCTACAAGGGAGCCTTTTCAAACGGAATAACGACAATTCAGTGTATGTATGCTCCTGAATTTACAAGCCATTCCGAAGGAAAGAGAATGAGAGTAGAGTAATTAAACAAAACCTGATTATTCTTACCTTGAACCACTTGCTGATGTTTCCTGAAGTAAACTTATATTTACTTCAGGAAACAATAATAAAACATGTCACAATGGAAATATCTCAACTGCTAACCTTACAAAAACACCTTCATATATTCTTTCAGAAGAAATATTTTATTCTTATTTTCTTTTCAAAATAATAATGGACTTAACTTATGCCGATATCTGATAGTCCAATCCCTTTAGGCACTTATGATGTCTTCAGGGATGTTAAAAGCTGGGATAAACAGACTGCTAACCAATGGGCTGAGGCTCTTAATTTAAGATCATCTGCTGATGACCAGAAATCCCTGCGTTCACAATTACTTAAGCTTGCAGATGTAAAGCTTAATCAGACAGTCGTGGAAATAGGCTGCGGCACAGGCGCTCTTTTGCTTGACCTGGCATCTGCTGTCGGACCTAATGGCCGGGTAATTGGAATTGAACCTCAGACTGTTCTTGCAGAATTTGCCAAGAAGACCTCAGGAGAGCTTAACCTCTCTGATATTATCACTGTCATTGCTGATTCTGCTGAACAGCTCACTCTTCCTGATGCAATTGCCGACAGCTGTTTTGCTCAGACCGTGCTTATTCACCTCCAGCCTGAAATCTGCCTGAAAGCTCTTAAGGAAATGGTCCGTATTGTTAAAAATGGCGGAAGAATTATTTCTGCTGACCAGGATGGTGATACATGGATAATTAACCACCCGGAACGTGAGCTTACCCGCAGGATAATTCAGTTCAACTCCGACCAGCGTTATGCCGACGGCTGGACAGGCCGCCGCCTGGAATCCCTTTTCCGAAGCGCAGGCTTAATAAACGTAAAAGCTGTCCCGCATGTACATCTTGACCGTGAGCGCAATTCTTATCTGTTCGGTATGGCAAAGCGTATTGCCGCTGCGGCTAGGGATAAAGGTGTCCTCCAGGAAGAAGAATACCTTCTCTGGTCTGACGGCCTTGAAAAAGTTACAGAAAATGGAGAGTTTTTCTCAAGTATTAATTATTATAACTGTACCGGCTTAAAACCATAAGCCGGTTTATTTGTGTAATACGAACCTTTCTTTTTTCTCTGCCCTGAAAAGGTTAACTGTAAATACCATTACCCATATCACATAGGAGTAAATATTAATTCGTTCTGTAATTCCCATCCAGGGAGTTGGAACTCCTGTCCCGATTTTAGGCCCCTGCATGCCTGTAAGTATACCAAAGATTATAAGTACTATTATCGTTATTATTGAATAATAACGGAAACGCTTTCCTGATGCAGCTGCCCCGGCTCCTATTGACCCAAGTATAAAAATCACAAGTACACTTGTCAGAATTATGTGCATTGTATCTGAATATGTCTTTGGAGAATTACGTAGATTCATCGGAAAAAATATGGATGTAACTGTACCAATTGCGGCACAGCAAATAAGAAGAATTGCAGCTGCTTTCAGCATACGCTTCTCCCCTGCTGACTCCCAGACACCAATAGCAAATACAACTAATAATAAATCCGATAAATTAAAAAAAGGAAGTGCTATATTTCTTGCCGGAGAACCTATTGCAAGTATTTCACTGATATTTTGAGATGTGTAATCATAACCATCATAGATAAGTGTTCCCAGTATATCAGCAAAAATATAGACCAGCGGATAAAGTATGCCGCAAAAAAGTAAAATCTTTAATACAGTTACAGAAGGGAATTCTTTTTTTCCATGAGCAAGCGCTGCAGTATCCATTTTGTACCTCTTTTATAGATAGATTACGTGAATTTCCAGTCAGATTTATTCAACCAAAATTCCATCTTCTAAGGCCTGGCTTACAGCTGATTTTTTTCACCATTCCACTTAAAAATACTTCTTAAAATACTTCTTAAAATACTTTATGTGACTGATGGTTTTATTGTATTTTAATTTATCTTTTCAAATGCCTTTTGTCAACACAATACGATCTGTTGATTAGCCCTTTTTCCTTAATTCAGATCTCACAGCCATTGAAATGTTTTTTTTGAATTATTAGATAATCTTTCTTAAGATTGTATAGTTAATATTATGAGAAAATATTTTAAGTGGAATAATTATGAAAAGAGCTCTATTGTGTATCTTTTTCCTGTGCTGCCTTAACCTTTTCTCCCAGACTGTTAAATGGCATAACCCGCAGGGCGGAATCGGCGGAACTACAAGATTCGACTATCTCTCAGCCTACGGGGCTCCTGATGGGAATATTTATGTTTCTGCCGGCGAAGGCACCTATTCACTCTACATTTCAGAAGATAATGGCAATTTCTGGAAATCCAGCCCCGACCATTTAACAAACAGTCAGATTAAATTATGGGGAATTAAGGATATCTATATCTGCACTAACGGAAAAAGAATTGCAAGTCTTCTCTACTACAATATCCCTATTGCAGTTGCTCAGGATAGTGCAAATTCATGGAAATATGTTATTAACGGATTGCCTGACTCACTAACAGTAAATAAGATCACTTCTGACTCACTTAATAACATATTTATTGCAACAGATAAAGGTATATTCTTTCTGGCTGATAAAGATACAAACTGGATAAAAAAAAGTAAAAGCCTGCCTGATAGTATAAAAATAAATACGATCTTAATTACCAAAAGCGGGGCAATCCTTGCCGGTACTTCATCAAACGGAATACTTCGCTCATCTGACGGCGGAAACAGCTGGAACTATATTAGCAGTTCTCTTACAGGTAAAAAGATCAATTCATTTACCCTTAACAAAAAAGGTTACGTTTTTTCAGGCACCGAAAATGGCGTCTTTATTTCAAAAGATAATGGACTATCCTGGAATAATGCCGGAAGCGGATTAAATGCAGGAAATTGCCAGTTCCTTTTAGTAAATAGCGAAGACAAACTTTTTGTCTATAATGCCTCTAAGATATACCAATCCCCGGATTACGGACAATACTGGTACCCGCTTAACAGCCAGATAAATGACACTGTTTCATATATAACTTATATGACAATCAGCTCAAAAGATTATATTGCTGCAATCGGTCAAAACGGTATAAGCAAATTATGGATAAGTTCATCTCCTGTTACCGGTGTTAATGATAATGCCAATAAAACCGGTCTAAAAAGCTTTGTCCTGAATCAGAATTACCCGAACCCATTTAACCCTGAGACTATAATTAGTTATTCTATTCCGAAAGGACTGAATGTAAGGCTAAAAATTTATGACATGCTGGGCAAGGAGGTTGCAGCTCTTGTAGATGAGTTCAAATCTGCAGGCAGTTATTCAGTTCAGTTTAATGCATCAAGTCTGCCAAGCGGACTTTACATCTATACAATTCAGGCCGGAGAATACAAAGATTCAAAGAAGCTTATGCTGTTAAAATAATATTGCTTTCAGGGGCAGATTAGTTATTTCTCTGCATTTATCTTTTCTGCATTTATTTTTTTTCTGCCCCTGCAATTTTTACCTCAGTGCAGACTGCCCAATGCTTAACTGACTTACCTGATTGCACATCTTTTAAGGCATTTTTCAATTAAAATATTTTTTCCATATATTAAACAAAATAATTATGGCTTAAAATGAATTGCCCTGCCTGCCGCAGTCTGATGATAATACTTGAATATAATGGGATAGAAATAGACTATTGCCCTGCTTGCCACGGAACCTGGCTCGATTCAGGTGAACTAGAACTTATTCTGGGAAACCCGGAAGAAAAAGCCATAACATTCACTTCCCTGAAAAAAGATTTTTCTGCTGATGAAAAAACATTAAACTGCCCCCGCTGCAGCCGTAAAATGAATAAAGTTTCGTGGCCTGGTAACTCCGGAACCATCCTGGATAAATGCCCACAGAACCATGGACTTTGGTTTGACAAAAACGAACTTATAAGAGCAGCAAAATTCTCAGCAACAGTGAGTAATAAAATTATCGATCAGCTTAAGTCAGTTTTCGGATTTACTCTAAGTTTAACTAAACCGGAGGAATAAATGACTGCCGTAATTGTTATAATATTATTAGCAGTAATTGTGCTTGTTTTGGTTTCAATGTATAATTCACTTGTCAGGTCCAGAAACAACGTTAAAAACGCCTGGTCTCAGATCGACGTTCAGCTAAAAAGGCGGCACGATCTTATTCCAAACCTTGTTGAAACTGCAAAAGGTTATGTTAAACATGAACGTGAGACTTTTGAAAGCGTAACAAAAGCCAGAAGTCAGGCTATGAGCGCTTCAACAGTTGGCGAAAAGGCCAAAGCTGAAAATGAACTTACTCAGGCTATGGGAAGACTTTCTGTCGTCCTCGAAAACTATCCCGAACTTAAAGCTAATCAGAATTTCCTGGCCCTGCAGGAGGAACTGACATCAACTGAAAATAAGATCGGCTTTGCCCGTCAAAACTATAACGACCAGGTCTTGGGGTATAACAACAGAACAGGAACATTTCCATCTAATATCATTGCCAGCATGTTCAATTTCAAGGCTGAAGAATATTTCGAAATTGAGAACACAGCTGAAAGGCAGGCTCCGAAGGTTTCCTTTAGCTGATTTGTAACAATATTATCGGGAACTGCTCAGTATGTGGGAATTAATAAGCTCAAATAAAAAAAAGTCACTAATGCTTTTTGCCGCAATGGGAATTGTACTGATGCTGCTGGGCTATCTTATTGGAGGTGCATACGCTTCAAAAGAAGGCAGCATACTAGGCATTACTGCAGCTTTTTTTGTCTGGGTGATACTTTCCTTTGTAAGTTATTTCGCAGGCTCTCATATAATGCTTGCAGTCAGCAAAGCCCATGAGATAACACCCGAGGCTTTCCCTAAGCTTTATAATATTGTCGAAGAAATGAAGATCGCTTCAAATCTTCAGCATATGCCGAAAATATACCTTATTGATGAGGAAATGCCGAATGCCTTTGCTGCAGGAAGAAGTCCCGATAACAGTGCAATTGCTGTTACAGCAGGACTGGTTTCTTCATTAAACCGTGACGAACTCCAGGGAGTTATTGCTCATGAAGTATCCCACATAATCAACAGAGATGTTCTTTTTATGACATTCGCCGGAACTATGCTCGGAAGTATTGTATTTATATCGGATATGTATCTTAGAGGTATGCGCTATTCCTCTTACCGCTATAGCAGCAATCGCGACAGGAAATCCAGATCCTCCGGCGGACAGACAATCTTTGCTATTCTTGCCGTTTTATTTGCTATTATAGGACCAGTCTTAGCTCAGCTTTTGTATTTTGCTATTTCCCGTAAAAGAGAATACCTTGCAGATGCAACTGCAGTCAGACTTACCCGCTACCCCGAAGGACTGGCCTCTGCACTTGAAAAGATATCAGAGTCAACTGCTGATCTGTCTTCTGCCAATAAGATTACAGCCGCATTTTACTTTGTAAACCCTCTTAAGAAAAAAGGATTTAAGCTAAATGACCTTACCAGCACTCACCCTCCTGTCAGCGAAAGAATTAAGATACTGCGCGCTATTGCTGGCGGTGCCGCTTATATCAACTATCAGTCAGCTTTTAATTCGGTAAAAGGAAAACAGCAGCAGATAATTCCTGAATCAGGCTTGAAAGATGCGGCTTTAATTCCACTTCGCAATATTTCTCCTGCCTCTGAAGATCTTCCGGCTGCGGGAGAACTCTTAACAGAAGTAAACCGGAAACGCTCGGTTGGAGATGTTATTCTTAAAGGCCAAAACTATAAGTTCCTTACATGTTCATGCGGACTGAAATTAAAGATACCCCCCGGATTCGGAACAAATCAGCCGGTCGTCATATGCCCCAAATGCGGGAATAAAAATCCTGTTAACTGCTTTTCCAGCAGTTAAAAGTCTCCTATTATCCAGTCTGCAGCAATGCTTATTTTTAATAGTGAACTCAAATATATCGTGTAGCTGTTTTCAGGAAAACTCCTGTCGAAAACGCCGCTTATAGCCTGCCTGTTGGCTTTCTGATATAATAATTCAATTCCCACATGCTTCCATGGCTTTACTCCTATTCCGAGTGATGGCATAACTAAATTTTTTGAACTCCCATAGCCTCCATCTCCATCATTCGTGTGATCAGCTATTCCGCCTGTAAAATAGAGACTGTTATAAAGGAAATACTTTGCATATATACCATATTCAGTTCCCTTATAGCCCAGAAAATAAATTCCCGGCTCATAACCAAAACGGGCTTCAATTAAAAGTTTTTTTATGGGATAAATGCCAAAGGTCAGTTCACCGCAGGTAAGTAAAGATGAGGTCTCAGAGTCACTTTCATTATGAGCTATTTTTGTAAATAATACCTGCGACTCCAGCCTGAAGCCCAGATCAATTGGCTGAGCTTTAAGAGAAGTAAAAACACTTAGTATTATTATAACAAAAAAGACATGTCTCATTTTATTTTCTCCTTAGCTTTATTAGCTGAACAAAGTCTTTAGCTGAACAAAGCAACACTGAATAATAGCACATAATTCAGAATTTATCTATCTTTTCTTTAAGTATGTTCTCTGAAAATTCCGGGGCCATAAAATGAAAAATGATCTGAAGGGAAAAACTGTTGTGATTACCGGAGGCAGTTCCGGCATCGGCGCAGCAGCCGCAAAAGCATTAAGAGAAAGTAGTGCTGACGTCATAATTACAGGCCGCTCTGAACAGACCAAATTAATTGCTGAAGAAACAGGATGCGATTATTACCTGGCCGACTATAGCCGGTTTTCCGATGTACATAAACTTGCTCAGACTCTGCTTGATAATTACCCCCGCATCGATGTACTGGCTAATAATGCAGGCGCTCTAATTGCTGAAAGACGGATTACTATAGATGGACATGAAATGACATTCCAGGTAAACCACCTTTCAGCCTTTCTGCTGACCAGCTTGTTAAAAACCCGCCTTGAGGAATCAAATGCCGTCGTAATAAATACTTCAAGTGCAGCTCACATCTACGGCAATATTGACTTTAATGACCTTGAGTCTGAAAGGTCTTATAACCTTTTCCGAGCTTATGCAAATTCCAAAATGATGAATATACTTCATGCTATTGAGATCAACAGACGCTTTAAGAGAGTTAAAGCTGTTTCATTTCATCCTGGAGGTGTTGCAACAGGCTTTTCAAGGGAACATAAGGGTATCATGCGCCTGATCTATCAGTCCCCGCTTCAAAATATTTTCCTTATCCCTCCGGCTAAAGGAGCTGACACGCTTTTATGGCTGATAAACGGA
>JBLNEL010000377.1:0-2925 GCA_050262615.1 Bacillota bacterium
GGGTATCCGATTTTTACACCAAAGGCATCAAGTTTTTTAATGGCTTTTGCTTTTGTTGCATCGCTCATCCAGTCAACATTTTGTATTCTTTCTCTCATTGATGAAAGAAGATTTTTTACGATGCCAAGGGCACGCTGTTTAGCTGCAGGAGTGAAGTTTTCTTTTACATATAATTGTCCTAAAGCTTCACCAAGCATTTCATTTGTAGTTGCCAAAACTCTTTTCCATCTTGGCTGGATCTGTTTAACACCATTTAAAAATTTGTTTTCAAACTCAAACTTCTCATTTACAAACACAGAACTTAAGTAACCAGCTGATGATCGTACGAGATTCCATTTCAAATAAATTTTCCATTCATCAAGAGGTACAGTTGACACCAAGTGTCCAATTTTTTTGAAAAATTCCGGCTGAGCGACATTGATATCTCCCGGATTTTCTAATCCCATTGTCTTAAAGTAATAACTCCAGTCAAATCCCTGAGCAATTTCAGATAGTTTAGCAACTGACATTTTGTTAAAAGTCTTTACCGGGTCACGAAGCTCAACTCTTGTCATTGATGCTTTGGCTAATTCAGTCTCAAGTCTCATTACTGTTTCAGCATTTTTATCCGATTCGGTTTTTGATAAGCCCAAATGCAAAAACATTCTGGAAATGTATTTAAGGTAGCGTGCTCTTATTTCTTTAGAGCTTGGGTCATCATGTAAGTAGTAATCCCTGTCAGGCAAGCCTAATCCGCCCTGATAAAGCCATCCGATTATCATTTTACTGTTTTCGGCATCAGCCTCAGCAAACAAATTAAAAAATGGGGTTCCTATCCTTTGATGAAAAAAAGCAAGCATATCATATAGTCCCTGCTTGCTGTTGATCGTTCCGATCTTGATCAGGACAGGGTTGATTGGTTTAAAGCCGTCTTTTTCTATTTTCGCAGAATCCATACCTACTTTGTAAAATGTACCTAATTTCTGTGCAATTGACCCTTTAGCCGCATTTCTTTCAGCGGATTTTTCCAGGATTTGCTTCAAAATATTATTATTTCTCTCTCTGAGTACTTCCATAGTACCCCATCTGCTGTATTCTGCAGGAACCGGATTTTCTTTTAACCAGGTGCCGACAGCGTATCTGTAAAAATCTACACCGGGATCTACCGATTTATCCATTCCAGCTAAATTAAATCCTTTACCTTTCTTTTCCTCGGGGTTATTATTTGCAAATGAAAACGAAGATAAAGAGAACAGGCATAGACCTGTAATGAATAGTTTAGTAAATAAAGGTTTCATAAAAAGACCATTTTTTGTTGTTAGGTTGTTATTCTTTCAAGAAGTTTTGACGAATGAAATAATAAATAGTTCCAGCGTGATAGAGGGAGGAAAGTTTTTCATTAAGGGTGAAATAGCCGGACAGAGCTGAAGCAGGCTGGATAATAAGAATTGTAAGGGGGAAGGGGAGTGTTCAATATAAATATAATGCAGTGTTCTATATTTAAAGGCTTTAGCTCCAAGCCCTTTCAATTGAAATTGATCAGTTTGAGGGGAGTGTAATAGTAAAGACCGCGCCGCCATGATCGCAGTTAAACGCTTTAATATTTCCTTTATTTTTCTTTAGAAGTTCGGAAGAGAGAGCTAATCCGAATCCTGATCCTTTTTCACCGCTAGTGCCAGGAGTTGATTTTGATGAATCGATCATAAATATTTTGTCAAGCTGAAATTCAGCAATACCCATTCCCGTATCCCTGATGGAGATCTCAATAGATTTGTCATATTTTTCAGCTGAAAAAGTTATTATTCCGCCATTAGGAGTAAATTTGATCGCATTATCGAGGAGATTTCTTAAAACAATTGCAAGCATATGACTGTCGGAAAGTACATGCAAATCTTTTTGAACTTTATTAATTATTGTAATCGATTTATTTACGGAAGCAGGATAAAAGAGATTTATTGTTTTATCAATTTCTGACCAGACATTTAATAATTCAGGCTGGAATTCTATGTTGTCTATCTGAAGTCTTGCCCATTCGAACAGGTTTGTAATTAGTTCATTAGTTCTCTCAGCAGAGCGGTAAATAATTGAAGCTGCTTCGGAGATATCTTTTTTGCTCAAAGAATCAATATTTTCAAAAAGCTCTTTAGTTAAACCGAGAAAACCGAAAAACGGACCTCTTAAATCATGCGAAATAACAGAAAGGGTTTTATCTTTAATTTTATTGGAAGTTTCAAGTTCAATTGTATGCTTGCGCATACTTTCCTCATATTTTTTGCGTTCTGTAATATCCCTGAAAAATACATAAAGCATTTCCTTGCCGTTCGTACCTTTAAATACTTTGGATGTAATTTCAACGGGAAATTTGGTTCCGTCTTTGCGGATGTAAGTCAATTCTCCGCAAAAGCTGCCGGTAGTGCTGCGCTCCTCAATTGCTGAAGGAAGGCGCGGGTCTGTCAGGTCAACTAGCCCATATCTTCCCAGTTTTATTATCTCCTGTTCAGTCATTCCAGTCATACTGCAAGCAGCCGGATTTGCTTCAATAACTTCACCTTCGGACGATATGAGAATGATTCCATCAATACTGTTTTCAAAAACCATTCTATACCTGGCTTCACTTTCATGAATCGTTTCAGATGGAATAAAATCTTTAATATTTTTCATATTATTGCCATTTCTCATTTGTACAAATAATCACAGTTATAATATTCGCATTTATGATACAAAGGTTTAATTATAAGATGACCCTGGCTATGGAAATGTTCAAACAATGTAATTCATTTATTTTAATGGAAGGAAAAGTAAAAGTAAATACAATTTTACTGGATGGATCAGATTATTGCGGTATACGGCACTCTCAAAATGACAGTCGTTCCTTTTTGGGGGCTGCTTTCCATGTCCATTTCCCAGTTGTTTTTGTTTGCCAGATCCTTACACAATATTAGTCCA
>JBLNEL010000378.1:0-3645 GCA_050262615.1 Bacillota bacterium
ATTGAATCTGTTTTCCGTTTACTTTTAGTGAAAGCTTCTCCTTGCTAATATTCTCCTGAACCTTATTTCCAATTTTTTCAGCAGCTTCTGATATTCCCGGAACAAGTACATAACTGCCTGCAATAGTAGTGCTCATACCTTTCAGGAAATTGCGTCTCGAGATTCCACCTGACTTTTTTTCAGCTGACATAGTTTATTCCTGTAGTAAATATAATGTTCTAAGTTCTATTATTTTTTTTGTAAGTAAGCGATAATTTAAAGAAGTGAGTTTAACTATTCAAGTAGGGAAAGTAATATTAATTCCTTTAAATTTTGGAATGATAGCAGTAGAGATTGTATGAAGCCGGAAGCCTCCCCGGATCAGTCAGTATATTTATAATCTGAAAAACCGGGGATTTTATAAATTCATTACTTAATGCAATTCCGAGACCATTTTCACTGTACCTTCTTTTGGAATTTTAATGTCAAAAACCTTTCCTTTTCTTTCAGCAAGATAATTATCCCTGAGCCAGGGATTATAGAGTTTAAGGATCTTATAATTAATTCCATGGTTAATTGCAAAACCGGCAAGATCATCAACCCGGGATTGGATCTGAATATTCTTTGTATCAAAAGCCGGATAAAGATCTGTCGATTTCATGTAATATCCATATTCCCTTGGATTCCTGAAAATCTCCTTCATTGCAATTATCCTGGCAATATAGCGTGATGTTTCTTCACTAAAAAGCAGATTATAATAATTTTTCATTTTTTGTCTTTCGATCTGTTTGTCGACACCTGAAAGACCGGCATTATACGAAGCAGCAGCAAGCGTCCAGCTGTTATATCTGTTGAATGCATTTCTTAAATATTGGCAGGCAGCCTCAGTGGATTTTTCCACATTATACCTTTCATCAACATCTTCGCTTACTTCCAGGCCATATCTGGCAGCGGCACCTTCGGTAAATTGCCAGAAACCAACTGCATTTGCCGGTGAAACCACATTGTCAAGATTACTTTCAATTACAGCAAGATATTTAAAATCTTCCGGAACACCATATTTTTTCAAAATAGGTTCAATTACCGGAAACCATCTGTTTGCACGCTTTAATGCCAGCAATGTTGCAGAATGATAATATGTATTTACAATAAATTCCCTGTCTATTCTTTCCTTGACGTAAAAGTTTTCAATTGGAACTCTTTCACCGCAAAAGTCTAATTTTTCAGGAATTTCAGGCGAGACTATTTGGTAGCGCTGCGGAAAATCTTCATTCGATCCTTCCTGTTTATTCGCACTGTGCATAAAGAATAAATTGCCTGCCAATAGAAAACCAATTCCTAGCAAACCAATAATTATAAACAAGGGGTTGATCTTTCCGGCTGCTTTTGTTAAAAAGGCGGATGTTTTTTTGTTATTCATACGTATCCTTATATTCCAATCAGGTATGGCTTACCCTTATGATAATAAAATAGCAGATAATATCCTCATTTCAAGTCAGGCTGAAAATTATTGAATAATTATTAATATAAAAAGTACAATTCATTGCACCAATCAGATATTACTGGTTGAAAGATATTTAATCTTTGCATAGTTTTACACGCAAAAAGGACAGCAAAATGGAATTGAAGTTCATCGGTGCAGCTAAGACGGTGACAGGATCGATGCATCTTGTAAGTGTAAATGGAGTAAATTTTTTACTTGACTGCGGAATGTACCAGGGCAAGCGAAAGCTGGCATATGAGATCAATAAAAACTTTGACTCATTTGATCCGGCAAAAATTGATTTTGTAATTCTTTCGCATGCCCATATCGATCATGCCGGGAATCTGCCGAACCTTGTAAAAAACGGATTTACAGGTAAGATTTATTCAACATTCGCAACGCGGGATCTATGTTCAATAATGTTGAAAGACAGCGCATATATTCAGGAAAAAGATGTCGAGTTTGTAAATAAGAAGAGGAAAAAAAACGGGCAAAACCTTTTTACTCCTTTATATACATTAGATGATGTTGAGAAGACTCTCGAGCTGTTTATAGGCGTAAATTATCATCAGGAAGTTGAACTGCCTGAAGGAATCAGACTTTCTTTTTTTGATGCCGGTCATATACTTGGATCTGCTGCTGTTTTCCTTTCGATAAACGAAGAAGGCCGAACTATTAACCTGGGATTTACCGGGGATCTTGGCAGACCCAATATGCCTATCTTAAAGGATCCGGAAAAGATTCCTGACTGTGATTTTATGATATGTGAGTCGACCTATGGTGGACGTTTCCATGAAAATGCAGAAAACACTGAATCAAAATTAGCTGAAGTTATAAAAAAAGCAATACAAAGAAAAGCTAAGATCATAGTTCCATCTTTCAGCGTAGGCAGAACTCAGGAACTCGTTTATTGGCTGAACAATATTTTTGAAGATAACCTTGCCGAAAGGATTCCGGTATATGTCGATAGTCCCCTCTCTGTAAATGCAACCGATGTATTCAGGCTTCATAGCGAATGCTTTGATTATGAAATTTCCCGATATATTTTGCACCACAAAGATCCCTTTGGGTTTAATAAACTAACATACATTAAAGACGTCGAAGATTCAAAAAGACTTAATACAGTCGAAGGTCCATGCATGATACTGGCTAGTTCTGGAATGGCCGAAGCCGGAAGAATATTGCATCATCTGGCAAATAACATTGAAAATGAAAATAATATTGTATTAATTGTAGGATATTCAGCTGAAAACACATTGGGAAGAAGAATTGTAGAAAAGCAGCCCGTTATTAAAATTTTTGGTGAGGAATATAATCTTAAAGCTGAAGTGATCGTCATGAATTCATTGAGTGCACATGCTGATTCAAATGAATTAGTAAGCTATCTTGATCAGTTCGATAAGAGCCGCATGCAGAAGATTTTTCTGGTACATGGTGACCCCGACCAGCAGGAAAAGCTTTCCGAAAGGTTAAGAACAATTGGTTTTGAAAACATTATAATTCCGGAAAAAGGTAATGCAGTTTGTATTTAAACATAGTACCGGGATGACTGTAATAGCTGCCCTGCTTTTGGCACTATTCTATGGTTGTGACCGGTCTGTTAACTTAAATGACACAGAAGATACTATGGCACCTGCTGTGCCCCAGAATGCAGCAGTTACGTGGGCATATGACGGTACTGTAGATATTGACTGGAAGCCCAACCCGGAATTGAACATTAAAGGATATAATATTTACAGAAGTATAAATGATACACTCCATCTTTCCTTGAGATCATTTACTTCAAACAGCTACTTCACGGATGATTCACTGTCCTATGATTCTGTTTATTATTATAGAGTCTCTGCTGTTACTATACGAGGTTTAGAGAGCATGAAAACTCCATGGCTGAAGGCTCAGCCGGTAAACTTAAATCCGCCGGTCACTCCAAAATTCCTCGAGATAAATGCCCGCAACTGGAATGACTCTGTTTCTGTTTTTCTAAAGTGGCAGCCCAACCTTGAAGGCGATATTGCCGGATACAAAATATATAAAAGCGAAAATCCTGATTTTACAGCCGATACAAATAGTTTTGCTGGTTTTAGCTCAGCTTATTATTTTACTGATAAAAAAAATCTGCAGCTATATAAGAGATACTATTACAGAATTAAAGCTGTTGATAAAGGAGGCTTATCAAGTCAGGC
>JBLNEL010000379.1:0-4776 GCA_050262615.1 Bacillota bacterium
GCCCTTTTCATATCCTGTTTTTAAAAATGCTCTATGTTCTAAGGTGGTTTCTTCTATCTTTTCAATTGGTGCTTTGTATACAATTTCACAAATAAAATATTTCATTAATTCTCCTTTATTGTCCTTTATTATCTATGTAAAATTAAAGACTTTAGAGTCTTATAACAAGAATCAAAATTATTAATTAGCTATTATTTGTATAATATAATTCATCTTTTCAGGACTTTCAGATAAGGAACTTATTAGAGTCTTTAATGTTTTTTATTTTTATAAAACAATTCGCATTATTCAATTACTTAATATTGCATATCAGAAAGGGATAGTTTCTTTTATGATGGAACATTTGGATTACCGAGTGCTGCTTTTCTACAAATATGTGGATTTTTCTGATCCTGAAAGCTTCAGGGATGAACATTATGATTTCTGCCTGAAACATGATATTAAAGGCCGGATATTTATTGCAAGGGAAGGTATAAACGCAACTGTTTCGGGACGAAAAGATGCAATTGAAGCCTATAGGAAGCATATAACATCATATGATGAATTCACTGATATTATCTTTAAGGAAGATCGGGTAAAAGAGCATGCTTTCAGAAAACTACATGTACGCGTAAAAAATGAGATCGTTGGATCCGGACTCTCAGGCGTCACTCCGGGCAAGGGAACAAAAAGGTTAAAACCTGAGGAACTGAAAGAGCTGTACGAAAATAAGCGCGACTTTATTATTGTTGATGCAAGAAATGACTATGAAAGTATCATCGGGAAATTTAAGGGAGCAATAACACCTCCTATTAAAAGCTTCCGCCAGTGGCCAAAGGTTGCAGAAGATCTTAAGGAATATAAGGATAAGATTATTGTCACTTACTGTACCGGAGGAATAAGGTGCGAAAAAGCATCTGCTTATCTGGCTCAGCAAGGGTTCAAGAATGTATATCAGCTCGAAGGCGGAATAGTCTCATATGTAAAAAAATATCCGGATACATTCTGGGAAGGCAGCGTATTTGTTTTTGATGAAAGAAGAAGCCTTGAAATAAACTCTCAGCCTGAAATAAAACATATTGCCAGATGCCATTTCTGCAATGAACCAACTTCATATTACATTAATTGCCATAATCAGGACTGCGATAGAATGCTTGTAGCCTGCCATAAGTGCAAAGCTGAAAACGATTACTGCTGCTCAGATGAATGCAGAAATTCGCCTAATAAACGCAAAAGAATCCACGGATAATTTCTAAGAATATGAATTATACGGATTAAAATTTTGCAATATGATTCACAGATAAAAATTTATTAATAATAATTCATTAATAATAATTCAGTGATAAAGTTCATAGTTAGAAAATCACTTTATATATTTAGAAATAAATTCCTCTACTTCTGGAATTCCTCCCTGGTAGATTAAATATCCGTTGCTTGGTTCTCTTTCTGTTATTTCCCCCGCAATTGGAGTCAGCATGATCTCTTTTACTTTATTTAGATCATTTGTCTGCCCCAAAGCCCAGCCCAGTTTTATATAGGCAACTTCAGGAAGCATATTTGCGCAGGGCACCACACCAAGCTCCATGATATCGCGTCCTGTATCATAAACATACATCTGCACATACCCCCAGAGCGTCTGTACAGTCATATAAACAGCAATATTTTTCTCACATGCCTTTTTTAAGGCTGGATAAAGTGGTTTGTTTACATGCCCTAATCCTGTACCCGCAATGATAATTCCTTTGTAATCATTATCAATAAGTGACTCAATTATATCAGGCTTCATGTTGGGATAGTAATATACAATACTTACTTTTTCCTCGAAGGCTGTATTTATTGTGCACTCACGGTCCTTTCTTCTATGCTTATAGTCCTGCCTTAATAAATCAATACTTTTTTTGCTTACCATCGCAATTGGTATATCGCCTATTGTCCTGAAAGTCGATCTGTAGCTGGAATGCATCTTTCGTACCCTCGTGCCCCTGTGCAGCAATCCATAGGCATCAGACGTTGGTCCGAACATACAGACCATTACCTCTGCTATGTCACTTTCAGCGGCAGTCTTTACGCTATGCTGAAGATTCAGCGCCGCATCAGATGACGGGCGGTCGCTTGAGCGCTGGCTTCCAACCATCACGATCGGTATTGGTGAATTCTGTACCATAAAAGAAAGACAAGCCGCAGTATGGTGCATAGTATCTGTGCCATGACCGATAACAATCCCCTGCACCCCGTTTCTTATCTCGCGCCCGATAGCTTCTGCTGTTCCTTTCCACTGTTCAGGGCCCATATTTTCACTGAATACACCATATAACTTTTCAGTTTCGAGATTGCAGATATCGGCAAGTTCCGGTACGGAGCCGAATAATTCACCGGGGGAAAATGCCGGAATGACAGCACCCGTGCGGTAATCAAGCCTGCTTGCAATTGTCCCGCCTGTGCCAAGCAGTTTCACTTTCGGTTTGTCGGGATCAAATGGGAATTCCTTTTCTTTGATCTTATAACTTGCTTCCTTTCTCCCTGCTATAAATATATCTTCAATCGAATTTACAGCAACCCCAATGTTGTAGCCGCTTCTGAGCTTTAGCACTATGTGCTCTGAATCTGCCGTTTCGGAGCGTGGAAGAATTATTCCTGTATAATTACCTTTGACGGTTTTAATTTCAACATCGCTCCATATCTGCGCATTAAATCTTTTTAAAGTCTCAAGAGCTTGTTTTCTATATCCCTTGTAAATATCACTTTCAGGCATTGATCTTCTCTCCTTTAGTAATCGTTTTGATCCTGTTAAGAACTATTTCTGCTCTTACTCTTCCGCGAAGTTTATTCATAACCAATCCGGTAAGTACCTCATTATAGTTTTTCTGATCCCGGAGTTTTACATCTGCCGCTTCATTTTCAGAAACTCTGATAGCTGAATCCAGTTCTTCATCGGTACAAAGCGGTTTTATCATTTCAGGAGAAAAGCCATTCATCAATATTACATTTTTTAATAAAGGTTTAATTCCTTCTTTACAGATCCTGCCTTCTCTGAACGCTTCAAAGATTGCTTCCATGGTTTTTACTGTAAGATAACTAGTGTTATAACCTTTTCTTTTTAATGATTTTGTATACTGAATTAAAACAACTGCTGCAATGAGAGGACCAATATTCCATTTTTTTACAAGCTTTTCAAAAAGCTTTGCATAGGCTGAGACTGAAAGTGTTTGGATAATATCCTTTGGAAGATTTAGTTCATTATACCATCTCTCTCTAAGCCAGAACTGCGGTGGTAAGTCCACAGAAAGTCTTTCAAGCCTTTCCTCTGTTATTTTCTTTGGCGGCAGATCTGTATCAGGATACATTCTGTCAGGACCCGGAAGTATTCTTTCAAAGCCGTTCGTTCCGTCATGCAATGCCTGCCTGGTTTCTGAAGGAACGCCGATAGTTGCTTCTTTTGCGCGGATAATTATTTCATTTACAGCAGTGTCAATATCCCTGCTGCTTCCCCAGACAACTACAAGTGTATCATCATCTGTCATTGATGTATACTTTTTTATTTTCATCCATTCCGATGAGGCAATCGTATCACTTTTGCTGTCTGAATGAATTATATTGGGAAGTGTGGTAAGACAAGCAACAACACGTACACGATCGGATATCTCTTTTGAAAAATATGTATCGGTTTGTGTTTCCCAATGTAATAATCCCCTGAAACCTTTTAATACAACACACTTTACCGTCATCCCCTGGGTAATTGCATTTTGAAGCGGCAGGTAACTTGTTTTCTTCATCAGCCTGGTTATATCCTCAACACCTGCTGAAAAACTTTCAGGCGTGATACCCCGTCTGTGGAGTTCATCTTTTAACCTGAGGAGGTTCCACTGCCGCATTGCCTCATTATATGTAAGGATCGGAATCAGCGGAATCCTCGGTACACCCTTAATTTCTATTCTTGTGCCTCCATCAACACTTACGTTCACATCCTGACGTGCAGCACCAATGCCTGTCCTTACCCTTCCTGTGCTGCGCACAAGCCGTCTGCATATATTTGCTACTTCTGCTGCTTCAAAAGGAGTTTTCATCTCCGGAGCTGTGACAGTTTCAATAAGAGGCATTCCTAATCGGTCTGTGAGATATACTCTTCTGTGACCGATATCGCTTACCTCACGGCATGCATCTTCTTCAATTGAAAGCTGAACAATTTTTATAGTCCTGCCCTTAAATGGAATCTTTCCATCCAGCGCTATTATTGACGTACGCTGAAATCCTGTCGGGATACTGCCGTCAAGATACTGCTTGCGTGCAATGTGTATCTCATCTACAATATTGCAGTTGTAAAGCATGCCTATCTGAAGAGCAATATCAAGAGCTTCTTCGTTTATCTCAAACGGGGGCGTATCATCCATCTCATATGTGCAGACAGTCTCCCGGTTGATCTGATAGATGATCTCTTTCTTAGTCTTAAATTCCATTAAAGCCGTACCGTCATATTCTCCAAACTCGGAGAGTGTAGGACGCATATGCCTTAATATTTCAGCATTATATCTGTTGCTGTAAATTCCTGAAGGACATCGGCAGAATAATTTTTTCTTTGTAAGGAGCTGCTGGTGAATTTCAAGGCCGGACTTAAAGCCGACAAGCGAATAATCCTCAGGGGTCATTTCCTGGAAAGGTTTGAATATGAAATCATGCATAAATTCCACACTTCATAATTATTTCAGGTAAAATAGAAATGTAATCAGAAACAAACAACACTTGCATTTTAATTTTAAAGCTGTATTTTTTCATTATGAGGAGCAACTTAGCTCTTTGTAA
>JBLNEL010000380.1:0-3689 GCA_050262615.1 Bacillota bacterium
GGGATCTTACATTTTTGGCTGGTTCATTTTCCAGATTACGCTCACTTCTGGAAGGCATACTAAATCGATTTACAAGCATCTCAGAAGGGGCCTTATATCTGGGGGACTTCTTCGAATTCTTTAAGATAGAACCAAATATCAGGTCACAAAAAAAATCAAGAAAATTTCCGCATCCGCTCAAACAGGGGTTCCGGTTTGAGAATGTCAGCTTTAAATACAGAAACTCAGAAAAATGGGCTATTCGAAACGTTAGTTTTTCTTTGAACGCAAAAGAAAAACTTGCTTTAGTCGGAGAAAACGGGGCGGGTAAAACAACTCTTGTAAAACTTATTTCACGGCTGTACGACCCTACTGAAGGCAGAATATTGCTTGATGGTCATGATCTTAGAGAATATGATCCTGATGACCTTAGAAGGGAAATTGGGGTGATCTTCCAGGATTTTGTTAAGTTTCAAATGACCGCTTCAAATAATATTGCAGTCGGAAGGATTGAAGAAAAGGATAATTTAGGGAAAATTCAGCAATCGGCTGCAAGAAGTCTTGCTGATTCCGTAATCAAAAAACTTCCTAACGGATATCAACAGATGATAGGAAGACGTTTCAGTGACGGGATTGATCTTTCAGGCGGACAATGGCAAAAAATGGCTTTAGGAAGAGCTTATATGCGTGATGCACAGTTGTTGATACTTGATGAGCCTACAGTCGCGCTTGATGCAAGAGCTGAATATGAAGTCTTTCAACGATTCGCTGAACTTACTGAGGGGACAACAGTAATCCTGATTTCTCACAGGTTTTCTACAGTTCGTATGGCGGACAGAATTTTAGTGCTTGATGGAGGGCAGTGCATTGAACTTGGGACACATGAAGAACTCCTTGGCAAGGGAGGAGTTTATTCCGAGTTATTCAATTTGCAGGCACAGGGATATAAATAAACACGATCTCTAAAAAGAAATTATTAAATAAATACTAAAAATAAATCGCACTGTACAAAACTACTTTAAACAGAACGTATACATTGTTAAATTTATAACTTCTGTTTATTTTCATTTGAAAACTACATTTTTCACTTTTCTAAAATATTTCTATTTGGTAATTTGGGATATGAAAGAAGAGATTTTACGTGCTGAATTGCAATATGGGCAATATAAACCCGAAGAGGAAGAAGAAACAATTACCGGGCTGGCCTTTAAAGTAGTCCTGTTCAATGACGACTGGCATACTTTTGATGAGGTAATTGTTCAATTGATAAAAGCTATAAAATGCAGTTATGAAACTGCCCGCGAATTTGCCTTTGAAGTACATGTTAAGGGTAAAGCCATTGTATTTAATGGTCAGCTGCAGGACTGTTTAAAAGTTACTTCGATTCTTGAGGAAATAGCATTGAATACTCAAATAGTAGGATAAATACTATTAGGGCAATTTTTTCTCAAATCTTACATTTACCGCGAAAAAATCGTATATTTGTGCATTAAAAATCCAAAAATCTCCTTTTGAATTTTTCTTAATCTCTTAACTATATTTATTTTAAGTTTTAAGTAGTTAGCATTAGTTGTCATGAAAATATCAAAATGAGTAATAACAGTAATTTAATAAAGGTTGAAAATGCAAATTGGTCTAGTTGGACTGCAATACTCTGGGAAAACTACCCTATTTAATACGCTGACAAAAACAGACGAATCAGAAAACATTACACAAGCCGATAAAGCAAATCTTGCAGTTGTCAAAGTTCCGGACGAAAGATTAGATAAAGCAGCTGAAATATTCAAACCACCTAAAAAAGTAAATGCAACAATTGAAGTCTATGATATTCCGGGACTAAGAGTATCAGAGGATGGAAAAGTAAAGATTACAGCCGAATTCTTAAATAATGTTAAGAACAATGATGCATTATTTTATGTTATTAGGCAATTCAGCAATGATGCGGTCCCTCATCCGGAAAATAGTATAGATCCTTTAAGAGACATTGAATTCCTTGAGACAGAATTCCTTCTTTCCGATATGGCGTTGCTTGAAACAAGAAAAGAACGGCTTGAAAAAGATATCCAAAAGTCTAAGAACGAGCAGGCTAAGCGTGAACTTCCGCTTATTGAAAAGTGTCTGGCTCATGTTGAAAAGGAACTGCCTTTAAGAATGATGACTTTTGATGAATCTGAAAGGAAAATACTTTCATCCTATCAGTTTTTGACCTTGAAACCACTTGTAGTTGCTGTTAATTTCGATGAAGATTCAGTCAACAAAGTAGATGAAGTCTTAGAAACAATAAAAAAAGGCTTTAATAAGTATGAAATTACACTGATCCCATTTTTTGCAAAGTTCGAATATGAGCTTTCCAGAATGAATGATGAAGAAGCCGTAGTATTTATGGAAGATTTTGGTATTAAGGAATCTGCGTTAAATAAGATACTTAAAACTTCGTATCAGGTATTGGGCTTGCAGTCATTTTTAACAGTTGGGGAAGATGAGTGCAGAGCATGGACAATCAAAAAGAATATGACTGCACAGGAAGCTGCGGGAGTAATACACACGGATTTTTATAACAAATTTATCCGTGCTGAAGTAGTTCATTATGATGACTTTATGCATTATGGATCCTTCAATAAGTGTAAAGAAGCTGGAGTTTGGAGATTAGAGGGAAAAGAATATATTGTAAAAGACGGTGATATTTTATCAATCCGTCATAGTTGATCACAAAAAGGGAAAATAGTGGAAATATTTAAAGACAAAATAAGAAACATTGCTATAGTTGCACACGTAGATCATGGTAAGACCACGCTTGTTGATTATATGCTAAAACAAACTGGAGTTTTCAGAGCCAATCAGCAGGTTGAAAAAAGAGTGATGGATTCAAATCCTCTGGAAAAAGAAAGAGGAATAACAATCCTTGCTAAGAACACAAGCATCAGATATCACGATTATAAAATAAATATTGTTGATACGCCTGGACACGCAGATTTTGGCGGGGAGGTAGAACGGACGCTGAAAATGGTGGATGGAGTTCTACTGTTGGTTGATGCCGCTGAAGGTCCGCTGCCGCAAACAAAGTTTGTTTTAAAAAAATCGCTGGACTTAGGCTTAAAGCCAATAGTTGTTATAAATAAGATAGACCGGAAAGATGCCCGCCCAAATGAAGTACTGGACGAAGTTTTTGAGCTCTTTATGTCGCTTGGTGCATCTGATGAACAGTTGGATTTTCCCTTTGTTTATGCTATTGCAAAACAGGGCGTAGCTAAATTGTCAATGGAAGAAGAAGCAGTCGATCTGAAACCTCTGTTTGATCTTATAGTTAACAGGGTTCCGTCTCCAAGAGTTCAGCCAGATGAACCTTTCCGCATGCTGATAAGTGCGATTGATTATAATGATTACCTGGGCAGGATTGGAATAGGTCTTGTACAGAGCGGATCATTAAAGATTGGAGAATCTGTTGTTCTCATATCCAAGGATGGGAAAACCGAGAACGGAAAGATATCGAAATTGTATACCTTCGAGAATCTTCGTAGAGCAGAAGCAGATGAAGTTTTTGCAGGAGATATAGCAGCCATAGCTGGATTTGAGGATGTAAATATAGGTGAAACACTTGCAGATCCATCAAAACCTGAAGCAATCCCGTTTGTAGATATTGACGAGCCGACAATTACTATGAATTTTATGGTCAATAATTCACCATTTGCCGGACAGGAAGGAAAGTACGT
>JBLNEL010000381.1:0-14024 GCA_050262615.1 Bacillota bacterium
AAAACATCTTTAATTCTTTTTTCACCTTCAAGCTTTGTCTGAGCATAAAGTGAAACCGGATTAAGCTCAGAGGTCTCTTTAAGCATCGCCCCCTGACTGCCGTCATATACCAGGTCGGTCGAAGTATAAAATAACCTGGAATTATATTTCCCTGATAGTTCTGCAATATGCTCAGTTGCATTTACATTTATATCAATTACCCTCTGAAAAGACATCTTGGCAGCTAGTTCATTATTTGAGACTGAAGCCGTGTGAATTACTACTTCAGGACGGAATGTCTCAAAAAGCAATTTCATTTTATCCTTGTCTGTTATATCAACTGAAACAGACTTATACTCCCCTGCATTGCCACTATTATTATGATAAACCGACAACACCTCAAACTGCTTTGAGAACTCTATGTTGAGGTACTGTCCTAAAAATCCTCCGCCGCCTGTAATTAGCACCTTTTTTAAGGCAGGCATATTTTCCCCAGCAATGTTTCTTTTACTGCACCTGTAACTGATGGCATATTTGATGTATTTCCTGAAATAAGCTCATTTGCTAAAACTGCAAAGCAAATAGCTTCCTTTGCATCTGAGGAAAATCCAAGTTCTTCAATATTTTTTATACTTACACTTTCAGAAAAATATTCTTCAAGGTAATGAATAAGAGCTTTGTTCTTTGCCCCTCCGCCGCTTATTAATAATTCATCAATCCTGATTTTCCCGCTTACAAATTTCTCATAATTCCTGAATATGCCATAAGCCGTAAAGTTTGTAACTGTTGCAATCCAGTCATTATACGCGAGGTCTTTAAATTCTTCTGATAATTCTGTTAGAAAGCTTTCGCCATATAACTCACGTCCTGTTGATTTTGGCGGCTTCTGTTCAATATAGCTGTCTTTCTGCTTTAGTCTTTCTAATAGCTCTTTATTTACCTTTCCGCTTAAAGCTGTCTGACCGCAGAAATCATATTCTTTTCCAAAAAACTTTTTCATAAGTATGTCTATCATCATGTTGCCCGGACCTGTATCAAAAGCTATTACGTCATTTCTGAGACCATTTTTCTTTAATATTGTAAAGTTTGATATCCCGCCTACGTTAAGCAGTGCGCGGTTCTTTGTGTCGGAATGGAGCAATATGTAGTCGAAATATGGAACAAGCGGTGCTCCCTGGCCCTTTAATGCAACGTCACCTGTTCTGAAGTCACCTACAGTAATTACTCCTGTCAGCTTTGCAATTACAGCAGGATCTGCTATCTGAAAAGTTGATTTTACTTTATAGCCGAACAATTCGTATTCCTCAGGCAAATGATGAATTGTCTGCCCGTGACTGCCTATAAGATCAACCTCTTCAAGATTGAAATTGATCGATTTACATAAATGCTTTATTGCTTCTGTATATATCTGCGGGATAAGAAAATTGAGCCTGCAGATATCCTCGACATTACTCCCCTGTCTGACAGAATTCCTCAAAACAAATTCCTTTAAGCCGTCCGGGAAGGGATATTCAATGTATCCTATCTGTCTAAGCTTAGTACCGGTTCCATTGCCTGAGATCTCAACCAGTACACAGTCTACTCCATCTACTGAAGTGCCGGACATAAGTCCGATGACGTATCTTTTTTCTTTTTTGGTTAGTTCAATTAACTTTTGCATATTCGCATTCTAGGTTTAGTTCGTAATTATTGATTCAGATTTTAAGAAGTATAAATTTAACAATAAAATCAAAAATAATATTACAAACTTTTACTGATAATAATATTGCCATCTGCAGGTGTGCATTCCTGCCTGCGGCAGCCAAATTCTTAATTCATAATTCATAATTCTTAATTAAATTCCCATGTCTCATTTACTAGGTGCACATACTTCATCAATGGGCGGAGTTTCAAAAGCCGTCAGTTTAGCTCAGAGCCTTGGCTTTGAAACAATGCAGATTTTTACTAAAAATAACAGCAGGTGGGATGCCAGGGCTTTAACTGATGAGGAGATCATTGATTATAAAGCTAAGCTGAATAAAGCAGGCATTTTTCCTGTAATAGCTCACGATTCATACCTTATAAACCTCTGTGCAACAGACAGTCAGATGCTTCAGAAATCCAGGGAAGCATTTATTAACGAGCTCAAAAGATGTGAACTCTTAGGAATCCAGCATCTTAATTTCCACCCGGGCTCTCATGGCGGAAGCGGCATTGAAGAAGGAATAAAGAAGATAATTGAATCACTTAATATCGCTCATCAAAGGACTAAGGGATATTCCGTCAAAAGCATGATCGAGCTTACTGCAGGTCAGGGAACTTCCATAGGTTATAGTTTTGAGCAGATATTTAAAATAATTGATGGCGTAGAAGATAAAGACAGAATGACCGTTTGTATTGATACAGCCCATATTTTTGCAGCAGGATATGACTTAAGAAAACCTGAAGCATACGAAAAAACAATTAGTGAGTTCGACCAGATAATAGGACTTAAGTTTCTTAAGTGCATCCATATGAACGACAGCAAAAAAGCGCTTTCAAGCCGTGTCGACCGGCATGCACATATTGGCGAAGGGTTTATCGGACTGGAAGGCTTTTCTAATATAATGAACGATAAAAGGCTTGAAGGTATTCCAATGATACTTGAAACTCCCAAAACAAAAGGACAGCTGGAGGATATCGAAAATATCAAACGCCTGAAGTCCTTAATTAATCCGGCCTGATCTTTGATTTTTCTTTAAAAATAAAAATGCCGCTTAAAACTAATTAAACGGCATTTTTTTATGACCAATATGAATTATTTTTTATAGCCTATGGATCAACCGGGCTTATGGTTCAACCGGCTGTAATACCATAATACCTGTCTGCGATTTATTTTTCATAAGATAATCTGCCAATGGCTTTTCTGTTATCTGAACCTTTGCTCCTACAATAGGTGCATGCATAAAATGAATTCTTCCATCATCAAGTTTTACGGCAATGCCGACATGCGCTATATCCATGCCGTCAAGACCTGAGGTAATTGCTATTAAATAACCGTTTTGAATTTTGCTTTCGATGTCTTTAACTTCTTTTTTAGGAATATAGCTGTACATTCTTGCATTAATTGCAGTTTCTGTTGCTTTAACTGCATTATAATATTCGTCATTTTTGCTGATCTGGACATATTTATCACGGTTCTTTGTCATAAATCCGACTTTCTTATCATAAGGCTTGCCGCCGATCTCCTTAGTTATGTCCTTTACTATTCCCTTTCCTGCATTATCAAAGATCCAGTCAGAGAAGTAATGAAGCCGTGAAGGATACTTATTTATTTTTCCGCCGCGGTATCTTACTTTTGTAAGTTCTTTCTGATAATCTTCAAAAGATGACTTTCCCTGCTTTACGCACCTTGCAAAGACAAGTGCATTTTCTAAAAAAGTAGTGCAGTCAAGTCCTGTCAGATGAACAACAAGCTGTTCTTCGCCTGGAGTTTCAAGCGTGTGTGCTTCATAGTCTAACCCAAGAAAGCTCTTGCCGATCTCAGCAATTACATCATTAACAGGTTTTTCACTTAATTTTTTATCAACTGCCAGCTGAAACTTAGAGCTGCATATCTCCTGATCTTTTGGTGTAAAGATTGTCTGCGAAAACGAATATGAAAAGGCAGCAAGTGTAAAAATAATAGTAAATAATTTCATATCGGATAATCTTCCTCAATTGATGGTTGTGTATTTGCTTCTTCAATATGTCTTACTAATTCAAGGTTCTCAAAACGTGCATAATCCTTAAAGAATTTGAGCCTTACATCACCGGTAGGTCCATTTCTCTGCTTTCCTACAATAATTTCAGCTACCCCTTCAAGACTGTTTCCTTCTGAATCAACCTTCATTCCGTAATATTCCGGACGATGGATAAACATAACAACGTCGGCATCCTGCTCAATTGACCCGGACTCTCTTAAGTCCGAAAGCATTGGACGCTTGTCTGTTCTTGATTCAACAGCACGATTTAACTGAGCCAGTGCAATTACGGGAATATTCAGCTCTTTTGCAAGTGCCTTTAATGATCTCGAAATGTGAGAAATTTCCCTTTCTCGACTGTCCATCTTTGTAGAGGCATTCATAAGCTGAAGGTAATCGATCATTATCATGCCTATCTTTTTCTCAGCCTTAAGCCTCCTTGCCTTAGCTCTTACTTCAAGTATCGTCTGTGCAGGCGAATCATCAATATATATCGGGGCTTCACTTAAACGGTGAATATTACGGCTTAGCTTTGGCCCTTCTTCATGCGGCAGCTTTCCGGTCCTTACCAGGTGAGCATTAAGCCTGGCCTCAGCACATAATAGACGAATAACCATCTGTATTGTGGCCATTTCAAGACTGAATATCGCTATCGGCACCCTGTGATCAATTGCAGCATTTCTTGCAAGTGAAAGTGCAAATGCAGTTTTACCCATTGACGGACGGGCTGCAATTATTATAAGATCAGACTTCTGGAATCCGCCTGTCATTTCATCCAGTGCATAAAACCCTGTCGGAACAGCAAATGTCTGCGTTTTCTTTGAATGGATAAGTTCAATGTATTCCATTGCATCACGCACTGCTTTATCCATCTGCGCATATGACTTTTTCATATGCTCTTCTGTTATTTCAAATATCTTTCTTTCAGCTGCATCCAACAGATCAAATGCATCTTCGCTTCCTTCATAGGCTGAATGTGCAATGTCAAGTGACGCAGTTATTAAACTGCGCAAAATATGCTTTTCAAGCACAATCTTTGCATGATATTCGATATTGGCTGCAGATGAAATATTCTGCGAAAGCTTGCTGAGGTAAGCTGCACCTCCAACCTGTTCGATAAACCCTTTTCGCTTTAATTCTTCATAGAGCGTTACCGTGTCAACCGGTTCATTCGCCTCAAAAAGAGACCTGGCAGCTTCAAAAATAAGCTTGTGCTCCTTTAAGTAAAATGATTCTGCTGAAAGCAATTCTATCGCCTTTGGAACAGCTTCTTTTTCGATCATCATTGCACCTAAGACAGCCATTTCAACTTCTGGTGCTGCCGGGGGCTTTACTGCAGCCGGCTCCATCTTCATTATATTATCGTTCTCTTTTTTTGCTTTACCCATATTTTTTTTGATTGAGGTTTCCTTATCCGGTGTTTAATCTCTTTGTCATTTATTCATTTTATCAGCTGGTCATTTTACAAGTTCATCATAAAGCTTTCTGAATTTCTGAACATCTTCCCATGCACCTCTTTTCCACTGCGGATTTCTAAGCAGTGCTGCAGGATGATATGTTACCATTACCTTAGCCTTACCGAATTCATATACGTTTCCACGCATCTTTCCAAGCGGAAGCTTTAACTTTAAGACTCCTGATGCAGCAATTAAGCCAAGACACAATATCATTTTCGGCTTTATTATCTCTATCTGCTTTTCCAGATACGGCAGACAAACTGCCATTTCTTCAGTTGAGGGATTCCTGTTTCCAGGCGGACGGCATTTTACTGTGTTTGTGATGTAGACTTCTTCTCTTGAAAAATTTATTGCCTTTAGTATATCTGTAAGCAGCTTCCCGGCACGCCCTACAAATGGCTTGCCCTGCAGATCCTCTTCTGCCCCGGGTGCTTCACCTACAACCATTACATCTGCTTTTTTATTGCCTGTACCGAAAACCAGGTTGTTCCGGGTCTTCTCAAGCGGACATTTATGACACTCGAGCATCAGTTCGTTTAACTGCTCGAGAGTCTTGGCATGACCGTAGCATTCTTTCTCTTCTTCTGCCTGTCTGCTCATACCATCCTCATAACTGATTATTTCACTATTTATTTCAAAATCAAGGTCTATCTTCTGAAAAGCAGCCTTCTCGTATACCAATTCCCCGAATATATCCTGCTGGTCCTTTAATGCTTCTCTGAATTTTTGGATAGTTTCTTGTATCAATTTACTAAAGTTTTAATTAAGAATAATGATGTTTATAAATATCGGACTTAACCGGTATCGATAAATATTGATGCTAAAAGATTTTTGTTTGCTGATTAATTTTACTAAAGAATTCCTGAATAGGCAAAAGAAATATTATTTATTTTTTCAAAAATAAGATTTTAAGGATTTCTTAAGGATTTACTATCTCTGAAAGAATATTGTTGGCAATATTGAATTTTGAGGCAAGTGCGTATTCTTTTCTTTGACCCGTACGTCTGATGATGCTTACCTTGTTTGTATCATATTCAAAACCTGCTTGCTTATCCTTTAATGAATTCAGCACTATAATATCCAGGTTCTTTGATTTCAGCTTAAGTTCTGCATTTTTAAGCTCATTGTCGGTCTCAAGAGCAAATCCTACAATTGTCTTGTTTTCCTTTTTTATGCAGCTTAATATATCATCTGTCTTCTGAAGACTTATTGAACTAAGTGAATCTTCTTTTTTTATCTTGGTCTCTGACTGTTTTTCAGGTCTGTAATCTGCTACTGCAGCTGACATTATAAGCGTATCATTGTCAATTAAGTGCTTTTCAACTGCATTTTTCATATCAAACGCACTTCTTACCTTTATTAACTTTATCTCAGGATATGCTTTCTCAGCAGAGGGACCCGAAATTAAAGTTACTTCTGCTCCACGTAAAAATGCTGCTTTGGCTATCTGATAGCCCATTTTGCCTGAAGACCTGTTGCCTATATATCTTACAGGATCAATATCTTCATATGTAGGACCAGCTGTAACCAGAATTTTTCTGCCTTTCAGATCCTCTTTGAAGCCTGATAAAACAAGCTCCGCTGCATCAATGATCTTTTCAGGATCCGCCATTCTTCCCATTCCTGAAAGTCCGCTCGCCAATTCCCCTTTTTCACCTTCAACTATATATGCACCTGATATCTCACGCAATTTGCGGAGATTTGACTGCGTAACAGGATTATTATACATATCCATGTCTGCTGCGGGTGCAACAACCATAGGACCTCTTAGTGCAGAGGCTACTGTGGTAAGTGCGTTATCGGCAAATCCGTTTACTAGCTTTGCTACTGTATTAATTGTAGCAGGAGCAATTATCATAAGGTCAGCCCATATTGCATACTCGATGTGCCAGGTCCTTACATTAACGCCGTTTTTTTGAGTCTCAGGAAAAATATTTATAATAACTTCATTGCCCGAAAGTGTAGATAAGGTAAGCGGAGTAATAAATTCAACAGCGGAGGGAGTCATGATTACTCTGACTTCCGCTCCGCGTTTAATTAAACTTCTGATGATCAGGCAGGACTTGTAGGCCGCTATTCCGCCTGAAACACCAAGGATGATCTTTTTACCGGAGAGTATATCACCTGTCATTACTATCTTTTGTCTTATAACGGAACTCAATCTTTCCGTCTAAAAGCTCATTTAATGACTGAAGATGCGGCTTTGGACGCTTTTCAAATTCAAGTGAGACCTTAAGCTGATCAGGATTATCCATATCCTCACTATCGTCTTCGAGACCCTTAGATGGGATTGTATTAACCTGCATGTTATATTCCAGCCTCTGTTCTTCATTTATTCTTCTTGCTTCTTTAGCGGCAACAATGATTGCTTCATAAACATTTGAAGCACGTTCATCGATTTTCCTTAAATCAACAGGTTGAATCTGCATTGGCTTTACTCCTATTTATTTTATTAATATTCTCTTCTACTATCTTTCTGGCTCCTGATAAGGCGTGTTCCAGCTCATCATTGACAACAATATAATCAAACTTATCCTTTAAGGCTAATTCCATTTCAGCCCGTTCAATTCTTTTCTTGAAATCCTCTTCAGTCTCAGTAGCCCGGTTTGTAAGCCTGCGCTTTAACTCCTCCAGACTCGGAGGCATTATATAAATCAGTACGGCTTCAGGATAGATCTTCTTTATGTTGAGGGCACCTTTAACATCCAGCTCAAAAAGCACGGAACGCCCGTCTTCAAGATTCCTGTTTACAAAGCTCTTTAATGAGCCGTAATAATAATCATAAAACTTTTCCCACTCGATAAAGTCGCCTTCTTTAATTTTCTTTAAGAACTCTTCTTCTGAAAGAAAAAAATAATCAACTCCATCTGTTTCACTTTCTCTTTTCTTTCTGGTCGTAGCTGAAACAGAATAAATGATCTCAGGAAATGTCTTTAATATATATTTAACAACCGTTGTCTTCCCTGCTCCGCTAGGAGCTGAGAAAACAAATATTTTACCTTTATAATTACTCAACAACTACTCAATGTTTTGAATTTGTTCACGGATTCTTTCAAGCTCTTCCTTTATAAAAACCGTAAGATGCGAAACTTCAGTCGTAAGCGTTTTGCTGCCGATTGTGTTTGCTTCACGGTTTATCTCCTGGCACAAAAAGTTCAATTTTCGTCCAACTTCATTGGCATTATCCAGGTTCTCTAAAAAGAATTTCGTATGACTCTTAAGCCTTACACATTCTTCTGTAATATCCGATTTGTCAACAAGAAGCGCCAGTTCCATCTCCAGACGCTCACTGTATGCTGAAATATCACCCAGCATCTGCCTTGCCCGCTCTTTTATCTTCTCGTAATATTCCTCAACACTCGATTTACTTAATTCTTCTATCCTGCCGACAGTCTCTTCTATATTCTTAATCCTTGTCTTCAGATCCTTGCGCAGTTCCTCGCCTTCCTTGTTTCGCATTATTATAAGCTCATTTAACGCCTGCTCTATCGCCTGCTGTGTCAGACGATATTCATCCTCGGTCTCTTCGACTGTCTCTTCTGAATACATCTCCTGGAACATTAAAAGATGATTAAGTGTGATCTTTTCCCTTAATTTTGCTTCTTTTTTCAATTCCTTTAGGAAATTTAACGCGTATTCAAGGCTTTCTTTGCTTAAAGAAGGTTTATTGCTCCCTGCAGCAGTCCTTTTAAGCTGCACACCGACAATAATTTTACCTCTTTTAACCTTATTCCTTATTATCTCGCGAATTTCATATTCTTTGTTCTGTAGGCTTCGTGGCAGCTTTAAGGATATTTCCAAATATCTGCTGTTTACACTTTTTATCTCAGTATCAACACTAAAAAACTCATTCTGAACTGAGCCCTTCCCAAAACCGGTCATACTGGAAATCATCAACTTTTCCTGCAATTTAATTTTCAAAATTAGTTAAAATTATACTGTTTATCAAACTTATTATTAAGGACAATTTCCCCAATTTATTTTGACCCCTGACCCTTATACTATATAGGCAAACGTTCAGATTTTGGTTTTCTTATGTTATTGCTTGGAATTTATCAGAACGCTTCGCCAATTCCCAAATGGAATGTTACAAGGTCAAGCAGATTCTTCCAAATATGCGTATCAAATTTCTTAAAAAGATTCTTTTTATCGTTCGGATCATATGCCTTTAACCCAAAATCGATCCTTATAGGAGCAAACGGAGAATAATACCTGAAACCGAAACCTACGGCTACAGCCAGATCTTTGAACGAAAAATTCTGGTATCCCTCCCATGTATTGCCGTAATCTACAAAAAATGCCATCCCGAATTGACCGAATAGCCTGTTTCTGGACTCAAACGACCCTTCAAATAAAAATGTACCCCCGATCGGATAATTCCTGATAAGAAAATCTGCCAGATCAGTCGCTGTAAGTCCGGAAATACTCAGAGCCCTGCTCGGCACTAATTGCCTTGCCCTCCATCCGCGCACTGAGTTGCTCCCCCCGGCTGTAAATCTTTTGTTTAACGGCACCTCGCTTCTATCCCCGGCATAGGTCTGAAGATATCCGGCCTTTAGCTTGATCCCAAATGCTGAGGTCGAAGAATTATAAATATTGGGAAAAGCTGAAAAGGTGGTCTCAAGCCTGTAAAACTGACTGATATAGGAAAGATTGGCCCCAAAAAGATTTAACAATGCCGGTACCAGGTTCGCTTCTTCAATGGTCAGAAAAATATTGTAACCTGTTGTAGGAAACATGATGTTGTCTGTTTTATTTGCTCCAATATCTGCTCCGATTATTGAAGTAAACTGCCTTTTTGTATCAAGGCGGAAAGATATCGTATCGGGATCTATCCCGGAATACTTGCTTCTAAGCAGCCTTTTTACATAGTCAGGCTGGAAATCGTAGACTGAACGTTCAACAAGATAATATGTCTGCAAAGAAGTAAAGTAAACAAACTTAGGCAGTTCATAATCAAAGTTTATTTTTGAACCATAAGCTATTGATTTGTATTCAGTAACCTTGTTTTCATTCCAGTACCCCTCAAGCCTTCCGGTTATCCTTTTGTTGAACAGATAGGGCTGCTCGACTGAGGCTCTTATATCCAGGTAACCAAAAACTGAAGTATCTCCCAGTAAAAGGAAATTTGGAATATGACTAATAGCACCTTTTTTAAAGATATCCTGAATTGCAAAATTTCCTGATAACGTAAAAGTCCTGGCTTCACCGAAAAAGTTTCTTTTCTGATAATTTGCTCCTAAACCCAGATTAAATGCGCTGTTTGAGTTATTCAGTATTATTTCAGGCGAAAGTTCATTCATTGCACCAATATCAGCTGTTACATTCAGCGGAACACGGCTCCCTGTCGTATCGTTAGTAATTGCGCTTACAAGTACAGTTGTAAACAGATTCGTTCTGTAAAGCCTTACCTGTGCACGCTGCTTTTCTTCGGCACTGTAGTAGTCCCCCGGCTTAATTCCTACAATTTTTTTGATCAGTGTATCCTTTACTTCTTCTTTACCTACACCTTTTTTATCAATATGAATTGAATCAATAATATAACGCTTGCCAAGTGTGACCTTTGCATTTATATCTACAAATCCTGAGTCAGCGTAAATACTTACCACTGGCGGATTGACTCCGCCTAGCATATAACCGTTATCTCTTAGAAATGTTGTAAAAGGAACTGTATTCTGATCTAAAAGGGTCTTTGAATAATATTTAGCTGAATCTACCATAAAATCTGACAGATTGCCTCTTAGTTCCTGCGGAAGACTATCCAGCCCATGGTAGGTAAAACTCCTGATGAAAAAATGCTCCCCTTCCTCAATTTTGTATGTTAGAACGGCTTTTCTGTCTTCTTTGTCTAGCGTATAACTATAGGAAAAGCGCGCATTAAAATAGCCGTTATCCTGATAATAGCTTTTTAATGCTGCCAGATCACCAGGTATTTTTGTAGAATCGAAGTATGAGGGTTTTCTCCCTATGCTTTCTGAAATTTTATTAAGAAATTTCAAGAGCCAGAAAGGGGTTTCCTTTGAAACTATCGCATCTGCCAAAATTGATGAACTGACTGAACTATTCCCCTGGAATTCAATACTGACTAGTTCATATTGTCTGGTCTCTTCCTTCTCCTGAGCCAAGGTAAAGCCCGAAGATATGAAAATCAAAATTATAAGAGTAAGTAGCTTGCTTCTAGACATGGATCAAGTCTTCTGCACCAGGATTTAGTTAGTCAATAATTAAATGTAACTTCTCCTAGAAGATATCTTCAAGGTTATAATCTTTACTAACAATCTTAAGATCGGGATAATCCCGCCTGAAATGCTTTAAGAATACATCACGTATCTCGCCATTATCAATGTTTGGTGAGAGATAAAGTGAGACCGGTTTTTTGGGGACAGTAAAAAAGTGCGCAGAATATACTTTACTGCTGTTCAGATCTATTATATAAGAAAATACCTCGCCTCCGCCCGAACCAAGAAAATAATCCTGCGAATCATAATAAATCATCTCATAATTCTGCCCTGAAAGCTTGATCTTCCTTACTATGCCTCCTTTGAATGATCCCTTTAATAATGGGGATTCATAGGCTTTAATAAGCGATTTATCAGCACTCTTAAAGTATGTAAATTTAATTCCCCAGACTTTGGGACTGGAAAGCTCAACACCGGCAACAACACCCGGCTGAGTTGTATCACTCTGAAATCTTCCCGGCTCAATTACCTTGGCACTATCACCAAGTATATGTTTTACCTGATCCGAAAGAGCCTGCCGGTCTAATGCTCTTGCTGAATCCTGGGAAATTAGCGGCGGAAGAGGTTTTGGATTTTCTTCTTTTTTACATGCATTTATTCCCAATGCAGCAATAATTGATATGAAAACAACAGCTATCGCACTAATCTTTAATTTCAACTTCGGTACCCTGTTTTATTAAAGGATATAATTCATCTACACTTTCATTACTTATTGCTATCGAGCCGTTTGTCCAGTTATATACAAAAGGCAGGTTCTTGAAAATAAAATTCAGCCTTCCTATTCCATGTATACCAAGCTGATTTATTTTTGCAGACTGCGGACATTGATTGTTCTGAATTGCCAGATAAGCTTTCTCGAATTCTGCTTCAGTGATCAACCCTTGTCTTAATGCTTCCTGCAGGTCAGTCTCATTTGGATAATTTATTCTGAAAAATTTCCTGTACTGAGATACTGTATCAATATCGCAAATTAAATATTTGCCTGAAGGAGTTTTCTTATCATTGAACGACACCTTCTTTTGTAAATTGCTTCTCCCGAAAACCGCTTTGTAGGATTTTACTAACGTTGTGTCGGAATACAGATCTAATCTGTATTTGCGCTTTTCCACTACAATATGAATATTTGTTAAATACCTTAGATGCTTTTCAGCCGCAGCTTCAGAGAGCGTCATTTCACTAAAGTTCAGAGCCATCCCATAGAGAATCATTCCCGCAAGAAAAATAACCAGACTGCTGATAAAATATAATATACTCTTTAGCACTAATATTATTTAATATACAAAATTTGTGTGTAATTGTGTTTAATTTAAGTCCAGGCCTTCTCAGGCCGGAAAAACGGTATTTAATTTATCAATACTGCAAATTATAAACAACTGCCTGAGACTGAATTTGATACGAAAAAGGCGGCATTTTTTATATGCCGCCTTTTTATATGCGCTAAACTGAAATCAGAGAAATTATTTTAGGCTGGTTTTATTTTTCATCCCCTGCCGTTTTTCTGATTTGCTTCAACAACAGCAATTGCTGCCATATTTATAATGTCCTCTACTGAAGCACCTTTCTGCAGTACATGAATAGGCTTTTTCATTCCCATCAGAACCGGCCCGATTACTTCAGCATCACCAATCCTTGCCATTAGTTTGTAGGCAATATTACCTGAATTCAAATCAGGGAATATTAATACATTGGCTTTCCCTTTAAGCGATGAGAATGGAAAATCTGTCTCACGAAGCTGCTGCACAACTGCTGTATCTGCCTGCATTTCTCCGTCAATCATTATATCAGGCCTCATCAATTTAACTATCTCGGTTGCTTTTTTTACTTTTATAGATTCAGGTTTTGGCGCACTGCCGAAATTACTGAATGAAAGCATTGCAACTTTTGGCTCAATATCAAACCTTGTAACTGTATCTGAAGCAGAAATTGCAATCTCGGCAAGCTCCTCTGCGGTTGGATTAATATTAACCGTGGCATCTGCAAAGAAATATACATCGCGCTTTGTAATTACAATGTAAAGACCTGATACTACCTTGAAACCATCCTTTACACCAACACACTGAAGTGCAGGACGAATAGTCTCAGGATAATATGTCGTAAGTCCGCCAATTAAGGCATCAGCATCGCCTAACTTTACCATCATTGAACCGAAGTAATTTGGCTGCTTTAAGAACTCTTTTGCTACTCTGAATGACATGCCTTTGCGCTGTCTTTCTTTATAGAGCTCCTCAGCATATATGGCAATTTTTTCAGACTTCAACGGATCTACTACTGTAAAGTCCTTGCATTCGAAACCAAGTGAGACTATCTTTGATTTTATTACCTCTTCATTGCCCAGAAGTATCGGATAAGCTATATTTTCGCCGCATACTGCATTTGCTGCACGGATTATCTTTTCTTCTTCGCCTTCGGGAAATACTACACGCTTGGGACTTTCCTGAGCCTTATGGATCATTATACGGATTACTTCCTTTGACATTCCAAGACGCTCTTTAAGCTCATCTTCATAAGCTGCCCAATCTCCTATGGTATGTTTCGCAACACCACATTCAATTGCCGCCCTTGCAACTGCTGGAGCAACTTTCCACAAAACCCTCGGATCAAACGGCTTTGGAATTATATATTCCCGTCCGAATGAGAATTCTGCCCCG
>JBLNEL010000382.1:0-2506 GCA_050262615.1 Bacillota bacterium
ACAAATTATGGAGGCCTGATTTTTAATCATGTGGATGATGGAACATTTTATGGCGATGTTAATAACCTGGGCGCTGCAGCTAACCGGATTCTCCTGTCACTTAAAGCTAAGGTAAAGCCCACTTTTATGCTTGCCGGCTATCAAAGATTCCGCCAGGATGATTTTATTACACGCCCGGATGCTGAGCTTGCGGATATAACAATCGGCAGATTAAAACAGCTTACGGATAATATAAAAGCCGATACTCTAATTGGGAAAGATGTCGAAATTGTTACTCCTGAAATGTTTTCTGTTCTCTTAAGAAAAAAACTTGGAACCGTCAGTGTCCCTCATGAAAATATTATCTCTCCTTTAACAATATCTCTTGAACAGAACTATCCTAACCCATTTAATCCATCAACTGTCATAAGTTTTAACTTACCATTCAATTCAAACGTTGAATTAAAAATATACGATATACTGGGAAAAGAAATCAGGACGTTAGTAAGCGGAGAGAAAACAACAGGAAACTACTCAGTAAGGTTTGATGCCGGCGATTTGCCAAGCGGCATTTACATTTATAAACTAACTGCTGGAGATTATTCTTCAGCTAGAAAAATGATTCTGATAAGATAAAATCAGAAGCAATAACTTTCAGGGGTATAAACTATTAAATTGCACTACACTGCAGAGCTGTATTTACTTAGAGAATTCCCTTTTTCATTGCTTCTGATACTGCTTCAGCCTGAGAATGGACATGCAGTTTATTATATATTTTCTTGATATGGAATCTTACTGTATCTTTGCTGATTCCAAGTGTAAGGGCAATGGAATAATAAGTTTTCCCTTTTGCCAGTTCCTTTAAGATCTCAAGTTCTTTTTCAGTAAGCAGATTTGCATTTGGTGATATCTTTTTCCCAGGCTGGAAAAAGCTTATTACTTTCCTTGCAATTGTTGAACTCATTGGAGCTCCGCCTTCATAGGCTTCCTGAATTGACTCAAGCAGCCTTAATGGATGCGTCTTTTTTATTAAATATCCGCTGGCTCCTGCGCATAAAGCTTCAAACACGAGATCATTTTCTTCATGGATCGTAAGCATTAGTACAATCAGATCGGGATTCTTATCCCTTAATTTCTTTACCCCTTCGATTCCCGACATTCCCCTTAGCTGTATATCCATAAGAATAATATCAGGTTCAAGGCCATTTATTTTGCTGAGCATTGTCTCACAATCATAAAATGATCCAATACAGTTGAATCCTTCAGTACCATTAATTAAAGTAACGAGTGATTTATTTATGATCTCATTATCTTCAACTATTATTATCTGTATTTCTTTCTTCATATCAGTTTCTTTAACTTTTCCGTTGTGAGAATTAGAAGTGACCGGTAAATTTGATCATTGTCCCTTCACCTTTTTTTGATTGTATCCTTAAATTTCCTTTTATTGCTTCGGCTCTGTTCTTCATATTCACCAACCCATTACCGCAGGTTTCTTTATTAACATCAAAACCAATACCATTGTCATATAGTGTTATGTCCAGTATCCTTCCGTTGATCTGAGCATTTATTGAAATTTCAGTGCATTTACTATACTTAAGACTATTATTTAATGCCTCTTTAAAAATAAGATACAGATGCTTCCTGTATTCAATTGGAAGTTTTACCTGCTCAAGAAACTTCATATTGTTGATATGAAGAAGGATCTGGGAATAAGAGAATATTTCCTCATAGCTGTCGCGCAGTTTAAGGAATAATTCATATAAAGTATCTTTCTTAGGGTTTATCAGCCATATAATATCACTCATGTTATCTATCAGGCTTCTGGCAATTGAACCTACTTTCTTTACTGTTTCCTTAATTTCTGTACTGTCCCCTTTATCATGCATATGATAAGCAATATCACTTAACATCGATATTTCTGTAAGCCTTGTACCTATATCATCGTGTAAATCCGCTGAAATCTTTAATCGCAGCCTCTCAATATCCAGCAGATGGCGCATTCTGACTGCAACAATTACCCAAATTCCCGCAACTATCAATAATCCGGAAATAAGTATAAACCACCATGTTCTCCAGAAAGGAGGTAAAATTATTATTTTTACTGAAGCTCCCTGAATGTTCCAGATGCCATCATTATTTGAACCTCTTACTCTGAAAATGTATGTGCCTGGATCAAGATTAGTATATGTGACAAACCTTCGTGTATTTGAATAACTCCAGTCCTTATCAAAACCTTCTAGCTTATATTGATACTGATTTTTTGAAGGATCGGAAAAATGCAGTGCTGCAAATTCGAAAGAAAAGACACTTTGATTATAATCTAATACTATTTCATTGGTTTCTGTTATGGAACATTTAAGTGGAGAATCATTATCTGCTTTTACAGGTTTATTAAAGATCAGGAAATCCGTAATTACTATAGGAGGTACAAATGTATTATCCTTTATACTATCCGGGGAAAAACTGTTTAACCCATTTATGCCGCCAAAAAACATTTCCCCTTTTCTACTCTTAAAATGCACAC
>JBLNEL010000383.1:0-17324 GCA_050262615.1 Bacillota bacterium
TCTGATAGCTCAATTTCTTTCGAATAATAATTATCTAACAATTTATCGCTGATAAGTGAATTTGTTTTTGGTTCATAAACCATCAGGCTTGCACGGTGAATGCCGCGTGAACCGAAATAAAGAGGAATAATATCATAGACCAGATCATATATCTGCTTAAGATCGAGTGCTCTCTGGAATGCATTGTGCAGCGCTTTTAGAAGCTGCAGCGTAGTGACTTTCTCCTGCAGCTCAGTCTGAACTGTTTTTCTTTCTTCAATTTCTCTTACAAGATCATTTTTTTGCCGGAAAAAGTGATCTATCAATGTCGAAAGCTTCCCGAATTCTGACTTATCCTCCAATAGACTTTGAATTATGACACTGTCCTGTTCTTCAATACTTCCTGATATTTTCTTAAGCGGTCTTATTACATACCTTAAGAGAAACAACGAGATGGCTAATAAAATAACAAATGCAAATGCAATGTTTATCCAGAACTCAGTTCTTCCCCTTCTTAAGACCTCCCCCATCATTGGAAATTTAGTTCTGGACTTAAATATTCCAACCGGCTCCCCATTCCAGGACTTCAGAACTTTTTGCGAAGTGTATATTATCTGTTCAGGATTATTGTTCTTCCAGGTGTTTTCCTTACTTCCAACTGCTATCAGTTCCGTGCTGTCGCTTGCTGATAAGGCAGCTAATTCATTAAGATACTTCTTATCCCAAAGCCGGCATGAAATAAGAAAACCTTTTGGAGTGGTTTGCCTTGCCAGGTCTGCACTAGGCTGAATTGGTGCTCCGCGGACTTCCAGTATCCCTGCTTCTGTATTAATAAAAAAATAGGGAAACCAGTTGCCCTTAAAAATCACCTTTAGTTTTTCTTTTTCAAGCGGGAATTCATGTAAGCCTTTGGACTTCAGTGTATCGGTTGAGTATACAAGCTTAAGATCCTTGTTATAAACCCATGCCCCATAAGCCTTAAAGGTGGGCAAAACAGACTCAATGTTGACATATGCCCAGCCACTGTCGCCTGTTGATAGAAACTTAAGCATATCATCCCAGTAGGAGTAATCATATGTAAAGGTCCTTAGGTTTTCACC
Source organism: Bacillota bacterium (assembly GCA_050262615.1). Classification (GTDB taxonomy): domain Bacteria; phylum Bacteroidota; class Ignavibacteria; order Ignavibacteriales; family SURF-24; genus JAUZPB01. The sequence goes on from JBLNEL010000383.1 coordinate 1,080, forward strand.
TAATGTCGAAATGACCCGGCAGACAAGCTCTTCTTTTTCTTTGGTCCGTTCTTTTAAAAGCGTTTCGAATTTATCTTTTTCAGAATTTGTAAGCTGAAGCAGCCCAATTATAAAAATGGCACTTATCAATAATAACAGTAAAGTTATTCTGGTCTGTATTTTGTTAAACATCTTCAAATTCAAAAGAAATAATGAGTAAAAACATGATTTTGTAAGTAACTCTCTCTCTCTTTGCCTGTAGTTTGATATTCGAAAGTTTTACATCATTTTTTAGTTATGATCGCAGCTATTTTTAAGATCTTTATATCCTGTTAAATTGTCTGCAGCCTTAGTTCTTAATTAATCATTCTTCAGGCGTTTCAAAGATATACAAAATCCTGAAAAAAAAGATAATAGATTTTCTGGAAGTATAAATTAACCCGGGGCTGCAGAATTATATACCTGATTTAAGGAAAATTCAAATGATACTTTTGAAATTTTTTTTTGAAATGAAATTATTTAGTGTTACTATTGCCTTAATTACTGTAAAACATAAGTGCATCTTAGATGCCTCTTTTATGATAATGATCTGATTTTTGTCAACTTTTTAATTACATTTTTATGTACAGATTTCCTCAGATGATATATATTATTGGACTCCTGTCCTTACATTTTTTTTTAACACAATCATTGTTCCCCCAGGCACCTAAGATAGATAATTCAGACAGTATTCATATTTTTATAATTGCAGGACAGTCTAATGCAATAAATATCCATTCAAATGCAAAGGACCTGCCAGCTGCACTGATTGATACATCAGTATATTTCTATTATCACTGCGGCATGCCCCCTGACAGAAATATCCCCTTTTTCTCAACTTCAGATAACAAATGGACAAAACTTTCTATTCAGCGACAAAAGCCTTTTCTGGGGAGTAATGAGTATTTCTTCGGCCCTGAAATGACTTTGATCAGCAGTTTGAGAAATTTATATAAAAACTTAGCTGTAATTAAATGTGCCTATGGCGGGAGTAATCTGGCCGAGGACTGGAAACGCGGAAGTATAAAAGGAAATATGCTTTATAAGATAATGCTTGACCAGATAGGTAATGCCTGCCGTTTGTTCGATAGTGTTGGCTTTGATTATTCATTTGAAGGTTTTCTTTGGATTCAGGGAGAAGCAGATGCTGCTAATCAGTCATATGCAAAAGCGTACCTGAATAATTTTACCGCGCTTATTAATGGAGTGCGAACTGATCTTAAAAGTCCGCAGTTGCCTTTTGTTTTATCCAGACTCCCGGTAAAACAGCCTTACACATATTTGACTTTGGTAAGAAGCGCACAGGAAAAAATAATTACTGGTATTAATTATATTAAAGTGATCGATACTGATAATCTTGAACTGGATAAAGATTCTGTTCATTTTATCTCCTCAGGAATGATAAAACTCGGCAGCCTGCTTGCTTAAGGCTTTAAGGAAATATTTACTTCAAACTGTTAAAACGTCTCCGGGAATATTATTAACGGCTATGAGCTCAGACAAAATTACCCTAACCCTTTCAATCCAGTGACTTATATAAGCTTCTCAATTCCTGAAAGCAAATTTGTCAGACTTAAAGTGTATGATATTCTTGGAAGAGAAGTATCGGTCCTTCTAAATAAGCAGTTAGAGGCAGGAGAACACAAAATCCGTTTTGAGGATCATTTTCTGCCGGGAGGCATATACATATATTCATTACAGGCTGGCCAGTTCAGGGATTCAAAAAAGCTCTTATTATTAAAATAATTGCTAAAATAATTTCTAACAGGATCATTGAGATATGGATATCCTTCCTTGAACAGCATGATGTCTGCTAAATGAATAACATTAGTGACTTATTGCAATAAAATATATTTTATTCCGCCGCCTTTACTGACACATGTTCTGCAGCTAGCCACTTGCCATTGCGTTTCACAAATGTTGAATATGCGTTGGATCATTCGGTTGAAACAACTGAAGGTGTAGTGAATTGGAACTTGTTGAAGTGGTAGTATATTGAGCTTTGACGGAACATATTGAAATGCTTCCCTCCTTCCTCTGGTGTATTTGGATAAAAGCCAAACATGAACTGGAAAGGAGGAAAGATAAGATGCTCGTTTTTTATCCTGAACCCGATACCGTATCCCTGGTAGAGTTTACTGTCGAATAATAAATTGCTGCTTGAAGAAATAAGACCAAAGTCGGCGAAAGTAATTATTGCAAGCTTAAAACCAAGGAATTTAAGCGGGACAAAAATATCATTCTCGTAATTAAGTATCAGTTTTTTATTTCCTTTTAAGTCACCGTCTGAAAACCCCCTGAGCCCGCCTTCATTATTGATATTCAGAATATCCCCCGGCCTTAACGGATCATAGCTGTATGAATACCTGCTTCCAATATAATGCCTCCATTTGTATGTTCCGATTGAATTCAGCTTTGAGAAATAGAGAATTTCCAGAATTGATGCCCGGTTCAGCCATTTTTCTTCACTTCTGAATGCACCGGTTTGAAAACCTCCGTACAAATAGCCCAGATTATTATTATAAAAACTATAGCCGGTTTTTAATCCATAATAAGGTCTGCTGCTATTAGCCCCCTTTTCTAGACCGATGAGAATTTCGATCATATTTATCAGCGGAATATCTTCGGTCCTCCCGAGCCCGAATATAAAGCGGTCCTGGTAATAGGTTCTGTAGGAATATCCGATGCGCCCCAGATAGAATGTATTATCCTGAAATAGATTCATTGTATCAAAATCAGGCTTTTGGCTGTAAACTGTCCTAATTATTCTGCCTGCAATGTTGAACCTGTTTTGGTTAACTGCAGTTGGATCAAAAGGCTTCATATCAAATGCATATCCAAGCCAGTAATCCTGGCTGTTTAATCTTACTGTTTCAATTTGCTGTTGTATATTCCTTAAATCAGGATACCTCGTATTATGCCAATCCTGCGCTATTGCACCGGCCCAACCTATTACAGGCGAGAAGAAGTCTCTGCCAACCATAATGCCGTACTGCTGGCGGTATCTGTCTGAGAAATAATATGCTTTAGCCGCAAGGAAGGTCCTTGCAATATTATTGTATGTATAACTGCCCTCCCAATCCCAGCCATGTGTAAGGACATCGTCGAACCTAAGTCCGCCTTTGAATTCATTATCGTATCCAAGAAAGTTCACATCATTAAATGAAACGCTGCCTGATTTATCCCCCCTGTTATATGCAGCACTTCCGTTAATGCTCCATACATCCTGAATATAGACCATAATATCAACACTGTCACGGCTGCTTGGGATCTGACGGGGAACAATTCGAACATCGTAAATATTGGAACTTAACCTTATTATCCTTTCACTTTCCTGAATGTAATATGGAATAAAAGCCTGCCCTTCTGAAAAAATCAGCTTAGCTCTTATGATCCAGTCTCTGGTATTTATATGAAGCGAGTTGCCCCCTTTCTGAAACCAGTTTCTAACTGAATCTCCTGGATTATTTACAGATGCACCGAATACGTCCAGATTCTCAACACTAATTTTTCTTATTATTTTACCAGTATAATTCTTTACTATTTCCCTGTCAGGATCTATAGGGGCACTTGATGGCAGCTGCTGTTCCTCATCATGAACAATAATTTTCTTTAATTGTCTTGAGAAAAAATTATCTTCCTCGGAAAAGTCTTTTACCTCCTGAACTATTGTTTTACTCGTGTCACTCGCCTGGATATTTTTTGTCTGAGCATTAATACTCCCCGAACTAAATAGTTCCAGTAGGCTGAAAACAAATATAAGATTTATAAATACCGGACTTCTCTTTTTTAGATACATCTGAGTATGCACTTCCTGCAAAAAAAATATTATTTAGCCGGTTTATTAAATTGTCCTTCAAAACTGAACTTTCTGTACGTTACAAGGTAATAGACCGGATGGTTTTGGGATAAGCCTGACCCTTTAAAAGCCTGCACCATATATCAGAGTCCCATTATCAGTGCTGCTGGCGTTCTTTATACTTTAACAATCCTGTGACTTGTAAAATTGTTTACAGCAATTTTTATGATATTCAGATAAGCTGAAGCCGTCCATAATTATTTCAGGCAAAGCGGATGGATAAAAGGAGTTACATTTTATGGATGAATAACTCATTTTGACCGTCACATCGATCATTGATCAAAAAGTCCATGAGCCTTTTTTGCTTCTTTTTTATCTTTTTTGGCAGCCTTTTTTTCTTTCATTGTTTTTAATGGTTCCTTCTTTGAACTCTTTTTAATGTTCTGTCCTTTACTCATGATATAATCTCCTTTAATTAACTCTAATATCTCCTGCATGGATCCATTAGCTGCTGCCAATCAATGCCCTTAAAAAATATTAAATCCCATATTAAATCCTTCAGCAATAACATTGTTCATATTTTCCGGGTTATTGCTTTCATTTAAATTCCATTTGATATCTTCTTAAAATGATACCCGTAAATCGTGAATAATATCGCTAAGGAAAAAAGCCGGGGTTTACGGAACAATGTCCAGATGAATAATTTCCAATAATAAAACCTTTCCTCACCAATTACTCCTAATTTTAATATAGATCTGAATAGAGCAGCTATATAATTCGCATTGAGATGAAAAACCTTTTTAGTCTTCGGTTCAAAATCTTTCAGGAAATACATTGCCCGTTCGTAAAAATATTTGGGTGAATAAATGGTTCTGACCATGGTTTTATAACCGGCGATCAGTACCTCCTGATCCATTTGGGGAATAAAGTTGATTGAGAGATCAGTGTTATTGCCATTAAAATCATTTAGCAGCCTTCCTTCTTTTAACAGCCTTTTCTGAAGCTTTGTCCCTTTAGGAGCGTTCAGCAGCCCGACCATTGCCGTAACAATTCCGCTTTCCTGAATGAAGTCTGTGAGCTTATCAAAGATTGTAGCCGGGTCTTTATCAAATCCAACAATAAATCCCCCCTGAACCTCTAAACCCGTTGCCTGGATCTTCTTTACACTTGAGATCAGATCACGGCTGCTGTTCTGTGTCTTGTTGCATTCAACAAGGCTCTCCTTGTTGGGTGTTTCAATTCCTATAAAGACAGCATCAAAACCTGCCTTAATCATTAGCTTCATCAGTGTCTCATCATCTGCAAGGTTGATCGAAGCTTCGGTACTGAAGTAAAAGGGATAATTGTTTTTTATATTCCATTCTGCGATTGCTGGCAGAATATCTTTCTTCAATTTTGATTTATTCCCGATAAAATTATCATCAACAAAAAATACTGGCCCCCGCCAGCCTGTACGATATAGAGCATCTAGCTCCAGGAGCACCTGTTCCTTTGTTTTTGTCCTGGGCCGCCTTCCGTAAAGGACTGTTATATCACAGAAATCGCAATCATAAGGGCAGCCTCGGGAATACTGAAGATTCATAGAGGTGTATTTATTCATAGTTACCAGTTTCCATAAAGGAAGAGGTGTACTTGTTATATCCGCCCATTCTTCAGTAGTATATATGTGTCTGGCCTTCCCTTCACGCAGATCACTTAAGAACTGCGGCATTGTGATCTCGGCTTCATTAAGTACAAGATAATCTACATTCGGATAATTTTCCGGACTGCTGGTAAATAAAGGTCCGCCTGCGACTATCTTTCTTTTTAACAATATGCATCTTTGTATTACCTCATCGGCGGACCTGCCTTGAATTGACATTGCACTTATAAATACATAATCTGCCCATAGAATATCAGGATCTTTCAAGCTGCTAACGTTCATATCAACTAATTTTTTATTCCATTGTTCAGGTAACATTACGGCTACGGTTAATAAACCTAAAGGAGGAAAACTTGCTTTCTTTGATACAAATTTTAATGCATGTTTGAAGCCCCAGAATGTATTCGGAGGGTATAGCGGGTTGACAAATAATATGTTCATTCATAATTCCTTTTCTTGAATTCATACCTGCTATGCTGATCAATTAAATATTACTTTAACAATTATGCAGAGACATGAATCCTTTGACCGACTTCCTTGCTGCCCGTATCTTATTCACTGGACGCAGTAACAATTATAATATCCTTTTATTCTTTATGAATAGCAAATATCCCCTCACGCAGCATACGGTCAATCTTCAGTAACTAAAATTGTATTTTTTCGTCAAAAGAAAGGCTTCCGGGGCTTTTTTTCGCGGGCTTAAAAAAGATAATCAAAACTTTTTTTAAGGTAAATTCGTGTGCACTAACGCTTAGGTCAATAAGCTGCAATTCTGGCAATCTGCACACGCGTTCTGACTGCCAGCTTTTTTAGAATATTATGGACATGGTGTTTTATTGTATAACAGGAAAGATTAAGCTTCAGGGCAATCTCTTTGTTTGACAGCCCTTCTGAAACTAAAATTTTCACCTGCTTCTCACGTAAACTCAGATTTCCGGATTCCGCAAACATCATTATTTCATGTTTAATATTTATATGTATGTTAATTTGAGAAAATAATATCTCTGTAAGACCAGTGGGCAAAACATTCCCGCCTTTATTGACAATTCGTATTGTAAGTAATAATTCTTCTGCTGCGGCATCTTTCAGAATAAACCCCGCTACTCCGTTGCTTATTAACCTTAATATATTTCCCTGATCTGGAATAAGACTCATGATGATTATTTTGAAATTGGGCAAAACCAATTCAACCGCCCGGACTAACTGAAAAGCATTCTGATTGCATTGATCCAGCTGTAAAAGCACTACACCAGGCATTGCATCGGACAAGCCCTGAGATAACTTATCTATATTCTCACATGCAGCTACTAACTTAAAATCCCTCTCCCGCTCAATTATAGCTTTTATGCTCTCCCTGAGAAGTCGGTTATCTTCAATAATTACTACCGGAATCTGATCCATAATAATCCTGTACTTTACTTATAAATACCTGACGCTGGGTTCTGTATCCTTGGCATAATACCTGACTTACAATAGCACAATTAAAGTTATATTACAATGCATAACTTAATTCCGCGTAAACATTCTAAACCTGATCTCAGACATCCTTCTTTTTTTTGATCTTCGCTGCTTCTGTTACAAAAAAATTCCTCATGGTAAAAAAATTCCTCATGGTAATAGATGAGGATTTTTTTCTTGGAATCAGCAGCTGACCGGTTCGTGGCTATTTAATATCTGCTGTCCTCGGAAAATTCTCGTCCTGCATTTTGGTAACTCCGAGACATACGTTTCTGAGTGTTGCATTTTCACAACTTTTGCTAACCCTGAAAATTGCATCGTCTCCTGTTTCAGAATGGAGCTGGTCAAGTGTTATAGCGGCAAGAATTCTTGTCTCAACTTCCATATTTTTATCATTTATTATTGTAATTAACGGCTGGACTAAGCTGTCAAAAGATTCATCCGGGAAGAGCTGTTGAAGTTCACGCAGGGTTTGAATAGCTGAATTCTGCATTTTTGATTCCTTGTTTTCCATTGCCCTGTTCGTCATTTCTATTGATGTTTTTAAATGTGTCTTCATAAAGTCAGTAACATTGTGCTGCTTTTGATATCTTGTTTTTGAATTCTGTGCATCTATGGTTGTAAAAGCAGTAATTGAGATCAAAGCTAATAATATATATATATGTTTCATTTTGTTCATCTTTCATTTAAAGGATTTTATTCATTAAAGGATTTTATTCATTAAAGGATTTTTTAATTAAAGGCTTGTGTATTAAAGACAGCTGAATTAACTATACGGACTTATTACCTGGAAATGACAAAATAATCAGTTGTCTTTTATTTTTTAGCTCAGTTACTTCTTGTGCTGTTATAACTTACTTCTATTTATAAGCGAGAACAATAGTCCATTAGGATAAGATATGGACTATATTCAATGGTCCTGCTTACAGATGGTGGCCGAAAATGAAGATACAGGAGTGAATAATATGCTTGAATCCCTTAACTATAAGGCTTTTGTCAGTCTTCAGGTTTTATTATTCAATTGCAAAATTAAAGTAAATGCCTTTTCTCAATATTTTCAGTACATTATATCCTGTATTTAGTTATGTTTATAATTCGGCACTATTGTTCATCAGAAAAGCCTTTTTATAAAATTGTTTTACAGGAAAGGTAAAAATATGAAAAAACCCTCAGCGCTTTCTGAAAGAAAGCAGGAACCAGGGAATTTTGCTTTTAATAGTAGTGTTCGGCTTGAGCATAGAGAAAAGTCTAAGACTGGGACTAAGTCTGACGAAATCTTTCCTGTTGCGGGTATCGGAGCTTCGGCTGGGGGACTTGAGGCATTGGAGCAGTTTTTATCTAATATGAATGAAAACTGCGGTTTAGCCTTTGTTGTCATACAGCATCTTGATCCGACCTATAAAGGTATGATGCCTGAATTGCTGCAGCGGTTTACAAAAATGAAAGTGGTTCAGGCAAAAGACGGCATGAGAATCAGACCTGACTGCGTTTATGTTATCCCGCCTAATAAAAGCATGTCTGTTCTGAATGGAATACTGCATTTGTTTACTCCAGTGGAAACCAGAGGCCTGAGACTGCCGGTAGATTACTTCTTTCGCTCACTTGCAGAGGACCTCAGGGAAAGAAGTATCGGAATTATTCTATCAGGCATGGGATCAGATGGTAGTATTGGAATGCGCGCAATAAAAGAATCCGGGGGAATTGTCCTGGTTCAGGACCCTTCTACAGCAAAGTACAGCGGTATGCCTCGCAGCGCTCTCGAAGCCGTTCAGGCTGATATTGTTGCTCCGGCTGATGAATTGGCTGCTATGCTTCTGGCTTTCTTAAAACATATGCCAGCCATTAAAACTTCTTCCCCGAAAGAAATAATGGGTAAAAATGCTATTGATAAAATTATTATCCTGCTCAGAACACAGACCGGTCACGATTTTTCCTTTTACAAGAAAAATTCAATCTACCGGCGAATTGAACGGCGCATGGGCATTCATAAAATAGATAATATTTCTTTATATATACGTTTTCTGCAGGAAAACCCGAAAGAAATAGATATACTTTTTAAAGAGCTGCTGATCGGAGTTACAAATTTTTTCCGTGATCCGGCTCTCTGGAATTTCCTTAAGGAAAAGGTATTCCCTTCACTTTTTGAAAAGTTGCCTAATATGTATCTACTGCGCGCCTGGGTACCTGCATGTTCAACGGGCGAGGAAGCCTATTCCTTGGCTATTGTATTCAGAGAGGCTCTGGACTTATTTAAGCCGCACAATAATAATTTTAAGCTCCAGATCTTTGCAACAGATCTTGATGCGGATGCCATAAATAAAGCCAGAAAAGGGTTCTTCCCAAATAACATTGCCTCTGATGTTTCACCTGACAGGCTTACCCGCTTTTTTACTCCCTATCAAGACGGCTTCTGCGTTAAGCCCGAGGTAAGGGAAATGGTTGTCTTCGCACAGCAGAACGTAACTAAAGATCCGCCATTTACAAAACTTGACCTGCTTTCATGTCGCAATCTTTTGATTTATCTCGAACCTGAACTGCAGAAAAACTTGATCTCACTTTTTCACTACAGCCTTAATTCAGGCGGAATTCTTATTCTCGGCAGCTCTGAATCCAATGGCGACAACCGGATATTATTCAGCAGCATTGACCCCAGGCTCAGAATCTACAGGCGGCTGGCTATTGCAGCTTCTTTTTCCAGATCCGCTGAGCTTTCTAGATCGGTCTTAAATATAAAAATTAACCCCGTCAAAATGAATTTAAATATCAAAGTCAGCGACACAATAGAATCTCTTGCCGATCAGCTGCTTCTGCAGCAGTTTGCTCCTGCCAGCGTACTTGTTAATACTCAGGGAGATATTATTTATATTACCGGACGAACCGGACATTACCTTGAACCCTCATCGGGTAAGGCCAATATGAATATATTTGCTATGGCGCGTCCGGGCCTGCGCAATGAACTCCCGGTTATTTTCCATAAAGCACTTCAGAGCTATCAGAAGGTTTTTCTTAGAAATATCGAAATAGCTGATGATGAAAAATCCCGGTTTGTCGATATTACGATCCAAAGAATTGAAAATCCCTTGCAATTGAAGGATATGCTCATCATTGTATTTTCTGAGCTGCCGGCAATTAAAAAAAAGAAATCCACCAAATCCAGGAACAGTATACCGAAATCGGGATCACTCGCAGATGACTTACAGAATGATAAACTGAGGATGGAACTGCAAAGCATGAAAGAGGAGATGCAAAACTCATTTGAGGTAATGCAGACTTCCCAGGAAGAACTCAGATCGGCAAACGAGGAACTGCAGTCAACTAATGAAGAACTACAGTCAACAAACGAAGAGCTTACAACCTCAAAAGAAGAATTGCAGAGTCTTAATGAAGAACTGCAGACTGTCAACGCTGAACTGCAGAACAAAATAGATGATTTTACGCAGGTTAATAATGATATGATAAACCTGCTCAATAATACCGACATCGCATTACTCTTTCTTGATAAAGATCTGCATATCCGCAGATATACAAATCAGACAACAAAGATTTTTAAACTGATACAAAGCGATATCGGAAGGTCTTTTACCGATCAGGTTTCTGATCTTAATTATCCGGAAATCCTGGAAGATGCAATGGATGTCCTAAGGACATTGGTATTGGTCGAAAAAGATATCGCAACAAAAGACGGTAGATGGTTTAAAACACGTATTATGCCTTACCGTACTTCAGACGACAGGATAGATGGACTGGTGATCACTTTTTCCGATATTACTAAAGCTAAAAATCTGGAATCAGAATTGAACAAGACCATTTCTATTCTTCGTTCACATAATCTGGATAATTATGAAAAAAAATAATCTCAATACTCCAAAAAAAAAATCAATGCGGAAAAAAGCAGAAGAAAAGCTCGGCACAATGCCCGATAAGATAGCTCCTCCTTCGTCTGAAGCCGGTATACTGAAACTCCTGCATGAACTTCAGGTCCACCAGGTCGAACTGGAAATGATGAACGAAGAACTAAGACTTGCAAGAGATAAAGCTGAGATAAATGCTGAAAAATTTCTTGAGCTCTATGATTTTGCTCCCTCCGGATACCTGACGCTTCAATCCGACGGCATTATCAGAGAATTGAATTTTAGCTCTGCAAAAATCCTTGGCATGGAACGTTCAATACTTATCGGCAGAAATTTTAAAGTCTTCATTTCTGCAGAGTCAAAATCTATCTTTGACGATTTTTTTGAAAATGTACTAAAAAGTAATACAAAGCTTTCCTGTGAACTAATGCTGGATATAGAAGATAATGCCCCAATGTTTGTTTATATCGAGGGTAAGAATTCTGAGAACGGGCAAAGCTGCAGCCTTACGATGATTGATATTACCCACCGCAGAATAGCCGAGGAAATCTTAAAACAGACTCTAGGTGCTCTCGAAAAAAGCAATGCTGAACTACAGCAGTTTGCTTATGCAGCCAGCCACGATCTTCAGGAACCGCTTAGAATGATTACTAACTACATTAAATTATTGGAAAAAAAACTGAAGAATACGCTGGATGATCAGACTACAAGGTATCTTGAATTTATTACTGACGGTGCAAAGCGGATGCAGTCACTTATTCACGGACTTCTTTCATATTCGCGTATTACTACCCATCGGGAGGCTTTTAGCTTAACTGATCTTAATAATGTAATTGGAAATGTACTTAAGGACCTTGAGCTTGCAATTACAGATTCAAAGGCTGTGATTCAGGTATTTAACCTCCCACGCATAATGGCTGAACCTACACAGATGCATCAGCTCTTTCAAAACCTGATTGCAAATGCAATCAAGTTCAGAGGAGAAATAAATCCGGTTATCAGCATTAATTTCCAGCGTAAGGAACGCAGCCTGCTTTTTTGCGTTAGAGATAACGGAATAGGTTTAAAGCCGGAATTTTCTGATCGTATTTTCCTGCTCTTCCAGCGCCTGCATGAAAGAGAAAAATACCCGGGAACCGGCATCGGACTGGCCTTATGCAAAAAAATTGTTGAGAATCACGGCGGCAGAATGTGGGTCGAGTCGGAAGAAGGAAAAGGCGCAGCTTTTTACTTCACCATTCAGGAATCCTGATTGTTGTTCAGATATCTTGTTTTATCAACTGTTTTTTAACGGTTCAGTAATTTTCAGGCTTCCACTTTCATCTTAAATGTTCTTTAGCTGAAATCCGTGCCTTATCGGATGCATGACAGCGTGCTCAAGCATTGCCTCAATTGAGTATTCTACACCCCAATTCGATCTGTGAACTGTTTCAAATACTTTATTATCTTCTATTAAAGCAAGAGGTAGACTCCACCTTTCGAGCAGATGTTCAATATAACCTTCAGCTTCCTTTTCAATTACCTCTTCTGAGGGAACCTGATTTATTTTTGGATCCGGAAGGCTAAGCTTATCGCAGATCCACTTCATATACCCCCCTGAGGAGCGCAGGACGTGCATAAGCAGTGTCTCCATTGATATATAATCAGGATCATCAGTCTCCGGCAGCTTTACTCCCCTTCGCTTTGCATCTCTCCAAACCTTCAGAAAAGACCTGATATGTTCTTCGTGCAGTAAAACCAGCGCACGGGCGCCTCTGTGCTTGTACTCTGTTTTGCTTTTTTGTTCCGCAGTTCCCAAGTCTTTTTGGCCCTTATAACTTACTTATATGTTTATTTCCAGTATAAATCTTCCTGCTGATCTCTCGAAACGATAATAGCGAAATAATATATTTTCTGCAACATCTGCCCTTGAATTATTGGAGAACCTGGAGATGTGATAGGAGTGACTTTAATTATACTATCTGGCCCAATACCTGATATTTCTGATGCTAAATCCGTGAATAGTATAAAAATAAGTAAATATATCACCCCTCAGCATAAAACTGAAAAACCCGGGGATCAAATATGTGCAAATTCGGAATTCATACCTGAAGTACAATTACTTAGGCTTGAATTATAAAATAAGGCTTAATACGGCTATTACTCCCGCAATAAAAATTAAAGCACCTGCTATTTTGTTTGCTATTCGCAGCTTGTATACATCAAACTTGTGCCTGAATAACCTGATGGCTGCAGTTAGAACGATAAACCACGCAAATGAGCCTACAAATACACCTGTTACTATGGCTAAAGCACGAAGATGATTGTATTCATTTGCCAGACCAAATGTGGCAAATAAAGCAAGAAAGGCAAATATCGTAATCGGATTGGTGGCTGCTATTAATACTGAGGTCAGATATAATTTTATCATTCCGCCGTTATTAACATATACCTTCGGATCTGCAGGCTCTGAACGGAATGTCTTTGCTGCCAGGAAAAACAGAATTATCCCGCCTATAAGCCTTATCCAGAACTGCTGTGCAATAAGTGCATCAGAGATTACCGTCAGCCCGAAAGCTGCTATTGTACTGTAAAATAGGTCACCTGTTGAAGCACCAAGACCAATTACCAGCCCGCGCGACTGCCCGGTTGCAAGTGTTTCGCGTATGCACATTATTGTAATTGGTCCGATTGATATTGTCATCGCCAGACCCACAATTATACCTTTTAAAAAAAAGGTAACTAACATAAAATGATCCTTAAACTTTTTGAAAACACAACAGAAAGCTACGATTAATCTATGAAAAAGGTATAATAAATTATCATATAAAAAGTCTGAATCAAAATATAATCTGAGTCCGGGAGGCAGTATAAAGCCTTATAAAATCAGCAATTCCCCTCAAGGCCGCAGCTCTCACCTTTTATAACCTCCTTTATTTCTTTTGAATTGCTCTGATGCCACTCTGCATACGCTTTTTCAATTACCTGCAGGAATATTGCTGAATCCTGAGCGCCGCTTACACCATACTTGTTATTGAAGACAAAAAACGGCACTCCGCGGATACCTAGCTGATGCGCTTCATAAATATCCCTTCTTACATCATCATAATATGTGCTATTCTTTAATACTTCTTCAAGCTGCTCATTTTCAAGCCCTAAGCCTCTCCCAATTTCATTAAGCACTGAAATATCATCGACATTCTTTCCCTCTGAAAAATATGCTCTAAAAAGGCTTTCTTCTGCCTGGCTCTGCTTTCCCTGCTTTTTTGCATAATGCAGAAAGTTATGCGCCCTGAAGGTATTTGCTACTACCACTTTATCAAAATTAAATTCAATGCCATATTCCTTTGCTGAATCTGCCAATTGCATATTAAGCAGTTTAGCCTGTTCGATTCGAAATCCCTTTATTTCTGAAAGATAGTCATAAATGCTTACCGATGTATCTGTTTTTAGATCCGGATTCAGCTGAAAACTTTTCCATATGACCTCTACCCTGTCTTTTTCCGGAAATTTCAGGAGCGACTCCTCAAACTTATGCTTCCCAAGAAAGCAGAACGGACACATTACATCGCTCCATATCTCTACTCTCATTTTATTTTCTGTTGAGCTTTTATTCTCCTTTAACATTCTATTTTCTTTCATTTTACTGTTTCTATATGAATTATCTGAAAGGCCCTCTTATTAAAAATATTAGATGTCTCTATATTTTACATACCTTTATATTAATTAGATGTCTGCAATTCTTCTTTCCCGTATCCTTCAGATTTTCCTGAAAGAACTTTTCTTAAAAGAACTGTATCCAGCGCAAATGCACCTGCACCTTTAACAAATACTACAAATGCTATTGCAAAATAAAGTATGTGATACTCATATCCTTCACCTGCAGCCGTTCCGCCCCAGTTCATAAACAGACCATTGTGAATATGAACCGTAAAAACTGCAACAACCATCGTCACCGCCAGAGCAAAGGCTGATATTCTGCTGAATAATCCGAAAAGCAGAAATAAGGCGCCAATCGACTCAGTCAATATAGCCAAAACACCGAAAACAGGCGGAATTCCAAGATAATTTGAAAATGAGCTTACTGTCGCCTGAAATCCATTACCGCCGAACCAGCCTAATAATTTCTGCGCACCATGCGGCAGAATTATAACTGCAGCAATTACCCTCAGAAATAATAGTGTGTAGCTCTTCTCATCTGTACTGAATAATTTGTTAATTAATTGACCTGACATACCTGACCCTTTCTTTTTATTAATGTTACAACTTATTGTGTTATAACACGCTTATTGATAAAAAATTTTATATTCTTCAAGAGTAAATTTTCTCACAAATTTCGGATAATTGCAGGATCTCTTCCCGCGTTAATGAGTCCTTCAGACAGTTGGTAACCATATTTATTTCATTATCCATTTGCCTGATAAGTTCTATACCCTTTTCTGTGATTTTTGTTATCGATAACCTTCTGTCTTCAATTGAATTTGACCTTATGATCAGCCCCTGTCTTTCAAGGTTATCTGTTATCCTGGTAACATCAGGCGCCTGATCTATCATCCTCGGAATTATCTCACAGCGCGGATATCCGTTAGGATGCACCCCTTTTAATATCCTTAGTACATTATACTGTGCATTTGTAATTCCGAACTTTGCACAAACATCATCTATTTTCTTCTTAACAAAATTGTTTGCCAGAAACAGATTCAGCAATGCTTCATGCTCAGAACCATTAAATTCCTGCTGCCTTAACCTCTTTTTTAACTTTTCGCCCATATATAAAATATTTGTGTGTTATAACACAAATATACTACTATTTTTAATAATTGTCAACATCTACCCTGCTTAATTTTCCATAAAGCCGGTATAAATATTTTACTCTGTCTTGTGAAAAAGATTATCTTTGGAATAAAAAAATTCTAAGTTCCGCTTATATAAGAACGGAGATAAGTTAATGCATAAGAGATTTGATATTGTTGACAGGACAATAGTCCTTAGCGATTCGGCAGATAATGCAATCGATTTTTTTATTAACCCGGATGAAAAGGAAAAGCAAAGTATTCTGGCAAACCTTGATTTTGACGAACATACCCTTTCTTCTGCCCTTGATGCTGATGAGATCTCACGCGTTGAATTTGAAAAAGATTACAGCTTTGTCATCTGGAAACGCCCTAATAATTACTCCTTCGATACTCAGCTTCAGTTTAAGGTCTCCTCTATTGGTATTATTCTATCTGCAAATAAAATGATTGTTATACTTGAGGATGACTATGAACTCTATAACAGACGGGAATTTAATAAGGTCCATTCACTCTATGATTACTTTCTGAAAGTACTTTTTTATACGGTCAGACATTTTAACGATCATATTAAAGCTATCAATATGATGTCCAACGAGCTTCAGAATAAGATAACCGTTTCGCTCGAAAATAAATACCTGGTCCAGATGTTTAACCTAAGCGAAAGCCTTGTCTATTATATCAATGCCATAAATGCTAACAATA
>JBLNEL010000384.1:0-2742 GCA_050262615.1 Bacillota bacterium
CGGAACAAATTGTGGTGCCGGTGAATTTGGAATGATACCATATAAAACTCGCAATCTGGAAAGCTATTGCAGCGGTCAATTCTTTAAGATGGAATACGGTATTTCAGGTGATGAGCTATACAAATTAGCTGAAAAAGGTGATGATAAATCATTAAAGATTTTCGCAGAATTTGGAGAGAACCTGGGTGATGCAATTAAAATAATAATGTATACAGTTGATCCTGAAATAATTATTCTGGGTGGATCAGTAAGCAAGGCTTTTAGGTTCTACGAAGAAAAGATGTGGCAGTCGGTAAATAAATTTGCTTATCAAAATTCTCTTAAAGAACTGATTATTAATGTATCAGAATTAGATCAGATTGCAATCTTAGGTGCTGCCGCTTTATTCTACGATGCAACGGCTGCATAGCAGTATATGCCTTATCAGTTATGCGTAGCAGTATAAGGAAGAAGCCAAATTGTCTCTGATCATGATAGTATCTTTAATTGAAAGGTCCACTATTTCTAAAATATTCATGAGAGGGAAGAAAGAGTCATGGATTTTGATTATCTGATAATTGGTGCAGGAGTTGTCGGGCTTGCAACGGCTGAATGCCTATCAAGAAATAATAGACGTGTACTGGTAATTGAAAAAGAAAACAGGATAGGTACAGGAGTTTCAAGCAGAAATAGTGAAGTTATTCATGCAGGGATATATTATCCCAAAGGGTCGCTTAAATCAAGGATGTGTTTAAGGGGAAAAGCTTTATTGTATGACTGGTGTTCGAAGAACAGGGTTGCACATCTTAACCTTGGTAAATATATAATTGCTACAAATCAGACTGAATTAGAAAAGCTTCATTCGATACAGAAAAATGCATGTGATGCAGGTTTAGAAGAACTCTATATTGTAACTGCCGAAGAAATAATAAAAAATGAGCCTCATATTTTTTGTACCGGAGGATTATATTCTCCTACTACCGGAATTGTTTCAGCACATGAGCTGATGGATTCACTAAAATATAAAGCTGAGTCAAATGGAGCTGATTTTCTTTTCAATTCGAAACTTCAGCACATTGATAAGAATTCACACTCAGATGGCTACACCCTTCAGATAACCGATTCATCAAAAGATGTGACTGAGGTCGAAGTAGGTGGAGTTATAAACTGTGCAGGTTTATATGCCGATCAGGTGGCAAAAATACTCGGCATAGAAAACGAAGGATACAGACAGCATTTTATAAAAGGTAATTACTTTAGACTAAGAGGGAATAAGGAAGTTTTCAGACATTTAATATATCCAGTTCCAATGGCGAAACTTCACGGTCTCGGTGTTCATGTTACGATTGATCTAAATAAAGGTGTGAGATTTGGACCAGATGTCGAAAAAGAACCATTAAAAGAGGAGAACTACGATATAAATGAAAGTAAAAAGGTTGATTTTTATAATGCAATAAAATCTTATTTCCCGGCAATAGAGCCCGATGACTTAATGCCAGATATGACTGGTATAAGACCCCGCCTGGTAGCTGATAAAGAATTTAATGATTTTATTATTAATGAAGAAAGTAGCTGCGGCCTGCCAAATGTAATCAATTGTATTGGAATTGAATCTCCGGGATTAACCTCTTCACTTGCAATTGCTGAATATGTATATAATGAACTAATAAATAAGTAAGACGCTGAAAAAGAAGAACCGGTTATATTTATAAGAATAATTAGTGTAAAAATTCAGCACAGTTATTTTAACCTCTCGTTTTTCGAAAAAGAGATAAATCTATGGTTCAACAATTATTTAGAAAATCCGATTAATAGGAATATAAATTTTCTGCTCGAAAAAATGCGATTACTTCTAAAACTAAGGGGAACATGGCTAAGATTCAATCAGATACTGAAAATTCAAAGAGAGTTAACAGCACAAATATAAGCGATAAAACGCGGACAATAATTCAAATGGTTGTCGAAGGTACTTCATTGCCTGAATTAAGTACACATAAAGTTCCAGATGACAGCCTAGAACCGCAAAAGGAATTGGATAAT
This sequence comes from Bacillota bacterium, assembly GCA_050262615.1. GTDB lineage: Bacteria > Bacteroidota > Ignavibacteria > Ignavibacteriales > SURF-24 > JAUZPB01. The sequence goes on from JBLNEL010000384.1 coordinate 2,020, forward strand.
TATAGACAAATAATGTCAAATATTAATGAGTTCTTCTGGTCGCATAGTTTTGAAAATGGCAATGAAGAAATTTTTTACTCACCTTCAGTAAAAAAAATCACAGGCTATACGGCCGAAGAGATCCGCAATATTCCGGGCAGAGGGCAAGCGCTGATTCATGCCGAGGATACCTTTAATACAAGAAAGCAGCTTACGGAATTTGAAAGTAACCCGGAGCGCAATTCAATTGATCTTGTTTACAGAATTGTAAACAGGTATCAGGAAACCATTTGGGTAAAAGAAAATATTGTTGTGCAGAGAAATGAAAACGGAAAGATTTTAAGATATGATGCAGTAGTTGCCAGGATTTCTGAGATTAAGCAGTCGGAAATAGAGGCCAGAGCAGCCGAAAGCAAACTCAGGGATCTGAATAATGCAAAGGACAGGTTTATTTCAATTATATCTCATGATCTGAGAGCTCCATTTACCAGTATCCTGGGGTTTGCTGAAATACTTTTAAATGAGAACAGCCTGCCTGAAACTGAGAAGCAGGAATATCTTAATTATATTTATGAATCATCCCAAAATCAGCTCCATATGGTAAATTATCTTCTTGACTGGTCGCGTCTTCAAACAGGAAGGATGAAAATGGAGCCACAAAGATTGAAAGCACGAACGATTGTTGAAAACTGTATCTCGACACTGACAGGAAATGCAATAAGGAAAAGCATCGAGATAAAGACA
>JBLNEL010000385.1:0-35930 GCA_050262615.1 Bacillota bacterium
CTTTGGTGATTGTTTTCTTTGGTGATTGTTTTCTTTGGTGATTGTTTTCTTTCGGTAAAATACCATTGAGGCAATGGGTAGGCATGAATTTTACAGAAAGCACTAATTCCACTAACAATTAATCCTCTTACCGATAAATTCACATTCTCTGATACCTCAAGGTAAATTATTCCCTCAGTTAAAATTAGCTAATCGATACAGGAGTACAATATGAAGTACTTTAGAAACTTTCTCATTTTATGCAAACTCTGCTTTACCTTGACAATTTCTTCTTTGGGCAGTGACTTTCCAATAAGAAATGGTACTAACCGGGATGAAGGATGTGCCATTGCTTACAATTCCACTGATCATGAATATCTTGTTGTGTGGAATGAGTTTGTTCCTTTCGGAAGTATGTATATTATTGGTCCTGTTATGGGACAACGTATTAGTGAAAATGGTACAATTATTGGCAGCGCATTTAAGATCTTTTCAACCGGCTCTTCCCCCTCGGTGGCTTATAATTCTCAGAAAAATCAATACCTGGTAGTTGCTTCTGGCAACGGTGTACAGGGACAATTGGTAAACTCTGATGGATCTTTAATATCAACTGCTGTCTTAATGATGAATGAAGGTACCATGTCGCGTATACTCTTTAATTCTGTTTCCGGAAATTATATGCTTGCTTCTGCAACCTTTACTGAAATTACTCCGGGTTCAGGTCAGTATAGAATTCATATATTTACAAGAAGCATTAAACCTGATTTAATTCCAATGGGTGATAAACTCGAAGTTGAAAACCTGGCCTATGGCGTCCTGACTCCGGGAGAATCCAGGTTCTCCATAGCTTATGCGCCGATAGTTTCAACTGAAACACCTTCTGGACGTTATCTTTTGGCAGTTCAGACATTAGGCGGACTTTTCCTGACTATGCTTAATACTCAAGGCATGCCGATCAACGTAGTATATGACCCGCAGCATCCGGGAACCACTTACAGATATATTCCATTCCACGAAGGCAATGCTGTAGGCGGAATTCATAATGTCGATGTTGCTTATGGCCCTGAATCAGGCTACAGCATTTCTGGCCCGGCTTTCCTTGTGGTCTGGGGTGATGATAACAACAAATCCCAGAATCAGGAGTGGACAGGAATATGGGGAGGATTCGTGGATGCTAAAAAATTGGATTATCTTACAACAGATCCGGTTAAAGATAATACATTTCCGATTTCAGCAATATACGCCCATTGGCATCAGTATGCCAATACATGGAATCCAAAGGCAGTTTATAACCCCATAAGCCAGAAGTTCATGGTGACCTGGCGTGAAACCCCCGGGACTCAGCAGCTGAATGATACAAAGGTTAATCACATTAGAGCAAACAGGGTGTTTGAAAAAATCCCTCCACCTGTAAACGTTGTCATTTCATCTGTAAATGGGAATGAAGACCCTTATAGCCCTGCAATTGCTTCAAGCACAATTAATCCGGCTGGATTAATTGCATGGGAAGACCACAGGAACATAGCAACAAATGATTGGGATATTTATGGAAATCTTTACCAGTTACCTCTGGCGCAGTCAATTTCTGTTGTTAAACCAAATGGTAATGAGATCTGGACTGCTGGAACTCAGCAGGAAATAAAGTGGACAAGTACAGGCTTTTCTAATCCGGTAAAAGTGGAATTTTCCACAGACGCAGGGACCACTTTTAATATTATAATAAGTTCTACAGACAATGATGGCTCATATATGTGGACAGTACCAAATATTCCTTCAGATAAATGCAGAATAAGAATATCTGATGCGGCAGATGGCGATCCATCTGATATTAGTGATCAGAACTTTGAAATTACAGGCTTCGTTAAATTAGTCTTTAATGCAGATGACGCCGGCACAGGATCATTGCGGCAGGCAATACTTGATGCAAATACTCATATCGGCTATGACACGATCAAATTCAATATTCCAGGAAACACACTTCATACAATTAAGCTTTATTCACCGCTGCCTGCTCTTACTGATCCGGTAATAATTGACGGATTTTCTCAACCAGGCAGTAATGTAAATACAAATCCTGTTGAAGCAGGAAATAATGCCCTTCAGCTGATTGAACTTGATGGAACTTATGCCGGAACAAAATCTATTGGACTGGAATTGAAAGCAGGAAATTCATTGGTCCGCGGATTAATAATAAATCACTTCGACAGCTGCGGCGTTAGAATCTCAGGATTTGGAAATAATATTATCACAGGCAATTACATAGGAAATAATTCTGATGGCCCGGGCCTAAAATATAACCAGCTAGGTGTCTATATTGAAGATTCACCTCAAAACACAATTGGAGGCGCCTCACCTGCTTCAGGTAATATTATTTCAGGAAATGGTATCGTTGGAATTCTGATCCATAACCTTGGCGCCACTGGCAATAAGATCCAGGGGAATTATATTGGCCCGGATGTCACTGGCACAAAAGCTTTCCTGCAGTATCATCAGATTTATATTCTCGATGCTCCGGATAATATTATCGGCGGCACAATAAATAATACAAGAAATATTATCTCCGGAGGCGGCGACCCGAATACTGCTTATGACCCGCCAATTGCCGGGATCAGGATCATGGGATTGAAGTCAACAGGCAATATTGTTCAGGGTAATTTTATCGGTACAAATTCCTCCGGCACCGGGACAATTAAAAATACCCAGGCTGGAATAACCATATTAAGCAGCTCCAATATAATTGGAGGCATTACAGAGTCAGCACGCAATGTTATTTCCGGTAATCTTTCTACGGGGATTTTTATTGCCGGTAATATGAACCAGCTGCTTGGAAATTATATTGGTACTGACCTTACAGGGACTAAAGCTGTGGCTAATGGTGCAGGAATTGCTATACGCGGAAAATATAACATAATCGGTGGAACAGAACAAGGTTCAGGAAATGTAATCGCCGGAAATAACTATGATGGTTTTGTGCTTATGGATTCTGCAATCGGAAATATTGTGAAGGGAAATTTTATCGGCACAATTTCAAATGGCAAGGCTGCACTAGGTAATGGATGGTCAGGTTTAATGATAAGTAAACTGTCGAAAAATAACGTGATTGGAGGTATACAAAAAGGCGCTGGTAATAAAATTCATTTTAATGCTCAGGATGGAATAAAGTTAACTGGCGAAGCAACAGGAAACTTATTAAGAGGGAATTCTATTTTCTCTAATTCCGGCCTGGGAATTAATCTTGTAGCACAAAATGAAGGAGAAAGCAAAGTAACTCCAAATGATGCCGGTGATTCAGATACCGGACCTAATAACCTGCAGAATTTTCCTTCTATTACATCTATAGAAAAGGAGGAAAATGCCATATTTATAAAAGGCAATTTAAGCAGTATACCCAATACTACTTTTCAGCTCGACTTTTACTCAAATTCCGCAGATGACCCCAGCGGTTATGGCGAAGGTGATACACTTATTGGCGTTACTGAAATAAAAACTGATGCTGCTGGAAAAGCTGAGTTCTATACATCTATTGGAGCAGTTATCCCTGCCGGATACTTTATTACGGCTACAGTTACGGATCCTTCTGGTAATACCTCCGAGTTTTCAAAAGCCGAACCAGTTATTGTTAATACACCTGTTGGAAAAAACATTCTGGTGGACTTAGGAAAAGGTGTTAACATTTTATTTGATAATATCACTAAAGCAGGTAATTCAAAAATAGAAACCAGCTTAACCGGCCCCCCATTGCCAAAAGATTTTGCTGTGATTCCGGTCAATTCACCTGTTTTTTACTCGATAACAACATCAGCTGAGTTCAGCGGCAATATAAAACTTTATATTCAGTACGACGATAAAGACTTAATCCATCAGCAGGAAGCAGCCTTAGGCTTAAAGGTTTATGAGGAATCGAAATGGACTGATATTACTGATTCGTTAAATGAAAATGCTAATATGATCTATGGGACAGTAAAGCACCTGTCCTATTTTGCAGTAATGATTCCTTGGGTAAATGAATCAATAACAGTCATTTCTCCAAATGGCGGAGAGAAATGGGACGTTGGTACCCAACAGGAAATAAAGTGGAGCAGCACTAGCCTTAGCGGTAAGGTGAAAATAGAATACTCAACCGACGGCAATGCTACACATCTTATAGTAACTGACAGTACAGAAAATGACGGGACATATCTTTGGACAATCCCAGATAAACCATCACAAAACTGCGTAGTTATTATTTCGGATGCAGCAGACGGAAAACCTTTTGATATAAGTAATGCAGTATTTTCAATCCTTGCAACTTCACTTCATAACCTGCTGATCGTAAAGGCTACAGAGGATTCAGGCTCGGGCTCCCTGCGTAACGCAATAACAATTGCAAATAATCTTTCAGGACCGGATACAATTATTTTCCAGATACCTAAGACTGACCCGGGTTATGATACTCAGCAGGGCGTTTGGTATATTCATCCTAAAAGCCCGCTTCCATACATCTCAGATAAAAAATTAGTGCTGAATGCTTTGTCACAATCAAAATTTGTAAATGAAGAAACAAATCCTTATGGACCCGAAATCGTCCTTAGCGGAGATAAAGCTCCCGCCTACTCTGATGGATTATTTATAACTGCTGATAGTGTTGAGATCTATGGCCTGACAATTAACCGTTTCGGAGGTCAGGGTATTGTCATAAATGGCAACTATAAAGACGGTATTCACGGCGGCAGGATTTCAGGTTGTTATGTTGGAACTGATTATTCAGCAATGGAGCCACAGGGAAACACACACGGCATAGGAGTGTGGAATAATGTGCACAATATACTGATAGGACCCGTCAAGGCTATGCAGTCACCTGGTAATATAATCTCAGGAAATACTCAAAGCGGAATTTTCCTTGCAGATTCTGCCTGTTCGAATCTGATAGGCGGCAATTACATTGGAGTTAACCGGCTTGCAACTAAAACACTTAATAATTATCTGCGTGGAATTGACCTTGAACGTAAATGCCAGAATAATCTGCTGGCAGGAAACGTTATCGGTGGAAATTCTGAGGGTATAATGTTTATTGACGCCAGCGAAAATATAGTCTATATGAATTATATTGGAACAGATACTACAGGTAAAGTAAAGCTGGGAAACCAGAGCGCCGGTGTCTTTATTTATAATAATTCGCAGGAAAATGTAGTCCTGAAAAACCATATAAAATTTAATGATAATGATGGAATTTCCATAAGCGGCTCAACTGCTCTAAGAAACAGAATTACTAAAAATGAAATTTCACATAATAATGGCCGTGGTATTCGCAATAAAGATGGCGGCAATAAGGAACTGCCCCCTCCGGTTATTATCTCCTCGTCCCCATCTGAGGTCAGTGGTACTGCTCCTGCAGGACAAATAATTGAAATTTATTCAGATGATTCTGATCAGGGCTCTGTTTATCTTGGTACAGATACCTCGGATATTTCCGGTAACTTTGTTTTTTCTCTGGCCGATACTGTAACTTTGCTCAAGTATATAACAGCTACAGTAACAGATACAGAAGGAAATACCTCAGAATTCAGCAAATCCTCCATACCTACAGCAGTCGAAGAACTTGCAGGCGTACCTGAGGACTTTCAACTAAGCCAGAACTATCCAAATCCTTTTAACCCCGCAACAACTATCAGTTACGGACTTCCTGAAGATAGTTTTGTAGAACTAGTTCTTTTTGATATTGCAGGTAGAAACATAATGACACTGCTTAAGGAAAATAAAATTAAAGGATACCATAAACTGAAACTTAATGCAGGCAGCTTACCAAGCGGAGTTTATTTTTACAGATTAAAAGCAGGAAACTATATAAAAACACTCAAGCTGACGCTGATTAAATAAAGGAAATGTTTCCCTGAACAAAGTAAGAACTCCTTTCCAATGAGACTCTTATTCAGCAGAAAGCAGGCGTGGCATTTTAAGACTTGCCTGCTTTCTGCCTGACTTGAATTTTAGGGTAATCCGAATTGTACTTGCCTAATAAAAGATAAAAGATATTATTATTGTGTATCAAGATATAATTACCTTAAAGGAGGTGAAACGTATGCCGTTATTTATGGATATTCATAAGAATGTTGATGGTTTAACTGCCCATGCTGTGGGTGAAGCACACAAAAAAGACCTTGAAATTCAGAACCAATATGGAGTTAAGTACTTGAAATACTGGTATAACGAAAAAGATGGAACAGTATTTTGCCTGTGTGAGGCTCCTGATAAAAAAGCCGCAGATGAGGTACATCGCAAAGCCCACGGACTTGTTGCTGATGAAATAATTGAAGTAAAAGAAGGTGCCTGATAAATACTGCCGTTTGTATATCTTGCAAACGGCAGCCAATTATACTTTTTCCCTGCAATTAAACTTTTTTCCTGCCTGATTATCATAAATTTACTAGGGAACCTTAAATAATTGTTATGTTATCAGTATGATGAGACAAACCTTGATTGCTATAGCAGTTTCTCTTTCTCTCTTAGGCCTCCAGAAGGCTTACCTGAACCTGCACAAAAGGCAGACAGGCAAAGTCACTTAAACTCATATTTTTTATTGGTCCAGCAGAGAATTATTAAGATCTGGAACTTTAAACCTGCAAAGCAATAACATTTCACCTTGACAGAACTAAAACCCTGCCCATTTAACCTTATTTTCTACATAAGATCATCTAAATCACCATTACCATCTAAAAAAATCGTTTGGCATATATTTACTCTTTATGCAGAACAATATTCAATCATGCTCATTTCTATTAATCCTATAATTTTTTCTGAAATCTGCCATTATGTTGTTCATTAATTATAATTTTAAGTAATTTTGCATTCCGCTTAATAATATCTCTTACAAGAAGCTGATTTTTCAATTATTCACAAATAAATTATGGAGAACCCGTGAAAAGGGTATTACTTAAAACCTCTTCTGTTCTATTTTTACTTTCATTGTTTACCTTAACCGGATGTACCAGATATTTTATGGTACTGCCTCAGAAAAAGAACCTTGACTTTACGGTTGAAGGAAAGTTCGGTAAACTGCTTTACTCTCCTGTTAACGACAACCGTAATGAACTCGACAGAAAAGGTCAGGCGCCAGGTGCCTGCGGAGGCGGCGCTCCGGGAGTGACTGTTCTTGGAGATGAAAACTACCGCTCACCTTTACTTGTAGAAGTTGATAAACACCTTAAGAACTCTATTTATGAGACTAGTCTATTTAGTGAAATTATCGACAAGGACTCGCTTGCTTCAGAAACAGATTATAAAATTAAAGTAAATCTTGACAGATTCAATGTTGTTTTAGATGAAGAAAAAGCACAGCAGACTCAGGCTTGTATTGGCGGATTTATTGGAGCAGCAATTGCAGCAAGTATCGATGTTCAGGCAACATCAGATATTGCAATGACTGCTGTTGTTTATAAAGGCTCAAAGGAAATCTGGAGAAAATCGGTTTCTAAAAGAGTAGTTAAAATCGACGACTATGCCAAGACTACTACAAATGCAGAAAACGCAATGGGCGAATCTATTGGTGAGGCTAGCAAGGAGCTGGTTACTGAGCTTGCAAAATTTATGGCTGCTAATTCATAGGGTCTGATTATGCAGAATATATTTAGAAGTTTATCCTTATTTGTACCAGGTCTTTTTGCTTTCTTTTTTATTTCTACTGCTGTTCTCTCAGGACAGGACAGCACTAAGATATCAGACGCAGTAAAAAAGCCCCGAATTATATTTAATAGCTCTGAAGTTTCACAGAAAGACAGCCTTGCTAAATCTCCAGTTCAGGAACCCTCAGCAATTGCTGATTCAGCAAATATGGGACTACAGTCTAAGCCTAAAATTACTTTTAAGAAAAACCTTATACTTGATGAAAATAAGATTGAGCTTATTTCTGAAGATAGATTCCGCTTCGGAAGTAGTGAAAGTCTTGTCGGACAATCAGGTGAAGAGCTTAAAAAAGCTATGGGTAAAAACTTTGAAGCTGTAGCAATGGTTGATGGCGCATATAGCAAAAAATCAGTTGGTGCGGTCTTAATGGGAATAGGCGGTGCTGTGGCAATTGCTAGTATAGCTTTGCAATCTACCTGGGTTAAGCAGGAGGAACAGCAGCATGGAAATGTTACTGTTACGCGTTATTGGATACCTGGCATTACAATTGGAGCAATTATAGGCGCAATCGGCTATGTACAGTTCTCATCCCTTAAACGCAATCTGAATGAAGCAGTCGAATATTACAATAGTAAATTAAAATAGTATTTAGATCAATATGAACAGATGTGCGGCATTACTTTATTTTATTTTATTCCTTTTTTTTCATTTGAGCATTGAGAAACCCTCTTTCGCTCAGAATAAAAATAAAGAAGATGCTGCACATTTAACTTTGCCTCACTTAGATTCGCCTCACTCTGATTTGCTTCACTCAGATTCGCCTCACTTAGATTCGCCTCACTCTGATTTAACACCCTCAGAACAGTACGGGTCTGGATCAGGCTTTCTTCTTAACTTCTACCAAAACAATATTTCTCCTGTAAAGGGAGTAAATAAATGCCCGATGCACCCCTCATGTTCACAATATTCAAAAATTGCCTTTAAGACCCTCCCTGCCTACGTGGCATATGTCAAGACTTTTGACAGGATAATCAGATGCGGACATGAACTTGGCAGTTACCCGGAAATAAATATTAACGGCTTTATAAGATGGTATGACCCTGTCAGCCCTGAAGACGAATCCGGATTGTATGCAGATTCTATAGATGAAGATAAATTCCTGGCAAAAGAAAATAAATTTTCTGCAGAAGAAAATAAATTGTCTTCAGGCTTTGGTAATATTGAATTCAGCGGGTTAGATGAGAAGTTTGCTTCTTTTCTTTTTAATAGCGGTGACTATCATCGTGCTTCTACAGAATATCTGCGCTTAAGATTTTATGAGACTGATACGGTAAAAAAACTATTCTATCTGTTTAAGAGCGGCTTGTGTCAATACAATTCAGGGGATTATAAGGTGTTTATTGACTTTGCTGGTAAAAACAGAAAAGAGTTTCTTCAGTCACCTGAACTGAAAGCCAAAACGGAATACTATCTGGCAAAAAGCTACTATGAATTAAAAATATATAATAAGGCAATAACATCTTTCGATGAAGCAGAATTAAACGAATTCGGAGAGTTAAAAGATGATATTTATTATTACAGGGGAATATCATATGCCAGACTTTTTTTCTGGGATGAAGCCTTAAAGAATATGAAACAAATTAGTAAATCTTCTTCAGCAGAATCTTTAGTAGCTAGAAAATTCCAAAAGGCTCTTCCCGAAGCCAAAAACCTTCCTTCACTAAACCCGTTTTTTGCCGGCTTTGCCTCTGCCGTTATTCCTGGCTCTGGATACCTTTACGCTCATAAAACAGGAACAGCAATTTCCTCTTTTGTAATTAATTCTTTGCTGGCGTGGACAGCATATGCAGCAATAAAGAAGGAAAATTACAGCCTGGCTGCTCTAACGGTCTTTTTTGGCTCAGGCTGGTATATTGGAAATATTTACGGATCGTCACAAGCTGCACGCGACTATAATACCAGCTTAAGAAACCAATATGTTGATAAACTCCTTAATGAAAATTAAGTTTATTCTCCATATTCTATTATCCCCGCATATTGAATTACTTTAACAGTGTCATTTTTTTTGCGAGATAATTTGCTTCCGATCTCAGACAGTATATATATGTCCCGCTTGGCAGTTTATCACCATTTAAAGTTACCTCATAGATACCTGCCTCCATAAACTTATCTATCAGATTATCAACTTTCCTTCCTAATAAATCATAGATATTCAATTCAATAAATGAGCCAACCGGTATCTCAAATGTAATTCTTGTTTGTGCATTAAAAGGATTTGGATAGTTCTGAAGCAGTAAATATCTTCCGGGTAAAGTTCTTTCCTTATTTTTTTCAACATGTACAGCAACAGCCATACTGTAGATAACTATACCATCCAGGAGAATAACATTTCCATTTTTTCCCTGATATCTGAAAGCAAGAATAAGTGCAGTTTTTCCTGAATATTGGTTTAGTGAAATTATTCTTTCGCGCCATGCAACTCCGGCACCATCATCTTCAGTCTCCCAAAGTTTTTTCCAGCTTTCACCACCATCGCCAGAAATACTTACACTTAAATTTGCATTGGCAATATCAGATGAAGCATAGCCTGTAAAAAACCTCAAATTTACTTTTCCCGCAGGCAGATCAAACTTTGGAGTTATCAACCATTCATCCTGTTTATTAACTGACCAGGGACATACCGCAGAGTATTTACTGGCTGGATCAAACATTGAAAAGGATGCAATACCGTTCTCAGCCCCCGATTCCCATGTTGCACTTTTGTTGAATGTCTTTCGTGTCCACCCTGCCGGGGGAAAATCTTGTTCATCAAATGTCCCTCTTAGTAGAACCTGCAGCGAACCTGTCTGTAGATTTATGTTTGTCATATAGGCTGCTCCGGCATTAGCACCTTTATCATTGTCGTAAGGCGCTCCAATTAGTATCCGGTTGTTATCAGCAGAGAGCTTTATTCCAAATCCTTTCCCGGGAGAACCATCCGGAGCATGGATTTTTCCAGTGGTTATCCATTCTGTACCGCTCCATTGAAAAATGTATACACAACCGGCATCCAAACCATCATCATCATTATGACTTGCACCAATAATAATTGTTTTATTATTCAGAATAACCGCTTCTCCAAATCTATCACCTTCAACACCATCACAGGCTATTAGCTTTGCTTCACATTTCCAGTTCTTTCCGCTTCGCCTGAAGACGTACACCGAACCTTCATCCGGACCTATGCTCTTGTCAAGCCTTGCACCTACTACAGCAAGATCTCCATTAATATCAACTCCTGATCCGAAATAATCTTTGACTATTGGATATTTAATCTTCAGATCAGCAGTTCTTACCCATGAATTAGATGCCCTCTGATAAACATGTACATTCCCTGAGTAAGCAGCTCCCCTGCTTCCGGCAATAAATTCTGTAGCATTTTCGTTCAGCTCAACTGCAAAACCAAAATAATCAGCAGAACTGGCAGCAGGGGATGTAATACTTGTCTTTTCCACCCAGCTTGATCCTTCTTTTTCAAAAATATAGATTATTCCTGTACCTAAAAAATCGTTTGTGGCCGAAATAACAGCAACATTTTTCTTTATTGATACAGCACTGCCGAACCAGTCGTTTGTCATCCCATCACTGGCCTTTAATTCTGCTTCCTGCTTCCAGTCATTTCCATCCCACCTGTAAATAAATGCAGCTCCTTTACCTTCATGCCCTGGTGCTCCAATGACAGCATAACCATTATCTGCTGAGAGGGAAACACCAAACTGGTCAAAAACATTACTGCCCTTTAAATTCTCAACTTCATTCCAATTGTAACCATCAAAACGATAGATGTAAACTGCCCCGGTAAGATTTCCATGTGAAGCATCATAAGGTGCACCAACAAAAGCAAACTCCCCGCTTAAGGATACCGCTGAACCAAAGAATTCCTCTGCAGTTCCGCTGCTTGCTGTCAGCTTTTGCGGGTAAACTGAGCCTGAACAAACAAGAATTACTGAAGCAAGAATATAAATACCTTTAAACAGCAGTCTTTTATTGTCAAGTAACTTTTTCACTTTAACCACTCCTTCGATTACTGACCGGTTGCTCAAAACCTTTATTTAATTAAAACCAGTTTCTTAACATCTGTAAAAGAACCTGCCTCTAACCTGTAGAGATAAATACCGCTGGACAGATTGCTTCCGTCAAAGCTGACCGTATGAACTCCCCTGCTCATCCGGCTATTTATAACTTTTCTTACCTCCCTGCCGCTGATATCATATATAATTAGGCTTACCAGTTCACTCCTTGGTATCTGAAAATCTATTTTCGTGAGTGGATTAAATGGGTTTGGATAGTTCTGAGCAAGGTAATACCTGCCCGGCTCTTCATTCATATTTGATACTGCAACAGGCTGCCCGACAATAATATTTACCGGCAGTGTAATATCTCCGCCATTGCTGGTTATCTTAAGTATTCCCTTATACTCTCCGTCGGTAAGATCCTGAGCATTGAAACTTACAGTTATTGTCTGTGACTCTCCAGGAGCAACTGTTCCATTTGAAGGAGAAACTGTAAGCCTTATAATATCAGCAGTAATCTTTATTTGTCCGGCGGCAGAACCTGAAGCTCCTTTGTTATCTGTTACTTTTAATGAATAATTGTAGGTGTTTGGTTGCGTATATGAATGCACTGCCACTTTCTCAGAGCTTGAACTGCCGTCACCAAAGTTCCATTCATAGGAGGTAATTTGCCCATCCTGGTCATATGAGGCAGAAGCATCAAATGAAATACTTTCATTGATTTGAGCCTGCTGCTTTGATAATGTTGCTACAGCTACGGGAGGTTTGTTTGAAGCAGTTGATTTTATTACAACTTCTCCGTTTGCCTCGCCTGTGGCCCCCATATTATCTGTAACTGTTAGTGTATAGTTGTATACACCTTCTGCTGAGTAAAGATGTGTTTGTATTTTTTGCGTACTTGACTTGCCGTCTCCAAAATTCCACTGGTAACTTACAATTTGCCCGTCGGGATCAGTTGACTTTGAAGCATCGAAGATAATTTGCTCATTTACCTGTGCTTCATTTTTGGAAAGTGTCGCTATAGCAACCGGATGCTGATTACCGGTTGTCTTGGTTCCGACAGCACGTATCAAAAACGCACTTTTTGCAAAGGCTTTTATTGTGTTCAGTTTGACCAGTTTCTTTGAATCTTTATCCTGGTAGTAACTTTTACCCTGAACTGCTCCAATGCTGTCAAATCCTGCCGGGTAATCTATGCCTCCAAAGAAAGTGCCTATACCTAAATAGAATTTATCTCCATTGCTGAAATTAACCGGTTCTTTAAGAGTATAGCTATACCACTGCCCTTCAGCCGAGACATCAAAACTTTCAACATTAAGTCTAAGCGTATCCTGATTTTTATCCAGCACATAAATATAGTTTGAATTCATCAGTGCACTTTCACTTCTCATATAGAACTGTATTTTTTCCAGTTTAAAACTAAACCCGTCCAAATTAAATTCATTGAACCATGTAAAATTCGTTCCGTCTCCCCAGCCCAGTGTGTTATCGGCCTTTTCATCTCCATTATCCAGAACAATCTGATCGCTCCCTGCAGGTAAAATGAACCTTTCTTTTTCTGAGCTAACTGCAGATCGGTTTTGATTACTATTCTGACTGCCATTAAATGGCTGTGACTTTGAATTTAATGATGCGGCTTTTGGTAAAACACCAGGATAACTGTTTTGTTGTGAAACTTTTCCTGTATAATCTGCCGTAATTGAATATACCAGATTTGCTGTCCCTGTATTTTTTAATTTGAATGTCGATGATGCTGTTGTGTTGGATGCAAGCTTTATTGGAACATTAAGAGCATCTATACTAATAACCGCTATATTTCCTGTTGTGATGTTGCCTATAAATGCTCCGCGCCCATGTGTTGCTGCTACAACCCTCCCGTCTGCACTTCGTGTAACTATATCATCTACAACAACATTACCTATTACACTTGCTCCTTCCTGAACCCAGGCCGTATTTGCACCATTTAGTTTTAAAGACGAGAAAACGCCTATACTTGTTGCAAGAAGATAAACGCTTCCACCATTGGTATTTTTAATTGTAGCTGCACGAATTGACGGACCTGGATTTTCTTTTGTTCCCTCCAGGTTACCTTCTACTGCAGTGTAGGTCTTTCCGCCATCACTCGAATGATACAACCCAACAACATTATAATTTGAAAATACTACAAGTATCTCATCTGCATTGTCAGGATTAATTGCTATATGATGAACCCATGCGCCGGCAGGAGCATCGGGAATTGAAATATCATCTGCCCCGGATGTAGCCGTTGTTGAGTTCTCAAGCCTGTAGATCTTGGGCGACCCCTGAAAACTGCTTGCCGCATAATATAATATATGTGATGGCTTATTCGAAACTGTAATTGCCGAAATGTAATAGTTGGCCGGTGCCGAAAGTGCATCTAGTTTCTGCCAGCCCGTTGTTGTTCCATTCTGATAATTTGGAATTGAACTTAATTGATTATTCCTCCAAAGTACTCCGCCTGCGGGATAGTACATATAGTCCTCATCATTAGGATCAATGACATAAGGATCTATAAAGAGCTGATTTTTTGCATCTTTAGGGTATACATAACTCCATACCCCCTTTGTATTAGGCTTTCCATTATTGTCGTACGTTAACCTTGCTACAAAACCATTTTGCGAAGAAACATAGGCATAGTCTTTCCCAAAGTACGCATAGGCTCCATCTCCTGTACTGACATCTTCAGAAATGGTGGTTGATGTTCCATCACAGGAAAATATCGGTGTACCGTTATCCTGTGTGCCTCCCATTATTCGATTATCATTTGCCTTCTCTGGAATCGTAATTGTATAGAACTGTGTCACATTATAACCATGATTCTTGTTTTCCCACGGAAAATAATCGGTGTAGATGGTATTTGCTATATTCGTCGTGTAACTGACTCCTCCATCATGTCCCCACCACATTTTATTGGGATCTGTAGGATCAAAACTGAAACAATGTATGTCACAATGAAAATTAGGGTACAAAGCTCTCTGCTCTGTATGATATCCTCCTATCCAGTCCTTTAGTTTATTATTTGATTTTGTACTGAACCCGTTTGTTGACCTGAAAAGACATGTACCTGCAATAAGTACAAAGTTCTCATCATCGGGCTTTACTGCCAGAGTCATATTATAGTTGCCCTGTGTGTCAATGTAACCCCCGAATACATTGCTTGAACCGAACTCCGGCAGATTTGCAGATCTGTTTTCACTCTCCCCTGTCGATAAGTTCATTTTATAGAATAGGATCTCTTCACGGTTGTTATTTGTTATTCCTGTAAAAGTAAATACATAGGCAATATCAGGATTTGAAGGAGCAGTGGCCAGAACACTCCTGCTGTGAGAAGTGGGAAAATCCTTTGGAGTAGTGTTTGTCCAGCTTAATCCCTCATCAGATGATTTATATATTCCGGGTGAATTCTTTGCATTATAACCTGTAAGAGGATCTGAAATTACAGCTATCAGCATTCCGTTTGCGGCAATGACAATATCGCTGAAGCGGTGCTCTCCTACTCCGCCTAATGATCTCTTAAATGTTTTGCCGCCATCTGCAGAACGGGATATTCCAAAACCATTGCATGCAATGAAAACATTCCCTGTTTTGCTGACAATAACCTTTGAGGTGTAATCGAAATCTGATTCCCACCTTGCAGGATCACTGCTTTGTGTAAAGGGAAGTATATTCCATGTTTCACCGCTATCGGTCGATTTATATACCCCATCTCCCATAAACCGGGCCTGTCCGCTCATATCCCATGCGCTTCCCCCGATATATTCACCTGCTGTGTAATACCATATGTTTCTGAAACCTGGTCTTGGATCCTGCGCGATCGATGTAACGCTTAAGGCCTGATATGCCTGACTTTTCATCTGCCAGGTTTCTCCATTATTGGTTGATTTCCAAATACCTCCGGAAACACCCCCGGCAAGCACAGTGTTAGGATTGTCAAGATCAATTGCCAGAGCCCTTGTACGCCCGCCTACATCATTCGGCCCTGCTTCAATCCAGTTAGGAGATAATAGACTCTGCGCGGCTGACTTGTTTAACCTTTTATAAGAATTTGCAAATTCCAGCTCTTTTTGCCGTATATTGGCCGGAATGTGATTTGTCGCAGGGTCCCTTAATATCATAAAAAAATATTCCAGGCGGCCTTTTTTCATTTCCTTAGGCGATTCTGGAGATGAGGTTGAATGCTGGCGTGGTAAAGATTTTGTTGGATTGTCTATGTGATCTTTATCTCTTGATACAAAAATAACTAGCAGTAAAAGAATAAACAGAAGTAGAAAATAACCCCGTTTCATATTGTTCCCCCTTTGTGTATTTAAATCATTTGCCATCCCTTTCTTTGTTTTCTACCAGATCCTTTCATATAAACCATTGTGCCAATTCCTTTATACTTTTTAATTGAAGCTTGTTAAAGAGGCGGTAAGATATCAACGTTCATTTATTTCCGTATAAATTTCTGCTTTTTTATTACAAATTTCTGCACATAAAAAACAAGGCAAAAAAAGCTGCGTGATTTAAGATTTGCATGATGCGGTACGTTTTTCTTATTATATTGTTCGCTTATTTTTGTTAAAATTTATTATAGAATACTATATAAAAAGTAATAACCAGGAATAAATGAATAATAAAGAACGCTTAAGAATTATTTTTACTCTCGGCTTCCTAACTGCAATCGGCCCGTTTTCTATTGATGCTTACCTTCCCGGTTTTCCATCTATTGCATCAGACCTTAAGACTGATATTGAACATGTAACTTTATCGCTGACAAGCTATTTTATTGGTATATCGTTTGGACAACTTTTCTATGGCCCTGTTTTCGATAGATACGGAAGGAAAAAGCCTCTTATTGCAGGACTTGTTATTTATATGGCCTCATCTGTAGGTTGCGCTTTATCTCCATCTATATATACTCTTGTGGCTTTCAGGTTTTTGCTTGCTTTGGGAGGATGTGTTGGAATGGTTGCTTCACGTGCAATTGTAAGAGATCTTTTCCCAATCAGTGAGATCGCAAAGGTCTTTTCAATGATGATGCTGGTTATGGGTGTGGCTCCCATTGTAGCACCTGTCTTAGGAGGACTTATTGTTACATCGCTCGGCTGGCGCTTTATTTTTGTTCTGATGCTTACTGTGGCTGCACTTATTACTTTTGTGATAATTAAATTTCTGCCGGAGTCAAAGGAAGCAGATCATTCGGTTTCGTTTCATCCATTTAAATTAGTTTCAGGTTATTTTTCATTATTCAGAAACAGAACTTTTTTTGTTTATTCTGTCGCAAGCGGAGCTGCCTCTGCAGCACTATTCAGCTATATTTCAGATTCCTCTTTTGTATTTATTCAGCTTTTTGGTATTTCTGAAACTCTCTTTGGCTGGATATATGGCTTAAATGCAATGGCCCTTATTTCTGCAAGCCAGTTTAACAGACTTTGGCTTTCAAGAAAAAGCAGCAGACAGATAACTACTGTTACATTAAGCCTGCAGTTTGCAGCTTCAGTTCTTCTGGTCGCTTCTGTTATAATGAACCTTAATTATTTAATAATTATGATTTTGATATTTATTTATCTTTTCTGGCTTGGTTACTTAAACCCTAATACTACATCTCTTGCTCTTGAACCTTTTGCTAAAAATGCCGGCGTAGCATCAGCTATGCTTGGCAGCCTGCAGATGGTCTTCGGCGCAGCTGCTTCTGCCTTTGTAAGCTTTTTCCATAATGGAACCCCTCTTCCAATGTCTGCCTTTATGATGATCTTTTCCATATTAGGACTTTCAGCAGTCTTATATGACCGCACCCGCCTGAAAATGCTAAATCCAGCCTTCTCAAAAGACGGGGATAATTCTTTGCCCTAATTATTTTTGCTCAGACTCCGATAATAAGGTGGATTATTAGATAAACTGCAGAAGCCTGAAGTTTGGCTGATGTCTGTAGTTTGGCTGATGTCTGTAGTTTGGCTGATGTCTGTAGTCTTTTATTTGATTTTTCTTCTGACCTTTCAAATTCGATGTTTTATGACTGGAGTCTATGAAAATAATTTCTAAGAAAATACTCTGTATCGGGAATGACCTTTTGATTGCACAGCCGGATAAAAATGGGTTATATCAGAAAGGCTTTCGGTTAATTCATGCACCCTCGGGTAATGATGCAATTGAGTTGATAAAAATTAAACCGGACAGTATTGATCTGATAATGATCGATATTGATATGGATGATTCTATTGAAACTGTACTGCAGATTCAAAAGGAAAATAATATTCCCGTTTTGTTTCTTTATTCAGATAATTCCTTGGAAAACATAAAAAAGACAGAAAAGATCAATTCCTATGGCTATGTGATAAAGAATTCACCGGAGACTGTTCTTTCAGCAGCCATTAGTACGGCTTTAAGGCTTTACCGGTCCCAAAAAGAACTTGAAAATGAACGGATTAATGAGAAGTGGTTAGACGCAGATAATTTAAAAGGTAGCGAAATACTTTTCAGACATCTTGTAGACAATATCGGTGAAGGCATTGCTTTCGTTGATCCGGATGAGAACATTATTTTTGCCAACCGTTCCGGCGAAGAGATCTTTGGTGTCCAGCCTGGTAAATTAGCTGGCCGAAATCTGTCTGAATTTTATGAAAAAGAGCAGTTTCAAAGGATCCTCGAACAAACTGCCCAAAGGAGAAAAGGAAGACGAAGTGTATTTGATTCTGATATAATTCTTGATAACGGACAGAAAAAAACAATTCTTATAACAGCCACACCCCGAGTTCAACGTTCAGGTGAATTTTCCGGCACTTTCGCTATCTTTAGGGATGTTTCTGAACACCTTTACGCTATAGAGCTTCTCAGGCAAAACGAGCAGCGGCTAAGCGATATGGCAAAGAACGTTCCAGGAGTAGTCTATCAGTTTCGTGTAAGGCCTGACGGTTCTTCATATTTTTCCTATATAAGTGAACGTGCCACTGAAATGTTTGGCTTTCCGGTTGAATCAAATAGCCCCGAATGGAATCTGGGAGCACAAATCCCGGATGAGGATAGACAGAGTTTTCTTGATTCTATATCAAGTGCAATAACATCCCGAACCCCTTGGGGATATGAAGGACAAATTATCTGCAAAGATGGTAAATTAAAATGGTTCCAGGGAAGAGCTTTGCCAACAATGGTGGGCGATGAATTGGTCTATAACGGTATTTTGATAGACCTTACTGAGCGAAAGGAATCTGAATTGCTTCTTCGTGAATATGCAGAAGAATTGAAAAGATCAAATGCTATGAAAGACAAATTCTTTTCAATTTTAGCTCACGACCTTAGAAGCCCTTTTTCAGGATTTATGGGCATAACAGAGGATTTGGCTTCCAATTTGGATTCTTTAAGCATGGAAGATATTGCTGAATATGCACGAAGTCTGCATTCTACTTCAAAAAAAATATATCAGCTTTTAACCAACCTGCTTGAATGGTCAAGAGTTAAAACCGGGAAGATTGAATTAAAGCCTATTGTGTTCAACCTCTTTGCAGAAGTTACTGGTATAATTAATTTGTTTTCCTCGGCTGCCTCAAATAAAGAAATAACAATTAATAATCTTATTGACAGAGACTGCTTTATATATATTGACCTGAATAGCCTTTCAACAATTCTCAGGAATCTTATTTCAAACTCAATAAAGTTCACTCCTCACGGTGGTCTGATCAGTATTAGTTCTGTTAAATCAGAAGATTCGATAAAAGTTACAGTCTCTGATTCAGGTATTGGAATGGAAAAAGAAGCCATTGAAAAAATATTCAGAATTGATTCTGCCCATACAACAAAAGGGACACATGGAGAGATTGGCTCTGGCCTTGGACTTGCATTATGCAAGGAACTAGTTGAAATAAACTGCGGTAATATTGAAGTCATTAGCCATCCTGGCAAAGGCACAGAAGTATCATTCATTTTTGCTCAGCCGGCTTGAAATATCTTATGTAGTATCTTATATAAAAAAAGCGGAACAGAGTTCCGCTTTTTTTTACCATAAAACCTTGCTTTAAATAATATTAATTAGAATATAAATCCTACTCCTGCACTTACAGTGTTATACTTAGCTACATTGTAATCAACGTTTATGTTGATTATTGCAAGCTTAAATGCAAGCCCTACTGTAAGCTTTGAGGTATTCTCTCCATCTAAATCGAAAGCAATTCTATCGCTGTGAGTTTCAATACCACCTTGAGCGTTTTTGATGGTGTACTCATAATCATACTTAACTGAAGTTTTTGAACTCTGCAGTGAAATGCCAGCATATGGAGTAACATTAAGTGCTCCGGGACCGAATGTTTCACTTGCATAAATTCCGTATTCAGTAGCTGAACTCTCAAGTATATCACCTACTTTAAGATTCTGCGTAAAAAAACCTAAAGAAAGATCTACCGGCAGCGGAACAGGAAGCCATGCACCTATATTGTGCTGAACTCCAAAACCAAAGTACTTTGTCTCACCCAGATTATCATCAATCTTTACTGACGGTACATAACGGAATGATACCTGTGTGCCGTATATTGTACCGATAGTTAACTGAGGAGCGCCCAGAGGAAGAATCGGAACATTATCCAGAACCCCGCCCACACCCAGATCAATTTTCTGTGCAGGAACATTGTAATTTGCACCGTTTACTGAATACTGCTTTCCGCTGAATTCAACCTTAATGTGATCATCCTTCTTACCAACGACTGTCGGTCCGGAGAATCCAACCTGAAACTTATCTGATGTAAGCCTTGACATAACATACTGACGGGCCTGAGCGTTCGAAATACCTGTAGTCATCTGCTCTGCCTGTTCAGCAGTAAAACTGTATTCACCCCCAAAACTGAAGGTCTTGTTATTATCTGACATAAAAGCACCCATGGCAACGACCCCAAACTGAAGATCTAATCCGAAGAGCTTTGCTTTCGGCGCCCTGTTGGCCCAACCGGAATTAAGGTTTGCACCAAATCCGCTGCTGGCTGGTCCCAGATATGCCTGAGCTGCCTGGTTTGAGAGCTTGTTTAAGGTTTCATCGAGTGATTGAGCTTTTGTGATCTGGCTAAACAGCAAAGGTACAATAATCATAGCCATCAAAGTCTTGTTGCGAAGTTTCATGCGACCTGCCTTTCTTTATTATTGGTTCATATGGTAAAAATATTGTACAAAAATAACTTATTACGCTTAAATATCAATTGGACTTTGAATAATTTTTGAATATTTACAACAAAATATCCAATTATTCCGCATAAGCTTTTCATCTTTCGGGAGAGCCGCTTTCCTGATCATATTTAGCCAGAGTTTTAATATCAACCAGCTTTTTGTCAAAAACTCCATTTATTTTGTTTGTCTTTTAGATTCATAAATTTTTTATATAACCCCCGAAATCCTTCTATTTTCCTCCTGTTTTCTCAGATTTGAATTAAAGCAGTTGCTTTTGTGCTACTATTACTCCTCCTCTGGCACCCATATTGTCTGCTATGCTTCCGACGATTGATTATTTAAGAAACGATAATAGGTGAAATACGATGAGAGTAAAAAACTCAATTCTTTTTTTTGTAATTATGTTTATGTCCTCACGCTTGTTTGGACAAATTCAGATTACGTTCGATGATCAGGGCTGGAACCCGGATCAGTCATTGTCTTCTGGTTTTACTATCGGCACTACATCTTTCTCCAGCAATAAACCCTTCTTTACAAATTATGGATACAATCTTAACGTCGATAATACAGGTATTTATTTTGTATTCCAAAATCCGGTTGATGATCAGCTAAGGATCACAAAAACTGACAATAAGTCGTTTAACTTGAAATCCTTAGCTGCTTATCAGGTCAGTGAAGCAGGTCTGGGCAGCCTTATAATTGAAGGCTGGAACGGGTCAACAAAACTATACACATCAACTTTTTCGAATGTTAAGACCTGGCAGAATCTTACCTTAAATTACAAAAATGTAACCAGGGTTATTATGAGATTGGATGGAACAGCCGCCGATAGCTTAGCTGATTATAATTTTGATAACTTTGTATTTGACAATAGTTTGACCTCTGTCGAAAACACTCAGGTAACAGACTATAACTTAGATCAGAATTATCCTAATCCTTTCAACCCGAGCACGTTGATAAACTATCAAATACCACAGGGAAGCATGGTCACAGTAAAGGTTTACGATTCAATTGGTAATGAGGTATGCACACTTGTAAATGAATATCAGGAGGCTGGCAGGCATTCGCTGGTTTTCAATGCAGAGAATCTTTCAAGCGGTATATATATTTATAAACTAAGTACAAATGGATATACTTCAAGTAAGAAGATGACCCTCGTTAAATAAAAGACCCCTTAATCTCAAATTTGATTTTTATTTCATAATTGTTTTTTTTAACTAAAAGTATAATTGAAATGATAAATATTAACATAAAAAATAAAAATAAGCTTTTAATCCTTGCTGTTTCTTTCCGAATGATAATTGCTTTATTCGCGGTAATTGGCTTGTTTAATACTTCAGATGCACAAACCAAATCTTCTGTTCCGCAAATGAAAAAGGTAAGCGCTGCTATATATATTTATAATATTGATGAAAATAACACCTGGAAAGGTCTTCATAACTTTCTGATAAAGGCAAAATCCTCCGGAACTACTGTTTATGTGGGACTTAAACCTCCTACAAAAAGCCCTTTGTTATGTTCGACTTGCGGCTATTCTGAACCCTATCGTCTGGATTTTATAACCTGGGCAAAAGAAATAGCTAAACTTTCTATCAGGTACTCTAATCTAAAAGGATATGCTATTCAGGACTTTCAGACTAATCTGGATTTAGGATACTTAAAACAGAGCTATATAGATAGTATGATTGCTGCTGGAAAGACAATAAATCCCAAACTCGTATTTGATCCTACAATTTATACAACGGGTACTGGCGGCGGTACTGGCGGCGGTACTGGAGATATTACTCCTCCAGCTGCACCAACTAGTCTTTCTGCTGTACTTTATTCTAACTATACTAACTCAAACCTGCCATTAAGTATTTCACCATCAGTTGATTCTAATTGGAATTCTGATTGGGAAATTCAATCAATACAAAACAGAGTGTATATTGTGGCAAATCCGCATGCAGATGCTGTTAACCCAAGTCCAACTGTAACCAGGGTTCAGATATTGAAAAGCGACAACTATTCGGGTCTTGCAAATGGAAAACCCAGAGCAGAATTTCAGAGAAGAAATTTCTATTTTACATATGGACATACTTTCAGAATAAGCTATAAGTATTTTATTCCAAGTAACTTTAAGTTCGATTATTCAGGTGTAAATAACTTAAATATGATAACCCAGTTTAAACAGACTGGCGTTTACGGACCTGGAGCACCTCCAAGATGTTTCGGACACAATGGAACCCAGTATTATGTTGAGGATTATATATCTGTTCCTAATGGCGGAACAATTTTCCATAGAACTTCATTTGGAAATGCTGCTGCCGATGCAGGAAGATGGCAGAAATGGACTTTTGAATTCAAGGCTGATTCTCTTTCGGGAGCCGGCCATGGGTATTTCAAATTGTTTAAGAATGATACTTTGGTTTATAGTGATAATGACAGGACATGGGGCTGGACTAAAAATACTGAGTACTACCTTAAACTCGGCGCCTATAAGCCTGACTGGAATAATTTCTCATCTCAGCAGAGTGATGTGACAATTCATTTTGATGATATTCAAATGACTGACCTTACTACTAATGTTACATCTACAATTACTGATTTTGCAGTCTCGGGAAGTACTTCCTCAAATTATGTTGATTTGAAATGGACAAACCCTGCTGATCCTGATCTTGCTTCAATTAACATATATAGCAGTCTGACTAATGATAGCTCAACTGCAAAGCTGCTTGCATCGGTAAGTAAGTCTGTAACAACTTACAGAGATGTTTTATCCACAACCGATAAAAGGTATTATTGGCTAAGGTCAAAAGATACGAGTGGAAATTTAAGTGCTTTTACTCCGGCTGCAACCTACTCGGCTAATATGCCCGCAGCTTCATTAAAAAAATGATTAAGTAAAAAGTCAATTTAGATTTTTATTAAGTGACGTAAAATACTTTTTGCATTATACTTTTTGCATTAAATCTTTTTCATGCACTTCTTGCAGATTTAATAAGAATATTATAAATGCATTGAAAAAAGTATTTTACGTCTGTTTTTATTGGATTATTCTTGTAAGCCAAAAGATATTTTTTTTCGGACAATAATAACTCATCAAAAGTTTTGGGAAGATCAGCATAAAAAGGTGGTATTAATCCGGGTTTACATGAAATACGCAATTGTTGTAATTCTTCAGGATACATATTAAACTTACATAGGCTTAACGGACGAACCCCTACTAGTTTAATTTCTCCCTTCAGCCAGTTTATCAGCATTGGCAATTCATCTATCCAATATTTCCTGAAAACCCTTCCCCATGAAGCTACTCTGAAATCATTGTTTAATTTGTCACCATTTTGAGACCCGTTTAAATCATATACAAACTGCTGAATATATTCCGAATATGGGTGCATTGTCCTTAACTTATATAGCTTAATGACCCTGCCGCCTTTTCCAACTCTGTCCATTCTGAAAATTATTCCGCTGGAGGGCTTACAATCTATACAGGGTATTTTAACTTTCTCAAATGCAAAATATGTAATATCATTAATATCTTTTAAATAATTTACTGTAAAACCATAATAAGCAAAAAGTCCCAGAATTTGAGCCAGAGAGAAGGCTTTATTCTTTCCTTTAGTTAAAAGCAAAAATAACTTTTTACTAAATCTCCATTTGGGAAGTAAGCGCCAAATGATAAAATCCAGAATATATAAAGGCCCTGATATAACGCGGGGATATTTATTTATTATCCTTTTATATCTCTGTTCAACCGTCTCAGCATGACAGATGAATTTTCCCTTTAATGGAAGTTTTTTACTTATAGCCTCCAGAAACTCCTCTGGTTCACATACGTCATTCAATTTTTTAAGATTTATTATATTAGCTACATCAATATCTTCAACCGTGTCATATATCTTGTAAATATCTTCATAGAGAACGGTCTCAGTTATTTTTGTCTTTTTGGGATCTAAATCTACAAAGGCAGCATAGAATTCTTCAGGAGAATTAACCGTCGGTGGATTTACTTTATTTTCAAAAACTTCCGGGAATACTTTCTTGATCAGATTTATCTGGGCGAGCTTGTCTGTAATTCCTTCAAACATGACATCACCTCCAGCTTAATGTTTCACATACAGTCAAAGGGTATTAGACACAATTTTCAGCAGCACATTGCTTTGCTAAAGAATACCTGATCTTCAATGATTTAGCTTGAAAGGATATTTTGATAAGTAATAAGAGATGTTTAATTGTCAGGTGTTAATTTGTTTTTTGTAGTTACTCCTCACACTTTTAATTAATTAGCTTTATATTTTTAAAGTAATAATGTAATTTCTTTATTTAATAACTATAACGTTTACTGTCTAATCCTGATTTTATGTGTTTCAGGAAAATATCATTAAGGTCGTCAAATTTTTGAGACAACTCTCTCCTTACTGAGAGCTGATCGGGCCATGTAATCTTGTTATTAAAAAAGTTGATTATATAATTATTCAGATCACTAAATTGAATTTTCTTTAATATTTTCATGTTCTCCAGATAAGTATTTGCCTGCATAAGTCTTTCACCTGAATAAATTGATGGGACCCCCAGCAATGCTCCTTCCCTGGCCATGCTGTCACCGGAAGATATCAGCATGCAGCTGTAATATATAATAGAATATATATCCTCTACGGGCTCGCTTAATAATATCCATTTTTCAGGATATAAATGCCTTTTACTTTTATCCTCTAACGATAAGATTACATCACAAGATTCCGGAATAGCATCTTTAATCAAATATAACCAATTGGATTCCTGACCTATATAGTTTGTTGTTTTTGTTGATACTTCACGAATGAATATATAGTTCTTTTCTGTAATTTTATATTTCTTTATTATATCTGCATTCGGAGTAAAATATGCTGGTGATAGATACGCCCACTCTTTTAAGGCATGAAACTTTTTAATTTTCCTTGTCTCAGAAAAAAAAATTGGATAATATAGCTCGTCAGCAGTAATTTCCTGAAGCACTTTATTTTTTTCATTTTCAGGATCATCATAATACTGAATATTTTTAATTCTTAATATTTTACATACTGCTCCAAGTACAAAACTGCCAAAACTGACGCCCAGATCTGGACGCTTCAGCAAAACGTAAATAAACAGCCTGAAGAATTTTACTATATTAGCTTCGAATAAAATTGATAATATCGTGCCTCTGTGTTTTCCTATCGGCTTTTTTTTTATTTCAGGCAATTCTTTTTTTATGATCGCTGGAACCGGCTTTCTCTCTAAATATGTTATAAGAACCTCATTGTCCTTATCTTCTGATAACTTGGAGATGACATTCTTAAATAGATTTATATCACATGGATGATTAATGTCAAATAGTATTGTCTTCATTTTAATGTAACATTTATTTTAATTGCTTAAACCAAAGTATATCTGATTAATTTGCTTAATATGATCTCTTAAGGAATATCTTGATCTGATATGATTATATGCATTGTTACATATTGTTTGCATCATTTGAGGGTCTTCAATAAGTTCGCTTATTCTCATAAATATCTTCTTATAATCATTTACTGGAACTATTACCCCATTACATCCATCTTCTATAACCTCTGGTATTGAACCGACAGGTGTTACAACCGGAATTAATTTATTTGCCATTGCCTCTAATAGAGAATATGGCAACCCTTCATAATATGATGGCATAAGAAAAATATGTGACTTGTTAAAAATTAATTGCTTCCTTATTCCTGTCACTACTCCCATATATTCATATTTCCCCGGAATATGCACCTCACATTCCTGAAGAAATTTTTCTTTCTCAGTGCCCTCACCTGCTATTATAAGCCTGACACTATATTTGAAACTTAATAGTCTTAAAGCCAGCAATATTTCTCTTAATCCTTTACTTTTTTCTATTCTGCCTAAGTAAAGAATATTTATTGTGGAATTATATTGTTTTTCCTCTATGCTTTCTTCAAGCTTTACTGCGTTATAAAGGAGTCGAAGCTTTTGTGGCTTGACCTTATAATATTCAATCAAATATTTCCTCTCTTCATTTCCTAACACAATTAACTTGCTGGATAACCCGATTGATAATCTTACTATTTTTTTTATTAAGAATGGTGTAGATCTGTTCAGGCTGTATTTGCCCCCGTGCAGATGAAGTATTATCTTTCTCATGCAAATTGACGCAATCACTACTAAAATTGTATCTCTTAAAACAGCCAGTTTATCCAGCGGCATATTGATATGTACAACCTTTGTCTCTTTTGACTTTATCAGCGTTAAAAAAAAATCAGCGAAGATTGCAGGTTGCTTGATGAACCACATAACTCCTCTTTTCTGATCCTTCTTTCTTCCCCTTGCAAAATGTATATAGTTTACTTCGGAATTATTTTGCAAAAGAAGACTAGTAAATGTAGCAATGCCTCCAATATGTTCGTCAGGATCGATTGAGGGTGATGTTATAAGTACACTAATTGGATGATTGTTATTTTTGTGGTTCTCTAATTTTTTTTGTTGATAATTTAATAATTGTCTCATTTTATTTTTTCATTGCAGTAACAGCATTTTTCTGGTGATAACATTATTCCCATATTCCATTCTGTAAATATATATTCCGCTTGCTAGTCCTGAAGCATCAAATAAAACCCTATGCTTGCCCTTACTTTGAATTCCATTGTAAAGGGTTCGAACCTCCTGCCCCAGAATATTAAAAATTCTAATGCTTATAAAACTTTCATTTTCCAGCTCGTAGTCGATCTTTGTAGTTGGATTGAAGGGATTGGGATAATTTTGTAAAAGATCATAGCGGAAAATTCCATCCTGCTTCTCTGAATTTTCAATTGTATCTGTATTTAGAAAGTTCCAGTATTGACTTATTGTCATTACTTTTAATAGACCATTATCCTGCCTTAGCTTTAAATTGTGCATAATTGAACTGAATTTCTGGGCATATGTGGAAATATCGTGGAATAAATATACAAGCAGCTGCCCCCGTTGAATAGCTTCATCAATATCTCTGATTTGCTCCATTATGCCTTGGGTTTCATTGTGCTCTCTGAGCATAAAGTAGTCATATCCTAATCCGGTAGGATGAGACTGGTACCTCCAATCATTTGAGTTACGAGCCAGTTTATTTTTCTCTCGTATCTTTGAAAGCACTTTAGAGTTGAATTGGCCAAATGGAATAGAAAAATAATCACTTGATCTGTCATAACCATGTTTTATTAAAGTATCTCGGGCTCCATTAATTTCCCAGTCAAGCAGCGAGTCTGATAATTCTACTAAAGAAGTATGGCTGTAAGTATGATTACCTATATCCCATCCTTCTGTATACAGATTGTCAAGATCCGGCCAATGTAGATATTCTTTACTTTTGCTATTTGCATTGCAGCCGTTAATAAATATTGTGGCCTTAAAACCAAGAGAATCTAAAATTGGCTTTGCAATTGTTTTTTGCGATATAACTCCATCATCAAAAGTTATAATTGCAATAGGCTGTGCCTTGTGAGGATAACCCCTGAAATTATCAATAGTCACCGTGCTCGTATCATTTTCAACCCATTGAGAAATTCTTAATTCTCTCATAATATTCGACCAGTTTTCAGCTCCATATACTAAAGAGAAATCGGATTTGGAAAATACCAGACGGTTCCACCCCTTATATACTCTGGTACCAGCTGTAATATTTGCACGTAGATAAGACCTTTCAAGTTTTGTTGAAGATAGTTCCACACGAAAATTCACAATATTTTTTGGCACATCCGGGAAATAGAGATCAATTGAAAATGTCTCATAATTCCTAAAATCCAAATATATCTTTTCTGTGATAGCGGATATTTTTCCTGGACAATGAGTGCCGATCATTATAGATGATAACCCCTGGGTAAAATTTACCTTGTCTAAACAATAAAAGCACTCTCCCCCTCCAAGTATCCATCCATTAATGTTTCCAAACCCCTCTATAAGTTCACCAGATGGAACAGCATTAGAAGTCTGGCAGTATAAAAAAACAGGGATAAAAAATGCAGCAAGAAGCTTTTTCATGATTCAATATGCTGTTTGTTAAGAATTATTTAATCTATATTTTTGCTATATATCGCCCTTCTGATTTTTTTTAACATTCCCCATAATCCTGATGTCCTAACAACTATTTCATCTATACCCGAACTATCTCTTACCGAGAGCCTCCTTAATTTGTAAAGATCAGTTTTTTTATTATTATAGCCTTCCTCAGTTGTCAGCGCACATTTATACCCAGCCTGTTTTACAAAGGAAATATCTCTTTCGGTATAGATACCGTTTGGAAAAGCTATTGCATATATTTCCTTGCCCGACTTTTCCTCTAATGTGATTTTTGACTGACTTATTTCGTCATAGGCTGTCGAATCAATACACATATCCAAAATAAAATGATACCTTGTATGCGATTGGAAATCCACAAGCCCGCAGCCTAGCATTTCCTTGATCTCTTCTGCATTTAAGCTTTGCCTTTGCCCCTCTTCATAGTCTCTTAGATAGTCGAAGTCATATTTCTTATAATATCTTCTCCTTTCTGTTTCTGGAATTCTCTTTAATTTTCTCAACTCTTCCTTACTGCTAATATGTGTCCACCAGAAATGTCTGTTTGTTCCGGCAATTTCTGAACATAAAAATATAGTTACAGGAACTTCCATTTCTTTTATTATTTTCATTAACTTATAATTATCCTTATGTCCGTCATCCAGGGTTATGACCACGCTTTTGACAGGAAGAACCTCTCCATTCTC
Organism: Bacillota bacterium; assembly: GCA_050262615.1. GTDB lineage: Bacteria > Bacteroidota > Ignavibacteria > Ignavibacteriales > SURF-24 > JAUZPB01. The sequence goes on from JBLNEL010000385.1 coordinate 29,510, forward strand.
CAGCGAACTTATATATCGGTCCAATGATATTATGTTATACTGCTTTTTTAAGTATTTTACACATAAAAAAAAGGTATCTGCCTCAGGATTGTGAAACGTAATTATTGTCACCATATTTTTCTGTATTGTCTCTCTTAAAACAATTGGTATTCCAGTATACCTCAGAAGTTTTATGATATGCTTTCTCATCAGAAATATTGGTTTTATTCTTTGATAGATCATGTCATTAATTCAGCAAAGGGAGTTATATATCTGCAGATAAGAATCAGTTATGTTCTCATACCCCACCCATTTTTGTCCATAATTTGCAATTTTTGTTCTGTCAATATTTTTTAATCTGCTTATTATACTATCATCTATTTGATCTATATTTTTTAACAGAATGCCATATGAGGTTTTCTTAATATAATCTGTTATCATATCTACTGAATCATTTGCAATTATGGGAAGCCCGCAGCATATATATTCGCTGAACTTTACAGGAGAACGCACCATGGTTACTGTTCTTCTATTGCTCCAGATAATGGCTAAATCTGCTGCCTGCAGGTATAACGGAACAGCCTCATATTTAACAAACTTATTTATTATATTTTTATGCACTACGCTATATCTCGAAAGGTTCAGTATTTTAATATTTTTTCCTGCAATCATCTGCAGAATTCCGCTATCTTGCCAGTTTTGCCACTGACTGGTACTGCCATTTGACACTATAATCAGGGTTTCTTCATCATTCAGATTCAGTTCTTTTCGGATACTGCTCCTTTGGCTCTTATCATATCTGAAATGTTTTCCGGCCAGATCAGGAGTTACTGATATTTTTTTTTCATTAATCTTAAAGTTTTCAGCCAGATACTTTTTTAATGACTCGGAAACGGCTGATATCTTCCTGAAATTATCTAAATATTTTAAAGCACGTCTGTAATTCCAAAGTTTGAAAATTCTTTTTATAATAGATAACCTATCGTTTTCAAGTATCTCTTCTATTGTTGCTCCTCTTATATCTGGCAATATTTTTGAGCAATATTTCTTTTTTAATACTTCTGAGACATGCCAGGCCATAAGCTCTTCACGGATATGTATAACCGGGTCAGTAAATACCTCTCTGTTGTCCCTTATTGTTTTCTCCAGCTGCCTTTTGGTAAGATAGTTGAAAATTACATAGTTCGGATAAGTTTTATAAGTAATGACTTTTATTCCCTCTGGTATTTTTCTTTTTTGTAATTCCTGCATTTCATTATTATCTCTTATGCCCAGAAATAAATATACACTGCGGAAAACTCTTCTTTCACTAATTGATTTTATCAGTTCAAGCACTTGCGAATCAAAAACCGATTCAATCCCTTTGCAAAAATATATCAGATATTTCTTTTCCATTAATTTCTCTATCAGCTGCTTTGGTTAAAGTTTAATACTTATTTTCAATAGCAAGATCTTTAATCGATTCTCGTATATAGTCTTAATTTTCCGCTTTTATCACGGGGAATATTATCAGTAATGAAAAACTCCACGGTTTTATCATTTCCGAATTCTTCATGCAGTCTTTTTTTTATATAGTCTTCTACCTGTTTATTGTAGCCCGGCTTTGGTACAATATAGTACCGGTACTTATCCTGGTTTTGAACAATTCTCCATTTTAATACCCGGTCTCCCAGACCAATATCATCAAGCTCCATCATTATATAAATAAAAATAATCGGACTTACCTTCTGACCATCTTTTTTCTTAACTAATTCTTCGTCTCTTCCCTCAATCCTTGATATTATTCTGGATTTTCTTCCGCATGTACAGACCTTATTCGATAATATTACTATATCGTTATTCCTGTAATTTATTAGAGGCATAGAATCATTGTAAATTTCTGTTGCAATAATTTCATTCCTCTCGTTTGTGTTAACATATACGGCTTCTTCATAAATATGCATCGAACGATGTGGGCATTCAAAGGCTATTTGGCCTATATCAGAACTGCCATACTCATTGGCTACAGGGCAATGAAGAACTTTTTCCATATATGTCCGTTCATTCTCCAGTAATACTTCTGCTGTTGAAACAACGAGTTTTAGCCTTAATTTATCTACATTCAGTCTGTTTTCTTCAATTAATTCGGCTAACTGCAGTATTCCCGACTTAAAGCCGCGAATATAGGCAGGCTTTATCTGCACAAGCTTTTCATAATATTGTTTAATTGTTTTTGGACCCAGGTCAAAAACATTGATGTCATGCCTGTTTCTTACATAACTTTTTAATTTCTCAATCATTAAAAAGCTCTGCTTCCTGGTAGCTTTTTTTCCCCATATAAGGACATTGTTTTCATGCGGAGAAATCTTCCACCAACTATAAAACCTTAAGAGGCCTGCATCTCTGTATGCTTCTGAAATACCTGAAGTGAATATGGTAATAGGATCACCAGTACTGCCGCTTGAGGTGTGTTTATAGTTTGGTATATAATACTTTGTTTTAAGTTTTTCATTATGTGTTTTTATTATATCTTTCGTTATATGGGGCACTGCTTTATCGAATTCTTCAATACTCTTCAATGGTAAAGAAATATCTTTCAACATTATTGCATAATATTCAGAAGATTTTTTGGCCGTACTTAAAAGTCTATTTATTCTATCCAGCTGATAATTAATAACCCTCTCATATGGCCAGTACTGGCTTTCCAGCAGGCGCATATATATGTTTTTTGGATCCTCAGGCAGCCCTTTTCTAATGCTTCTGAGTTTTCTGAAAATATTATAAGTATATTTATTCATAAATTTATCTTACTATTTAATTTTCTCTTAGCTTTGCTTTACTTATAACAGTGATTGAAAATATTAATTTATGTTAATTCAGTTTAGAAAGACTAAAATATCAATTAGTATTCATGCGGCATTCGGAATCATTTTTTGTGCAGTGTATTCAGAATAATAATACCCGGCCCTTGATGAATAGTATAATGACAGGAAAAAATAATTAATGAAATCATCTGTCACTGAGATGAAAATATAATAATTAAAATACTGCATCAGGTGGTATAAGAAGAACAAAATAAATGTAATTGAAAGTAACTGCATGGCATTATTTTTTTTCCCTGGATGACCTCGTATATACTTCAAATCTGATATTATAGTCTTAATAATATGAAGATAAACTGGTCCAAAAAGTAATATGCCTATTAGACCGAACATTGCTAATGCTGCAAGCAGCGGATAATCAGCGGCTTCATATCCCTGTTCATCACCCTGACGAATCCTCCATCGGTTATCAAAACCTGTTCCCCATACCGGGTTCTTATAAAACAAATTGTTAATAAATGGCCTGTTTAACCCAAGACGCACATCACTTTGCCCCGAAGTAGTCTTGCTTTCCTTTACAACAGACACTGTCTCCAGCAGCGCAACTTGAGCAGCTTTTGTGTACTTTGGTGATATAAAATAAAAGGCCACTGTCATAACTGCCAGAAATGCAGCAGCTTTAAGTGAATTTATTGCTAGTCTGCTCATTTTTTGTTTTATGAAAGAATCTATCAATACAGCTAAAAGAAAATATGCAAATACGGCAATAATGTTCCTTCTCCATAATGCATATAAATACGCAGCTGACATCAAAACAAATCCGGCTATTACTATATATCTGTACGGACTCTTAAATCTTAATACAATAACAGCTATGCCTAATGGGATCAGTAACGGCATAAGACCTTCACTTACCATAAGATTCCTGTCAATATTTACAAAGTTTCTGTTCATTATACTAATTGGCAGTATGTTGATTCCGGTTACCCTTGCCTGCAGAAATAAGATCAGCACTATGATACTTGAGAGAAGAAATATTTTAAAGAAAATATCCCACCTCCTTCTGAAGAAAACATATATATAAAAAAACATAGCAATATGGTATAAAGTATACCGTGTCTTAATAATGCTGAATATTAAAGAGTAATTTTCCACATTGTTTATTCTTGGAATAAATACTACATAGAATAGGTAAAAATATATTAAAAATATTAGCAGGTATCTTTTTACTGCTATAAAGGAATGATCAACAATCGAATACGTTTTGGGAATAATCAAGTATAAAATAGTAAGTATAACGAATATTACATCTCTGAAGTTTATTTTCCCGAAAATGTAGAACAGATTTAAGGCCTCTATTATACCTCCTGGATTAGTAAATAATATTACAAAACTCCAGAAGAGGTAATCTACTATTGCTATATTTTTATCCCTGAATTCATTATTGCCTGTTCTGATATTAAAAATATTCATCTTACTTCCCTGAATAAGATCTTATCATTATTAAAATTATGCTTAATTTGAGATTTCAGGAGACAAATGAATCTATTTCATTTCCAACCTTTTCATTTCTTTTATTTTCTCTATTCTCTGATAAATAATTCCCAAGCTTTCTAGTAATTGCCCTCCGTTCACTCTTATTTAGCAGTAATATTGTCGCTCCGGTTAGAATAATGCCCACCGAAAGAGGTACCCTGAAATTTGAAGTTAATATGTATTCAATGGCCATTAAAACAATAAAGCCAAATATTATATACACCATTAAAAGAATATTTCTTACATTCATTTTATAGTTAATTGTATGCTTCCAGTAGAAGAGATAAAAGAAATAAAACAAAACAGGACTTATTATAAATTTCAGCATGAAAGCATATAGAGCAATCCTGGGAATAAATGCATATACTACAGCAATATCAATAGTACACATAGCAATTATTATCACTCCTCCAATTTTTATTCTTCCTGTCGGCTTCATGGCCTGATCGAAAATATACATCCACATATAGAACAATGTACCTAGCAGATGCCATGGCAGGTAATGTCCAGCTACAATAAACTCTTTGCTGTAAACGACAGGTATTATCTGATATCTTATTGGGGTAATAATAAAAATAAAAGGAATCATTAACAGTGTAACGAATCTTATTGAGTCATTCATTACCTCTGCTAGTTCATCATTTGAACGGCATTCACAATATCGCGTGTATAGGTATGTACTTATTGAAGGCATTATCAGCCCAACAAACAGGCTGGTCAGTATAATTACCGGACTATAAATACCAATTTCATTAACGCCAAGCCTGCTTACCACAATTGCTCTTGTCACACCTTCGTCTAGTATTAAAGCTACTCCTGCAGTCAAACCGTATCCCGCAAAAACAAGCAGATCTTTAACCAGCTTTTTGCTAATCTTCGCTCGAAATATATCTTTTGTTTTCAGACCAGCCGGTTTTAGTATTATGGAATTGGCATAATAGTGATTGATCAAAAGAACTGTTATATAACCTATAATAATATATAAAGCTGCTCCATTTAGTCCCCAGAAATAGATAAGTGGAATAAAAATAATTATATTTATAATTATCCCGATCAGTTCACTCCGAGCAATATATTTTATCTGCTTGTAGCTTCTAAGAAGCGCAAAAGATATTCCATTTATTACCAATATTGGAAAAGTTAATAATCCAATGATATAATATGCGGCGTATTTGTTGCTTCCGAAAAAATACCTGGTGAGCTGTTCTTGAAATATTAAGCCTAGTACTAATACTGTTAGTAAAAATATTGAAATAATTGAAATATATGTTTTAACTGCAACAGCTAACTTGTATCTGAATATTTCTTCGTTTTTATCACTTTCTGCAATATCTTTGACTAAACCGTCACTCATACCCGAAACAGTAAAACGAGCCATCAGTTCTGTCAGCTGGTTTATCTGCGAAATAATTCCTGTTCCGTAGGTGCCAAGGATAACCGCAATTAATTTTGTCCTTATAAAACCAACAATAAATTTGATTACTCTAGTAATTAATAGGTATACTGTGTTTTTTAATAATATCCTTATTTCCATATCCCCTTTCTGATCTTTGAAATGTTACTCGGTTTAATACATAGACTTGACTAATTATTTGATATCCTCTCTTTTTTTCTTGGTCTGTCATCATAATACGTATAACTCTTATAATAATTTCCATAACCATTTTTATAGACAAAATTATTAAGTAATACTCCAATTGTAGAGTTGTGATCTTTATTTAGCAATTCTGCGGCATTTTTCAGCACGTCGGTTTCCGTCGAATGCGCCGCAACGACAATTATTGACACATCTACCAAATGCGATAATATCTCCGAGTCTGTTACTGCCAGCACTGGTGAAGAGTCTAAGATTACAATATCAAAATCTTCTTCTATTTTTTTCATAAATTCATAAAACTTAACAGAACCCAAAACTTCTGCCGGGTTACTGACTTTGGTCCCACTGGGTATGACAAATAGATTATTCATCTCACTTGTCCTAATTATTTCTTCATAATAGAGATTCCCAAAAAGATAATCTGTAAGTCCGGGAGCTTTCTCGCAGCTTAATAGTTTATGAATACGCGGCCTCCTGAGATCACAGTCAATTATTATAGTCTTCTTCC
>JBLNEL010000386.1:0-4188 GCA_050262615.1 Bacillota bacterium
CTGCAACAGCTCCTTTCAGAGCATCAAGCAGGATAACCAGAATGCCATATTTCCAGCCAAGGACGCGATAAACATTAGTACCGCCGGCATTGCCGCTGCCATAATTTCTGATATCTATCCCTTTTACCAGTTTACCTACTATAATACTTGTAGGGATAGAGCCAACTAAATAAGATAACAATACAATTAATAGTAAAAGATACATACTTCCTTATAACCAAATTCTGATAACAATAAAATTAAAAATCCTAATGAAAGTTTACATATATTCGCACAAAATATCAAGCTAAACTATCACTTCAGTAAAGATTAAAAAGCGACGAAGCGTCCTATAAGTAAAGCAGATAAATTGTCAGGATTTATTAGGTCAGAGAGGATAAGTTATCCTTTATTTGACCTATTTTCCATCAATTTAATTTATTTTCTGTTTTATCTTCTTTTTATTTTCTTTCATTGAATAATTCATCAGCCATTCCTGGGAGTTAATTTTTTTCGCACCATTACCCAGTTCCGGGATAATATATTTCCCGTTCGGCATAAGGACCCGGGCTTTGACATTATCTTTCAAAGCAACATTCAGAAGAGTCTTTATCAGGTACTGTTTTAACGATTCGTCTTCTAAAGGGAAGGCAATTTCAACCCTTCTATAAAGATTTCTGGGCATCAGGTCAGCGCTGCTAAGGTAGATCTCTTCATTTCCGTTATTATAAAAATAATATACCCTGCTATGCTCAAGGTAGCGTCCTACTATGCTGGTAACCTTAATGTTTTCGCTTAGCCCCGGGACATTTGGGACCAGGCAGCAAATACCGCGCACGATAAGATCAACTTTTACTCCGGCATTAGAAGCTTCATAGAGCGCGGCAATAAGAATCGGGTCAACAAGCGAATTAAGCTTAAAGATCAGATGTCCTTTTGCACCAGTCTTCACATTTTCTATTTCACGTCCGATCATTCTAAGGAATTTCTCCTTCATATTGATCGGTGCGGCGTAAAGTTTTCTGAAATCCTTCTGACTTGAATAACCGGTCAGGTAATTAAAAAGGTCAGAGACATCGGCACAGATATCATCATTTGCCGTAAATAATCCAAGGTCAGTATACACTTTAGCTGTAGTTGCGTTATAATTACCAGTGCTTAAATGGACATAACGCTTTACGCCGTCTGTCTCTTTTCTAACAACTAATGTCATTTTAGCATGCGTCTTAAGGCCAACAAGTCCATAGACCACATGGACGCCGACTTTTTCGAGTTCACGTGCCCAGTAAATATTATTCTCCTCATCAAACCTTGCCTTAAGTTCCACCAGTACAGCTACCTGTTTACCTCTTTCGGCTGCTTCAATCAGCGCCTTAACAATTGGCGAATTTGCGCCGACGCGGTAAAGGGTCTGTTTAATTGTAAGCACATCAGGATCAGTAGATGCAGCTTTAATAAAGTCAATTACAGGACTAAAGGAATGGTATGGATGATGAAGCAGTATATCCTTTTGTTTAATCAGGTTGAATACATTTTCCTCTTCTTCAAATACAGAGGGAATAACCGGATAATGCGGTTTATCCTTCAGGTGATGAATCGGCAGGTCATATAGTCTTATAATATCTGCCATACCAAGCGGACCCTCTAAACAATGCACGTCATCTTTTGTAATCTGAAGGTTTTCGATCAAAGTCTCCTGCATATAATCAGGCATTGTATTTGCGACCTCAAGTCTTACTACGGAGCCGAATCTGCGCTGGCGGATATTTTCCTCGATAACCTGAAGCAGGTCGTCGGCTTCGTCTTCCTGAAGTTCAATATCAGTATCCCTGGTTATTCTGAAGCGGTGAGCCTCAAGTATCTCCATACCCGGGAAGAGAAGGTGAAGATTATTTTTAATCAGATCACCTAACCATATAAACTTTGTATTAATATGAGAATTAGTCTTCTTTTCAGGGTTTATGATATCATCGATCTGCATCAGGCGGGGCAGAATACTTGGAACCTTAACACGCGCAAAATGTTTTTCTCCCGAAGGTTTCTGAACCAATACAGCAAGGCTTAAGCTCAGGTTAGATATATATGGGAAAGGTCTGCCCGGATCAAAGGCCAGAGGAGTAAGCACAGGATAAATTTCCTTTTTAAAATACTCATTTAAGAGTTTCTGTTCCTTAGGTAAAAGGTCCTCTTCGATATTGGCAATTACAATATTATATTTCTTTAAGCCCGGAATGATCTCAGTAAACCACAAATCACGTGCAGTCTTAAGCATCGGCTGAATTTCTTTTTCTATTTTCTTTAACTGCTGCATAGGAGTAAGGCCGTCGATAGTCGGTTCAATCACCTTTGCTGCCACCTGCTCCTTCAGGCCCGAGATCCTTATCATGTAAAATTCATCCAGATTTGAGCTGAAGATCGACAGGAATTTGACTTTCTCTAAAAGCGGAAGATTGGGATTTAAGGCTTCCTCAAGAACCCTCCGGTTAAACTCCACCCAACTAAGGTCCCGGTTGAAGAAATTCTTTGGATTATTATATTTCTTAATTAATTCTTTAGACTGCATTTCACTTGTTTTTATATAAATATAAGAATTTATAAGCTAATGTAGAATGAATAAAGAGAGGTTCAACCAAATATCAGTCCTACATTACAAAAGCTTAAATTATCTGCTCTTTTCAGTTTTTTTTGCAGAAGTAAAGCTGCTTAAGTCATAATTGATATGCGTATCAGGAACAGGCAGCCTTCTTATCTTAACTCCGGCTTTTTCAAAGAATTCCTCTGCCAGAGTATCATGAAAATCAGAAAAGATGACCACTTCCTTTATTTTCGCAGCAATTAAGGCTTTTGAGCAGTTTGTACAAGGCATATTTGTTACATAAGCAGTTGCGCCTGCCGTGGTGATACCGTGAGTAGAGCACTGAAGTATAGCATTCATCTCGCCGTGTATTGTTCGAATACAATGATTATCCACTACATAACAGCCCACATCCTCACAATGCTCCCCCCCGGGAATTGAACCATTATAGCCTGTCGACAGAATTTGTTTATCCCTTACCAGAACACAGCCGCAGTGCATTCTTGGGCATGTAGATCTTTCGGATACAAGCATAGCAAGTTTTAGAAAATAGTCATCCCAGGAGGGACGGTGTCTGTGGTTATCTGCCATATATCATTTACTCCAAAAATTTTATTACGTTCCGAAATATAAGTTGAAGCAACGAGAAAGTAAAAGCAGTAATGGGTATGATATACTTCAGTGCTGCTTTAAGAGAAATAGAGAAACAAAGCTGGTACAAAAAAAAAGTGGAAGACTTATAAAGTATCGTCTTCCACTTTTATGATCTTAATTTAGACCAGCCATAAGGCCGGTTAAACTCCCGGCTGAAAAATCCAAACTTCCGGGCAGAATTCAAAACACCTGTAGAATCCAGAACTACAGCTTATCAAGCGTTCAATTAACCTCGAGAGATCTGACTGCTGCATCATTTACAGAGGCACGTGTGCGTGATACATTAGCTTTATCATCCGGATAGACTCTGTTGGTCAAAAAGACAACAAAAAGTTTTCTTTCAGGGTCCATCCAGACACAGGTGCCAGTATAGCCGGTATGTCCGAATGAATTCTTTGAGAACAATTTACCAGCAGATGAAAAGCCTGAATCTGATTTAGTATCCCAGCCTAAGGCGCGAGTGCTTAACGATGAATACCTTTTTGTAAATTGCTTAACCAGTTCACTGCTGAAATAGCGTTTTCCCATGTACTGCCCATCGTTTAAGAGCATTTGGCAAATTTTAGCAAGATCTCCCGTAGTAGAGAACAGTCCAGCATTTCCTGAAAGTCCTTTTAAGCCTCTTGCCAGCGGGTCATGAACAACTCCCTGGAGTGAGTCTGCAGTCGGGAGGCAGTCTTTCTTAAATTCATCTGAAGGGACAAACATTGTTCTTTTCATTTCAAGAGGATCAGTAAAGTTTTCCTTATAATACATATACATCGGCATGCCAGCGGCTTTTTCAATTACTTTCATTGTAGTAATAAAATTAAGGCAGCTATAGATCATATTAGAATCTGTCTTATAGGTTAAAGGCAGACCGAATATCACATTGAAAATATCTTCCGGAGACTCCCCTGGTTTTGGTGTATAATATGCCTGAAGGCCCGAGTTATGGAGCAGCAGGTTCTTAACCTTAACATTTTCTTTACCATTGCGGG
>JBLNEL010000387.1:0-3783 GCA_050262615.1 Bacillota bacterium
AGGAGAAAGATACTCCGTTAAAAATGATAGCTACATGGTATGGTCTTGAAATGGAGAAGTATAAAGACAGAGATTATTTTGATTTGGAAAATCCCATAACCGACAAAAAATCATTTTCTGAGTTTATATATTCTGTAGTTTCCAAATATGTAAAAGGAGAATTCGTTGCAAGGCTGGAGTATACAAGAGCTCCCTGGCTGCCCTCTTTTATTGAAGAGGAACTGGAGGATGATTCAATAAGGAAATATCTTGACAGGTTTGAATGGCGAAAGAAATATTTCGGAAAGATAAGCATTTCTGATCTGAAGGAATTTATGGATTTGTTTTTAGATTATCCAAGTAAATTCAGCTATCAGGATATTTTAGTCTTCGCAAAGAAGTGTGATCTGGTGATTGTTTTCACACACCATGGAACTATCTGGTTTTTATCCAAAGATCTGGGTTTACTTGATAAAATTGCTGGAGGACTGAGGGAGTGTGGAGTGAAAGTGGTCTTGGTATTATGACAATAAATCAGGGAACAATTCCCGATGGCGGAAGCGGAAGAAGTAATCGGCTCAATAAATAAAACATACGACAAGGTTACAGCATGAAAGAAATAATGTCAAAGATCTTTGCTCTTGAAGATGTTGAGCCCATATTAAAAAAGATCATTGAGGTTCTTGTGAACAATAATATCCAAATCGTTGATATAATGTTTGGATTTGCATGGGGTAATTACATATATGAAAACAATTGGGATAATATGACCATTCATGCTTCAGAAATCATTGCTAGAACATATGAATATAAAGAATATGGTAATATAGGCGATGATGATTTATATATAAATATTCCAGACAGTAATATAGAAATACTTATCTGTCATGAGCGAGATATTCACATTAGATATGAGCAAGATTCTGAATTGTTAAGTAAACTGAAAAGGGTTCTGCCAGAAGAGCAATGGGTTGTACGAAGAGATATTAAAAGTTAGAGTATTATAATTGAACATTAAGCAGATAATTAGGAATCGATCTATGGTCGTTCCGATGGCGGGAGCGGAAAGAAACATAATCTTAATAATTCTATAATTATTTATGAAGACATTTTCTATATTTATTTTAGTCCTTCTTTTCCTTACAGGCTGCCAAAGAGAAAAGAACAGACTTTCATTTGATGAAATAGCTTTTGTGGAATACAGAGTCGGACTGATACCCTGCATATCAGGGAGACCCGACCCGAAACAGTATGCAGCAAAAGAAATGAATCTTAAAATGCCTTACTTTATTAACGAAGCAGGAAATTACGTATTTGTCCCCCAAAGAGAACTGAGGATAAACAGGGATGGAAATGCCTTATTCTTTATTCATAGTACTCTGGATTCCACCAGAAACGGTTTCTTCAGAACAACTCTTCCTTCTGTTTCAGTAAAGAGTCTCAATTCCCTTCTGGACTCACTTAAATTAAGTAAAATTGATTCATCTTATTATAAAGAAAACCCACCCAGGATTTATGACGGGTCTTACTGTTACATTTCCTTCTTAAAGGATAGCAAAAAGGTTTTTTCATATATTTATTTTCCTAAAGACGCCCCTAAGGATATTCAAAGATATATTCAGTTCTTAAAAGGTTTTACAAACAGGATAAGCTCTGAACCCATAGATGATGAAAGACAGTTTGATGAAATAAATAAGCAGGTGTTCAATTCAAAGCTTAGCACCCCTTTCAAAGTCATAGCTGAAGAGAGTACTAATAGTGAATATATTCCAAGTATTCAGGAATTGAAAAAGCAATAAGCTTTAGTTCAGCTGTCTGCCGACATGTTGTTCCGATGCCGGGAGCGGAAGAAACTTTATCCGTTCAGGTTTTGAGATTTAAATGGCAGTTGCATTAAAGATCTTAATGGTTTTATATTTCAGAATTAAGAGTAATACACGATATAATTCAGGATAATCAATCATTTATGCTGGAGAAATGGAATGGGTATTTTATCTAGTCAGGCAGACGAAAGAGTAAAGGATGTAAGAGTTCAGGATGAGATGCTTAGCGTGGACTTGATGGACGGCAGGACTATTTCTGTTCCCCTTGCATGGTATCCCAGGCTCTTCAGAGCAACAAAAGAACAGCTCTCAAAATGGGAAGTTGCCGGCGGAGGCTATGGAATTCACTGGCCCGAGCTGGATGAGGACCTTAGTACCGAGGGACTCTTAAGAGGAGCCCCAGCTCCAAAGGCATTCTCAAAATCAGCTTAATAATATTTAAAATGCCTTAGTCACTATTTGGTCACTGACTTTTAAAATGTTTAACTTTTGAGCTGTTTTGAGAGGATTTTTATACAAGCGGAGATTCCTTGTCTCTCCGCACCGAAAAAGAAAGCCCGAAATCGTCTGATTTTGGGCTTTTTTCATTTTATACTGCCCTGAAAAAGTCCCGATATTCCCAATAAAACAGATAATAAAAATAGTCCTGGACACTTTCTGGACACTTTTTGGACACTGGTTTTTGAAGGTTTCAAAATTCTTTACAGTCCGGTCTATTTTTAGCCACCCTTAATTTTTCAACGATTTTATCGAATACATCTTCCTTGCGATTGTTGTATCTGAACTCTACCTCTGAAGGATTTCTATTTGTTTTCTTAAGATTATGTTTTCAAGTTTTAGCTGAGCTTTTGTCTTGAAGAAATTCAGAAAGAATAGTAACAGGGATTTAAGCATCGGGTCCGTTTATTTGTTGATAATTAACTGGCAAAGATAAGGAAAGAATGCTTCAGGTTTATCCGAATTTTTATTAAATTCGGATGGACGGAGTTTTAACAGGTGAAAATGCCCTCGGATTGACTGCTAAATGGAATAATACATAAAACAACCAGGAGAATATTATACACGTGAAACATCTTTTGACAGTAGTGCTTTTCTCATTATTTTTTTCCTCCTGCATTAGCTATCAAATTGCTGAAAAAGATATTTTCAACAGTAAAAAGGTCAGCAGGTTAAATGATGATCTCCATTTTGAAGATGTATATTTTCCTACCTCTGACAGTATTAAACTGAATGGCTGGTTCATAAGAGGCGAGAAAGCAAGAGGAACGATCCTGTATTTCGGAGGTAACGGCTACTATATGATGAACCGCACAACCTTTGATGCAATCAACATGTTTACCGACCTTAAAATGAACCTTATGATCGTTGATTACAGGGGAAGCGGAAGAAGTGAAGGCAGCCCGACCATCCGGGGGATCTATGAAGATGGATTCTCGGCATATAAATACCTTTGTTCACGAAAAGACATAGACACAAGCAAGATTGTTGTTTATGGCCATTCCTTGGGTTCATTTGTAGCAATGAAAGTTGGATGCACCCATCCTGTGGCTGGAATCATACTTGAAGGCGGAATATCAAACAGTCTTGATATGCGTGATGCAGTCCTAAAGGCAAGTGCTCCTTGGTACTTGCGCTGGTTGGTAAAGCTTGATGTGGATTCCACAATTCTGGGCCTTGATAATGTTAACGAAGCACGCAGCCTTAAGAAACCTTTGCTGGTTATTACTGGAGAAAAGGACAATATAGCGCTGCCTGAAATGGGACGAAAAATTTATGATTCAGCAGGAAGTTCGTTCAAAAGATTTGAAATTGTACCAAACGGGGAACACCCCGACCTTTATTTTACAAAAACTGACGGCAGACGTGATTACTATTTGAAAACGCTGTCTAGGTATTTAGATGAAGTATTTGGTAAAGAGCCTGATACAAAAACTTCCGCAAGATAAATTTTTGTATAGCTGAAAAATTTGCTACTGGCAGC
>JBLNEL010000388.1:0-3807 GCA_050262615.1 Bacillota bacterium
GCAACTATCAGTTCCAGAATCCCGATTTCCTTTACGTTATCATCAAATTTAAACTCTTCGATATTATCGGGAATCCCTTTATTTATAAAAATCTTATCAAATTCTATTTCAGCTTCCTCAGCGGCCTCGCTGCTATGATACATTCTAACCAGTCTCTTTGCGAGGCTGCGTTTCATATCTCTTGGATTATTTGCCTTATCACTAAGAAAGTCTTTAATATTTTTCAGTTCATCGTTTGTTACATCGGTGGCTAATTCAAAATACGTATAGATCAGCTCGTCAGGAATAGACAAAGTTTTTCCGAAAATTTCCTTTGCCGGTTCATTTATGCCAATATAATTTCCATAAGACTTACTCATTTTCTCAACGCCGTCGGTACCTACAAGCAGAGGCATAGTGAGTATCACCTGAGGTTCTAACCCAAATTCCCGCTGAATATCCCTGCCGACTAACAGATTAAACTTCTGGTCAGTTCCGCCTAACTCAACATCACTTTCAATTGCCACAGAATCCATAGCCTGAGCTAAAGGATAGAGCAATTCATGAAGGCTGATAGGTTCACCGGACTTGTATCGTTTTGAGAAGTCATCCCTTTCAAGCATTCTGGCTACTGTATATTTTGAAGCGAGTTTAATAACATCTTCAAAGGACATTTTTCCTAGCCATTGGGAATTGTGCACTATTTTTGTTTTTTCTTTATCAAGTATCTTTGATGCCTGCTCAAAATAGGACTGTCCATTAGTACGTGCCTCTTCAAGGGATAAAGGGGGGCGGGTTACATTTCTACCCGTCGGGTCGCCAATCATACCTGTAAAATCACCTATGATAAGTATAGCCTGATGTCCAAGCGATTGGAATTGGGCTAATTTTCTTAGCACTACAGAATGCCCTAAATGAAGATCTGGTCTGGTAGGGTCACATCCAAGTTTGATATTTAACGGTTTGCCATCCTTAAGAGATTTTTCAAGTTTCTTTACTAAATCTTCTTCCGGAATGATTTCAGATGCACCACGTTTAATAAGGTCCATCTGTTCATTGATTGAAGGAAATATGATCTTTTCTGCCATCTTTAGTTTATAAAGTCCACCTGTAATAATGAATCAATTTAATATCTGCCACCCCGCTGCTGTTCTCTCTGGAAATCCCGTTTTGCAATATCTTCTCGCTTATCGTAAACTTTCTTTCCTTTTGCAAGAGCAATTTCAACCTTGACTTTCCCACCTTTAAGATAAAGACGTAATGGAATAAGCGTCAATCCTTTTTCTTTAACCTTACCAATAAGTTTTCTTATCTCGTTTCTGTTAAGAAGAAGCTTTCTTGCCCTTAAGGGGTCATGATTATTTATACTGCCCTGGTCATAAATGCTAATGTGACTGTTCATCAGCCAGACCTCGCCATCTTTTAGATTGGCGTAACTATCAGTAAGATTAGCCTTTCCTTGTCTTATAGATTTTACTTCAGTTCCCTGTAAAACAATTCCAGCCTCATATGTCTGTATGATACTGTACTCGTGCCGGGCTTTTCTATTTACTGCTACGTCTTTTTCTGTTATGGTTTCAGGCATATTCTCAAAATAAAGTCACAAAGTTATTCTTATTACTAAATAAAATCAAGAATTACGTAATAATAAATTAACAATTTTTGAACTTGAAAAGAAGAAAACTTCAATAATTATTCAGCAATTAACTTCTTTCAAAATACAAGGTTACTAAATCCCGGCAAAGAAGCATTCCGGAGCGCTTTTTAATGGAATTTATCTTTGAATATTAAAAATCATTCCATATTTTTATACAAGTTGTTAAATAACGCTTTTTACAACAAAAAATAAATGCTAAAAGCTGAAAATTTGGAGAATTTATGCTTTCTATTCAAAAAAAGTTGACAAATTCCTTTTATTCATTGCTTAGCCTTCCGGCTACAGCTATGGGATTTGCTCTTTCGATACAAATTTCGGCTCTCAGTTGGATTTTATCGACAAAATACAATCTGAGAATTGATGAGGTTGGATTTGTATGGGCGGCAGGACCGCTTGCCGGTATACTTGGCCAGGTAATAATAGGTATAATAAGTGATAAGGTTTGGTTATGGGGGGGCAGGAGACGCCCGTTCATATTAATTGGCGGAGTACTTGCTTCTTTAATGCTATTGGCTCTGCCAAATATTGGGTTTATTACTGACACTTTGAAAATAGGCAGTTTGCTGGTTACAGCGACTGTTATTGCCCTTACACTTGATCTGGCGATCAATATCAGCTTTAATCCAACAAGATCTATAATTGCTGATGTAACTCCTGAAGGAAATCCCAGAACAAAGGGATATACATGGATGCAGACTATTTCAGGTTTTTTTGGAGTTCTGGCTTATGTAATTGGCGCGACATTCGGAAATTATGCTCTAATCTATGTAGGTGTAGTTATTGTTTTACTTTTTTCAATAGTGCCGACTCTGTTTATTACAGAATCACGTGGATTGGAGTCTGAAAAAACTCCGGATGCAATTGAAGTGGACAATAATGAACCACAAAAATCCTCAAAAGGACAACTTTTCCGCATTTATTTTGCACACGGATTTACCTGGCTGGGAGTTCAGACAATGTTCATTTATATATTTGCTTATATAAGGCACGTACTGCCTCCGTTTGCCAATACTACAGGTGAATTATCTGAGCAGATGAATAATGAAATAGGCCAGATCATCGCAATTTCATTTGCAATATTAAATACTGTAGGTTTTATCCTGCCGGCTTTTGTGCTTGAACCAATTGCAGAGAAGATTGGACGTGTAAGAACTCATTTAAGCTGTGTGGCGATCATGGCACTTGGTTATTTTGGTATTATATTATTTGGTAAGAGTCCAATTGCATTATATTTTCTCATGGCAGTTTGTGGAATCGGCTGGGCAGCGGTTGTAAGCTTACCTTTTGCCATTTATTCTGAAAAAGTTGATAAGCGCCGTATGGGATTTTTTATGGGTATTTTTAACCTGTCGGTAGTTATTCCTCAGCTTTTTGCAAGCTATGGTTCAGGTTACCTCATTCAGAATGTAGCAGATAAGAATATTATCTTTGTTATAAGTGCAGTATCTCTGGCAATATCAGCAGTTTTGTGGCTGTTTGTAAAAGAGACAGTGAAAAAGCCCGAAGCAAAAAAAGCATTTGCAGCGCAGGGGCACTAGTAGAAACTTTAAGCGGAATCTTCCGATTCCGCTCTTTTTTTTATTTAACTGCAAATAACCTTTGATATTCTTCCTTCCATTATTTAATTTATAACCAACCTGCAGACTGCTTTTTGTTTTAGCAACAATAATTCATGGGGCGGCAATGAAAATAAAACTACCTGTTTCAGTTTATAATTGGACCTCGCTTACTGGAATTACCATTGCTCTTATTTCATTATTTATGATTCTCTTTCTTTTTATTATTTCTACCTTCCTTAATCAGGGGAGTTCATATTTAGGATTGATAATCTATATATTGCTCCCGGGTTTTCTTATAGTTGGATTGGTTTTAATTCCTTTGGGGATGTATCTGACATCACGTAAAAACAATAAGGAAGGGGAAAAAGAGAAAAAGTGGCCAATGATAAATTTAAATGATGTCAGGCATAGAAATGGTTTTATGATATTTACGGTAGGCACGGCATTGTTTCTTCTTATTTCAGCAATAGGGAGTTATGAGGCTTTCCACTATACCGAGTCGGTTGAGTTCTGCGGGAAGATCTGTCATAAGATCATGAATCCTGAATATACTGCCTATCAGCATTCTCCGCATGCCAGGGTTGCTTGTGTAGAATGTCATGTAGGCACCGG
>JBLNEL010000389.1:0-3319 GCA_050262615.1 Bacillota bacterium
AACAGCAGGAAATTCTTACTGCATTTTTTGATAAGGAAAAAGGCGCAGGCTACTCGCTCTGCAGAACACATATCCACAGCTGCGACTTTTCAAGCTCAAGCTATACATATGCCGAAACTCCGGGCGATAAAAAGTTAGAACACTTTTCAATCGACGTTGATAAAAAGTTTAAGATCCCGTTCCTTAAAGCTGCAATGCAGACTGCAGGCAGCGAGTTCAAACTATTCGCAAGCCCGTGGAGCCCGCCTGCATGGATGAAATCAAATAACGATATGCTCCATGGCGGAAAACTGCTGCCTGAATATCAGCAGACATGGGCCGATTACTTTGTGAAATTTGTTAAGGAATACCAGAAAGCAGGCATCCCTCTCTGGGGACTTACAGTTCAGAACGAACCGATGGCTGTTCAGCGCTGGGAATCATGCATCTTTACCGGCACTGAAGAAAAAGACTTTGTAAAAACTTACCTCGGACCAACACTTAAAAAGTCAGGACTATCAGGCTTAAAGCTTATGATATGGGACCATAACCGCGGCATTATGTACCAGAGGGCAAAGGATGTTTATGACGATCCTGAAGCTTCAAAGTATGTATGGGGAATGGGATTCCACTGGTATGTAGGTGACCATTTCGATAACGTAAGACAAGTCCACGATGCATACCCTGAAAAAGGACTTATACACACCGAAGGCACTGAGGCTGAATTTGATTCATCAAAAGTGCTCGACTGGAAGTCAGGCGAAACTTTCGGACGCTCTTTAATATCAGACCTTAACAACTGGGCCTCAGGCTGGGTTGTATGGAATGTGATACTTGATGAAAAAGGCGGACCAAATCATGTGGGGAATTTCTGCATGGCTCCTGTTATATGCGATACACGCTCGGGCGAACTTACCTATATGAATTCATTTTATTATATAGGACACTTTTCAAAGTTCATCCGCCCCGGAGCTAAAAGGATAGTCTGCACTTCAAACAGCGACGACCTCTGGGCTACTGCTTTTGTTAATCCGGATGGAAAGGTTGCTGTGGTTGTTCTTAATCAGTCTGATAAGGATCTTGATTTTAATACGTGGATCGAAAGCAGGGCAGTTAAGACCAACAGCCCCGCTCACTCAATTATCACGCTTGTTATGTAATTAAAAAAACAAAAATTAAACAAAGGGGAGAGGAAAGTTAAATTTCCTTTCCCTTTTTTTTCATCTCATCATAAAACTTCTGAAGAATATAATAAGCCTGCTTTTTATCTCCCTTTTCTGAGATCAAGCCTTTCCTGTTAAAAAAGTCCTGTATCGCAGGCAGCACTCTTTTTGGCGAACGGAAATCAGATAATATCCAGGGAGTCATTCCTCTTAAGAAAGGAATATTCTTAAGCATCTCAAGCTGATTTAAATAAAGGTCCGCCTGATATTCTTCAGTCCACCTTTCATGCTTATCGCCGTGAAGTCCGAAAAGCGCGTCGCCACCGAACTCGCTTATAATTAATGGCTTTTTATATTCCGATTTCCATGAAAGTCCCGGCGCATCTTCAGGCTTTCCTGAATACCAGCCGACATATTCATTTACACCAATAACATCAAGGTATTCGCTTAATGGGTCGCTCATAATAATTGTTTTATTTTCAGTATGAATTTCAGTTGCAGCAGTAATAAGCCTCGTGGGATCAAGCTGCCGTGCCGAGTCAATAAGGCCTCTTAAAAATTTCAGTCTCTGATCTCCCCTCGGAGTTTCGTTAGCAACAGACCATATAATAACAGATGCGCGGTTTTTATCGCGTGTTATCATTTCCTTCAGCTGGTTCGATGCATTTTTATATGTTTCTGCGTTATCCCATAAGATTGTCCAGTAAACAGGTATCTCAGCCCATATCATTATTCCCATCCTGTCAGCTTCTTTTGCCATGTATTCATTATGCGGATAATGAGCAAGCCTTACGAAATTGCATCCAAGGTCCTTTGCTCTTTGCAGAATCATCTGCGCATCTTCTTTTGAATAAGCCCTTCCTGTGCGTATTGGCGCTTCTTCGTGAATTGAAATGCCCCTTAAAAATACAGGCTTCCCGTTAAGCAGTATCTCATTGCCTTTTGTTTCAACCAATCTGAATGCTATAGCTTCGTTTACCATATCAGTGCCTGAAGTGATCTTTACATTATAACTGTAAGGATCTTCAGGACTCCAGAGCTTAAGATCTGCATTAAAAGAAATTTTAACAAAACCGTTTTCATCAGTTGTAAAAGACCTGTTTATTCCGGCCTCCGGAATTTCAACTCTTACATTTTGCTTTTTATCTTTTCCGTTTAATTTTATCCAGCCTTCAATTTCCTTCAAGCTTCCTTTCTTAAGCTGAATGGAATAATCCTCTATAAAACTTTCCGGCACATCGATCAGCCTTACGTCACGCGTTATTCCGCCGTAGTTCCACCAGTCCGTATTTGTAGTCGGCACAGCATCAGTCCTGCGCTTATTGTCTGCTTTTACAACAACAAAATTATCACCGTCAATAAGCAGGTCTGTCACTTCAAAATTAAAGGAAGTAAACCCGCCTTCGTGCTCGCCTGCTTTTTTTCCGTTTATATAAACTGCAGCCGTATAATTAACAGCTCCGAAATAAATAAATGTTCTTCTTCCCGGAACTTTCCTGAAATTAAATGACTTCTTGTACCAGATAGTGCCTTCATAAAGAAATAGCTTGTCATCCTGCGTATTCCAGTCGCCCGGAACGTTTATTATTCCCGAATTATCAAAATCATATTCAATAAGTTCACTTTTATCCTTCGGCTTCTGGTTTAAGAAATATCCGTCGCTCCGCGCCTGAAGACGGTAGCTGTAAAGGCCGGTTTCGTATGGATCTATTATGTATCTCCACTTGCCGTTCAGGTTAGTTGTGCTTCTTCCTTCTGAGTTTGTAATAAGAGGTTCAGCGGAAATATTTAGCGAAATAATGCAGAAAAAAAACAGTATAAAAGTGAATGCTTTCATTTGATCTTCCTGAAATTAAAATCGTAAGAATCTTCAATATTTACAGTGGAATTTACAAAATATCTTACTATCTGAAACATTAATTCCGTATTTTTACAGAGTTATTTTTTAGTAAAAAAACAGAATGAAAATCCTTTGATAAGGGCCGTATTTATTATGAAAAAACACCTCTTGTTTTTACTTTTTTTACCCCTGTTAATTGCCTCCTGTAAGAAAAATGATGATTCATCTCAACCCGAAATAAATGCAACAGTCCAGGGTGCAGTTTATATGGACGGCAGTGCGCTGCAGAATGTAAACCTTATTCTTAATAACAATTTTAAGCTGAGCGCAAGAACCG
>JBLNEL010000390.1:0-2626 GCA_050262615.1 Bacillota bacterium
CAATATTCAAGAATTTAAGAAAAATTAAGATAATCCCCAAGAGAAGAAACAGCCTAACAACCATTCCCCCAAAATTAAATATCAGAAAAGCTGAGTTCGATTTATTTACTGTGTAATTGAATGCCAGTAGAGAGGCCGTAACATTAAGTGCATTAATAATACCGGCATAAAATGAGGCTGAAAGAAAGTCAAAGGAGACAATATTAAACTTATATAAAGCATAAACTCCAATGTACGCGACAATGAAAAGCAGCAGCACTTGATTAATAATCTTTTTCACGTTTTTTTTTCTTTTCTCCAAGTTCTATAACAGCTTTAATTACATTATATATACCTGCAGCACCGCCCAGAAAGGAAAAAGTAATCGTCAGGATTGGAAATATTCCGAATTTCCCATCCAGCCACTTCCCTAAAAAAAACATCAGTACAATAGAGGCTGCAAGCTGAAACCCAAGTCCAAGATATGGACCGATCTCATTTATCGATCCGGATTTTCCTCCGTTGCCGTCTTTTTTGATCATATAAACAGATTGTATTATGTTAACACAAATCTAGTTAAAAAAAGAGGGATAAAAAACCTAAAACAGGTGTAATTATCCCCTTTTGGTAATATTTTTTAAAGTTTATTTATTTTTTAGAGCAAATAATGTTTATTCCTCTTTTTCTGCAGGAGACATAAGGCATTTGCCTTCAAAAAAAGCTCCGGGTTCAATAACAAGAATTTTTGCCGAGAGATCACCTTTAAGAATTGATTTCGATTCCATTACCAATTTATCAGTTGCCGATACTTGCCCAAAGATCTTGCCGCTTAATGTAATATTTTCAGCTTTGACTTCACCTTTTATTTCAGCAGTTTCACCTAAGGTTAAATTTCCCTCTACAAAGACATCACCGTTAACAATACCATCAATTCTGACGCTTCCTTCGCTTTTGAATTTACCTTCAATGTTTACACCTTTGCTGATTATGCTTACATCTTCTAAAGATCCGTTAGATGATTTTTTCTGTAACATTAAACATTTAACTCCTATTGTGTTAAAATCTTTTTGGGATCAATCGCCTGCCCATCTCTCCATACTTCAAAATGCAGATGCGGACCTGTGGAATTAAGACCAGTATTGCCGCTAAGAGCAATTGTCTCCCCTTGTGTAACTTTATCCCTAAGCTTCTTTATTAGAACCGAACAGTGTTTGTAGACGGTAATATAGTTATTTTTATGCATTAATATGATCATATTGCCATCTTCAGCTGTGTAATCCGAAAAAATAACAATTCCTCCTGAAGCTGCAAAAACCGGAGCCCCTGACTTTACCGGAAAATCAATACCCATATGCCCTTTTGAAGCACTAAAATCTCTTGAAGTAAAACGTAGTTCGACAGGATAAGCAAAATTTATGTCGGAGTCATTTCCTGCCGAAATGCCGCTTAAAAAGCTTCCTGTCTGCTGAGTTTCATTTATATAAAAAAGTTTTTTAATGGCAGCATAAATATAGCCTCCGTTGGGGCTAGATACTGAACGCGATGTTTGTGAGACGCTGTCTTTTAAGGATTTTATTGATTTGGCAAGATTAGAATCGCCCAAAAATATAGCATATTTTAATTTCTTGTTTAATGATGAGATCTGTTCTAGCTCTCCTGAAAGAAATTCAATTCTTCTGTTTAAATTTAGGATTTCCTGATTTTGAGCTTTTAAGGCTTCTTTATCTGAAACAAAAAGATACTTTATTGGAGTCAGCCCAAAAAATAGCCCGCTTATAATCACAAGAATAATAGTATAAGACGCTAAAAAAGCAGCAATTTTCCACGCATTTAAGCTGTAGCTTTTAGTTTGTATTCCCGCATGATTCGATATTATTAAAAGCGAGAAGTCTTTTATATTTTTTAATTTTGGTATTTTCATGGCAAATTGATGCAAAGTTAACCAACCGTGCTATAATTGTCAAACACTCTTAAAAATATTAAAGGACCCGAAAATATCAGAAAGCCTGAAAATATTAGATTGAGAATACTGGAAGAGTAAATTTCTACGGAAAGTTAAAGCCATACTCATTTAGAACTGTTTGTTTTGATGATTATGGCTTTATAAAATAGTGTGTATTTTAGATCATAATTGCTTAAGAATTACCGGTTTCAAATGCATGCTGTATATCTTTGAATTTCACAGCACCTTCACGAATAAGAGCAGGTTCGTTGTTAGTCAGGTCTATTAAAGTAGATGCAATGGTAAGCGATTTCTTTCCCGAATAAAATATACAATCGAGTTCTTTTCCGAGTTCATAATTGATAAAATCACGTTCTACAAGCGGGTCCTGTCCAGACCTGTTAGCGCTTGTTGAAATAAGAGGTTTTTTTATTTCTGAAATTAGTGTCCTGCAGAATCTGTGATGTGGTATTCTGAAAGCAGCAGTAGCTGTACCAAGCTGTTTTACTGCATCGAGTTTAAGATTTAATATAACAGAAACCGGGTTTGGCCAAATGGCATGAAGAAAATCAAAATGCTTATCAAGAACTATGTTTGCATAATTAAGCAGCCTGTTAAGGTCATCTACAAGTAATATGAACCTCTTACTTTCATCCCGGCCTTTTATTTCATTTATCCTTTTAACAGTATTAATATTAAAGGGAT
>JBLNEL010000391.1:0-5651 GCA_050262615.1 Bacillota bacterium
CAGAAGTCTATAATGTAATCTCACCTGGAGGTATATTTTCTTTTGATGTCAGCCTTGAGAACAATAGTCTTAAGAATTTGAAATATCTTAACAGAAGCGGTTATTACAAAGGGATAAACTACATTCAGAAAAGCGAATATGACAGGGAGAAAAGAATTCACACAAATAAATTTAAGATCATTATGGAAGATGGAGATTCCTTTGTAGAAGTCCATAAACAAAAAATATTTCCGCTTGATGTATATTTCGAATTACTTGTTGAGAACGGTTTCATAATAAAAGAATGTTTTGATGCTTTTTCATTTGAGGATTGCACAAATAAATCAGAAAGAGTACAATTTTTAGTTTTAAAAGGGAATTAAGATGCTGAGTTTTAGTGGTGTTTCATATAGTTATCAGAATCAGGCAGTATTTGAAGGATTAAATTTTAATCTTTCCCCTGGAGAATTTTGCTTTCTGATCGGGAAAAGCGGTGCTGGCAAAAGTACTTTTATGAAACTTATCTACATGGATCTTTTCCCTCAGCAGGGAAATGTAAGGATTGACAAGTTTAACTCAGCTGATATTAAAAAAAAGGAGATTCCTTTTCTCAGACGTAAAGTTGGGGTGATCTTTCAGGATTTCAAATTACTTATGGATAGAAGTGTTTATGATAATCTTTCATTTATACTGGAATCGACAGGCACCTCAGGTAAAGAAATAAGAAAAAGGGTTTTTAATGCACTGACAGAAGTTGGATTGCTGCACAAGCAGAAAAACCTGCCTCATGAACTCTCAGGAGGTGAACAGCAACGGGTTGCAATAGCAAGAGCTATTATAAACCATCCTGTTCTTTTATTAGCTGATGAGCCGACGGGTAATCTTGACCCTGAAACTTCAATTGAGATCCTTGAAATTCTTAAAAAAATAAACTCCCGTGGGACATCAGTAATTTGTGCAACTCATGATTATGACCTGGTGCGAAAATTCAACACCAGGATCATAAAACTTGAAAATCATAAAGCTGTGAAAGTTGTTCTAAAACAGAAGTCAGTCTTATGATTTAATTTTTGTAAGAACGCTTTCAGCAACTTCATTAACCGGCAGGCTTCCGTCAACAAATATCATTTTATTTTTAGCGCCGTAGTAGTCTAAAACTGGTTTTGTCAATGAATGAAATACTGCAAGTCTGTTGCGTATAACACCTTCTTCATCATCTTTTCGTTTATAGAAGCTGTCAACCCCGTTACATTTGGGACAAACTTTCAAATCCTTTAACTCACTAATGCTAAAGATGCTTCCGCAGACTTTACATGTAAGCCTGTTAGTAAGCCTTTGTACGATTTCCTCGTCATCAACAGTTATGGCAATATAATATTCGCTATCAGGTTCCAGCTGAGTCATAATATTATCTAAAAGTTTAGCCTGGTCAAGAGTTCTGGGATATCCGTCGAGGATAAAGCCCTTTTTGCTGCTTTCTTCCGAAAGGGCATCTTTTACAATACCTGCCATTATATCATCAGGGACTAAATCGCCTGCTTCTACAATTCGTTTTGCTTCGAGGCCTAAGCGTGTTTCATTTTTAATAGCATTTCTTAAAATATCACCAGTGGAGATATGAGGAATGCCCAATTTAGAAGCCAATATTTTTGCCTGGGTTCCTTTGCCCACTCCCGGGGCGCCGAAAATTACAATGCGCATCGTTTTTCCTGTTTATTAAAATGAAAAATTGTTAAATACCTTTCCGGTTAAATGTCTTTCCTCGTCTTACTGAAAAATTCTTTCAGCATCCGGCTGCTTTCTTCTGCATAAATTCCACTATAGATTTTAATTTTATGATTTAGCTTACCTTCTTCAGCAATGTTATATAAAGAGCCGCAGGCTCCAAATTTCGGTTCATAAATTGAAAAGAAGATATTCTTTATCCGTGCTGCAACTGCAGCTCCTGTACACATAACACAAGGCTCAAGATTCACGTAAAGGTCGCAATCATTAAGTCTCCAGTCCTGCATATGATTAGCAGCAGCTGTTATTGCAAGCATTTCAGCATGTGCAGTTGGGTCTTTAAGTTTTTCAGTCTGATTGTAACCCCTGCCTATTATCTTATTTTTATAGACAATAACTGCTCCAATCGGGACTTCATTTTCCTCAAGGGCTCTTTCTGCTTCAGTTAATGCAGCATACATAAATCTATAGGTATCTTCAGAAAATAGCATTTATTCTTTCGAAGAGATTTTGTTTGAAAATTTAACTTATCTACCAAAAATACCAAATAAACAATTAAAAGTGTACAAGAGGATGTAAATATTATAATTAGAAAAAATTATAGAAAAGTTTAAATTTTAGAAAGAAATATTTCCGGACCGAATATATTTAAAACAAGAAAACCGCCTTTTCAAGACGGTTTCTATTATAAACTTGTACACCCGGAAGGATTCGAACCCTCAACCTTTTGATCCGTAGTCAAACGCTCTATCCAGTTGAGCTACGGGTGCATGTCACAAATTAAAAATCTGTATGTCTAATATAACTCTCAATCGTGTCTTTTTCAATATCTGAATCAACTAATAATATTATATTTTCTAATATCAAAAGGGATATTGGATGTCTTCTAATAGCAAAATTCTTGATTTTCCAAAATGAATAATTTAGTTTTGTATTGTCGTTTTGATACAAAACAGATGATGATCTATTTAGGAAAGGAAAATTATTGGTATTATCAGGAGGGGGTATAAAAATTGTCATACAAAGTTAGATTTAATAATATATTATTCTGCCTGACTCTCATCATTTTTCTTCTCATCCCATGTTACACACTGCCTCAGTCAGTGAATTCCGCTTCATCGTCACTGAATCTAAAGAATAGCAAGAATAATTCTGTATTTTATGTTCAGGAAGACGGCAGGATAGGAGTAGGCCTGACAGCTCCAAAAGCAACATTGCATGTACTGGGTAATGATGGGATGATATTTTCGGGTGACTTTAATTCTGGTTCTATATTAAACCCTGGAGGCGGAGTAAAAATGATGTGGTATCCCCGTAAAGGAGCATTTAGAGCCGGATCAGTTGAAGGGTCACAATGGGATGATAAGCAGATGGGTGTATATTCACTTGCCACCGGGTATATGACGCAGGCAAGCGGTGATTATTCAGTTGCCCTTGGCATTAACAATAAAGCCAGTGGTCAGGCTTCAATTGCATTAGGAAGAAATTCGATTTCTGAAAACTTCTTTTCAACAGCAATTGGATTTTATGCCTCGGCTCTTGGTGAGAGTTCGTTTTCATTAGGGTATCATACTATGGCTGACGGCAAGTATTCCTTTGCTTTTGGATATAAAGCTTCAACTACAGGTCATGAGGGCTCTTTTTGTTTCAGTGACGCCTCGGATCAGTCAGGTATTTATTCAAGCTCAAACAATGAAATGACAATGAGGTTTGCCGGGGGCTACAGGTTCTTTTCTGATAAGTATTCATATGGCGGTGTCATGTTAAATCCAGGAAATGTAACATGGACATCAATTATAGATTCAAGCAGAAGAGAAAATTTTATTTCAGCAAATGGCGAAGTAGTTCTGAATAAAATCCGCCTGCTTAGGACCGGAAGCTGGAATTTTAAGGGGTATAATCCATCAAGAAACAGACACTACGGGATTTCTGCCCAGGAATTTTTCGATAATTTCGGAAAGGACAGCCTTGGTATCATAGGTACGGATTCAACGATTTCTACAGGTGATTTTGACGGAATTACCTTAATAGCACTGCAGGGATTAGAAAAACGCACTTCGGAAATTAAGTCTACATTTGCAGACATTGACACGCTGGTTGCGACGTTAAAACAAAAAGACTCGCTTATTACAAAATTAAAAGAGGATATAGAAGTGCTTCAGAATAAGTTAAATGAAAAAGACTCCGAATATCAGAAGCTCAGCGAGAGATTAGATGCTATAGAGGAAAATATCAGTTCAATGCTACACGGGAAAGCACGTAAGCCGGAATGAAGAGTATAAAAGTAAATATCAATTCTTTTCTGATCTTTATTCTAGTCTCAAGGGTTTGTTTTGGACAGATTTCGCTTGAAATTGGTTCGGGCAGTACTCTTGAAATTAAAAACCAAATGAGTATTAATTTAAGCGGAAATTGGACAAACCTGGGCAGTTTCGATCCGGGATCAAGCTGTGTAATATTTGATGGAAATAACAACCAGATTGTAAACAATAGCGGCATTGAGACTTTTTTCAATGTTATAATCAATAAACCCAATGGTGTGCTTAAATTAAATAATGATATTAATATTTTAAATACTTTAGATCTGAAAAAGGGGAACATAAATTCAATTAACAGTATCTGCAGTATTGGGTCAGGAGGCAGCATTCAAAGGACTTCCGGGTACATCATTGGTTCTTTAAGGCGGAAAATAAAAGCCCCGGAGCTTAGAAATTTTGAAATTGGTACCTACAGCGGATACAGTCCGGTACAAGTCAGGGTTCAGTCTGGTGAGGGCGAACTGACCGTAACAGCTTTCGATGGGAGTCATCCTAAGGTGACTGGGACAAGCGTGCTGCAGCGATATTGGACAATTAATAATGACGGTATAAGGAAAGCTGACTTAAGATTTACTTACCTTGCACAAGATATTTCAGGTATTGAAAAGGACTATTCTGCAGGCGTTTTTTCAGGTAAATGGAACTTCCCCAAAAGTGAACTTAACAGTAAATTGCATACAGCTGCAATTGCTGGTGTTAATCCCTCAGGGGACTGGACGCTTGGGTTAAGAGAGTCAATTTTCCCTTCAAAAATAGCACTCAACTACTCTATTAAATCTGGTAAAGTTATCCTTAGCTGGCAGTCTATGCAAAATCTGAATAATTCTAATTTTACATTGGAAAGGGCAGACTATTGGTTCAAGGATTGGAAAGTATTGGCAAATAAGGACGAGATCAGGAATTCTTCTCAGGGCAGTACTTTTATCTATACGGATGCTCCGCCTGCGGGCCGGTATCTTTACAGGCTAAGACAGTCTGATTCTGATGAGGAATTCCAATTTTCTGATGAAATAGAAGTAGCCCTGGAATCGCCAGGTACGTTTGCACTGGAGCAAAACTATCCAAATCCCTTTAATTCTGAGACAAAAATAAGCTACAGTATTCCAATTGATGCAAAGGTAAACATCACTGTCTTCAATGTTATGGGACAGATTATTGCAGAGTTAGTTGACGAATTTAAGTCTGCAGGCAGTTATTCTGTAAATTTTGATGCTTCAAATATTTCCAGCGGGACTTATCTATATAAAATTACAGCTGGCAATTATGTTCAGACAAAAAAAATGGTAGTTTTAAGATAGGAGCAATACATTAATAACAGAAATAACAAACAGGGAAATTGAAATAACCAAAAGGCTGAATCTCTGGTTTGAGTTCAGCCTTTTATTTTCACAGAAATAGAATATATAGTTTATTCAACATCCCAATACGGGCGATAGCCATAGTAGCTGTAAATGTCTGAAACAAATTGCTGATCTGGATTATCCGGCCAGTTATCTTTGTCAAAACCCGGGGCATTTTCCAGTTTTTCTTTAGGGACATCCAGGTAAAATGCATGTTCCTCAGGTGAAAGTCTTAAGGATTCCCATGGAATAGCAAAGTATTTATCTCCGATCCCTAAAAAACCTCCAA
>JBLNEL010000392.1:0-2521 GCA_050262615.1 Bacillota bacterium
AAAGAAAATCAGAAAGATAAAATGGGACAAAAAGAATGTCGGTGGCAGCGGGAACAACTTCCAGATGATATTCGTGAACTCGTTCTTGATGACCAAAAATTAAGAAATAAGATATGTTGGTTTGTATTCAATTGCTGAGATTGCCTTAAAAGATGATTCCAAAGACGGCAGAGCAGCCGGATTGCAGTGAAAATAATCTTTCTTCCAACCTGTTCACACTTTTTACTTTCCTGTCAGCAATATATACCATAAATTTACAACTCATTTTTTTAACTATAAATTCAATGAGATATGAGTTCAAAAGTACAATCGCTGGGCGAGAATAATATAAATAAGCTTATAGCAGAATATTCAATTCCTTCAATCATCGGCATGCTGGTAATGGCATCCTATAATATAATTGACCGTATATTTGTCGGAAGAGGCGTCGGCACACTTGCCATATCCGGTATTGCAATCACATTTCCTCTCAGTATCATCATAATGGGATTCGCACAAATGGTGGGCATGGGTGCTATTGCCATCATTTCGATCAGACTTGGTGAAAAGAAGAAAGAGGAAGCCGAAAAGACGCTTGAAAATGCTTTGCTGATGTCCGTAGTTCTATCACTGCTGCTATCCGGATCTATTTACCTGTTTATGCGGCCTTTACTGACCTTTCTTGGCGCGACCGGAGAGGTATACAATTATGCGGTTGAGTATAGTACAATTCTTATTTATGGCATTCCGTTTTCGTTCATCTTATTTTCTCTCAATGGCATCATGCGCTCCGAGGGTAAACCAAAGATGGCTTTGTCGACTATGCTCATTAGCGGAATACTGAATATGATTCTGAACCCGTTTTTTATAATGGTGCTGCATATGGGTGTCAGAGGTTCAGCACTTGCAACTGTAATAGCGCAGTTTGTCGGGGCAGCCTGGGTCCTTTTTTACTATACCGGCAGCAGGAGTCTACTTAAGCTCAGGCGCATGTCATTTGACAGGAAAATCGCATTCAATGTTATTTCAATTGGTTTCTCACCGCTTATTATGCAGATTGCCGGCAGCTTCATATTTTTTATGTACAACCGGGTTTTGCTGCAGTATGGCGGCGATGTTGCAATTGCTGCAATGAGCATCTGCTTCAGTATTATGACCATGATAATGATGCCCATATTCGGGCTGAATCAGGGAATCCAGCCTATCATAGGCTATAATTACGGCGCAATGCAGATAGGCCGTGTCAAGGAGACTTTCAGGAAGGGTATTATTCTGGCCACAGCGATCTGCATTGTGGGATTTCTTATCATACTGTTTTTCAGCGTTTCTATAATGCATATCTTTAATACCAATGATGAAAAACTAATTGATCTGGGTGCACGGTCCCTCAGAATATTTTTAATTACGCTTCCAATATCCGGATTTCAGATTGTTAGCTGGGCCTATTTCCAGGCGGTCGGCAAACCGGCCAAATCGATGATACTGACTGTTACAAAGCAGATTCTGTTTATCATTCCTTTAATAATAATTCTGCCCAGGTATGCAGGTCTTAACGGCATTTTAATTGCAGGTCCTATATCTGATCTGCTGGCTGCCATTCTGACCGGGGTATTATTATTAATTGAAGCAAAGCGGCTGCGCAATGTGGAGCTTAGCCCGGTACAAGTTGAAAGTTAATCATATATTTTTTGAAAAAAGCCCAAAAGCACACGATTTTGGGCTTTTTTTTAGGTGCAGAAAGACTGAGAATCGACGGTGTTCTATTGACATCTTCTGTCTTTAGGCCTGAAATTTTATTATTTTATATAGCGTAAATGCAAATAATATCATTCAAGCTATAGAATGGCAAACAAGTTAAAATCAATATTCACTTCCGATCTTGTGCAGATTGATCATTATAAGTGCGGAGAAGAACCGCACAGCAAAAGCGATATTGAAATAATCGAAACTTACGAAATTAGTATATCCAGGCGCGGTTACTTTTTTCTCAAAGTAAGAAATACCCAGTATGATATTTATACCGAATACCTGATGCTGGGAAATAAGGATATGGAGTATAGCGTATCACATGGAAAGCATGTCGACGATGAGTCTACTATATTCAGGATTAAAAGGGAGCTGCTGGAGGAAGTAAGGAGTTATTATTGGCATAAAGATTTCAAGATCCAGAGCCTGCCTGATAAAAAAGATGAAATAATATTCCCTTTGCCGGCTCTTAAATCAAATCCCGGATTTGACAGCACACACCTTCTTATATTGAATTCAATATCAGAGGCTCAACATAAAAACACTTTATTAAAAATTGAATTGCTTGCCCTGAGTTTAATAGAGGATGTATTCCGCGAAATCTATTCAAATGGGCCCGAAGCTGAAAATCCTCCAAAGTTCAAATCAATTCATCTCGATACAATTGAACTGGCAAAATCCTTTATTGCACAGAACTTTAAGAGGGATATTTCTCTCTCCGAAATTGCATCAAGCTCATTTCTTACTCCATTTCATTTTACACGGATATTTAAAAAATATACGGGGTTAAGTCCTT
>JBLNEL010000393.1:0-3917 GCA_050262615.1 Bacillota bacterium
ATTGCTGCCCCGCCAGGGCTCGAACCTGGACTTTTCTGATCCAGAGTCAGACGTGTTGCCAATTACACCACAGGGCAATTGTGTCTACAAATATAATAAAAGTTCTTAGTAAATCAAAAGAAATTTGTGCAGGATTTTTTCGATTTTTTGAGTTAAAAATGTGAATTTTAATTGAAGTATTCCCCTTTTCTGTGATCTTAGCTTCAATTATTACCCGGGGTATTCCCACTTTATAGACTTACTGCTTTGGTGCTTGACAGTTCATGAAAGACTTCATATCTTATAGGTGTAAGGCATCCGGAGCCTTACTGTTGAAACTGATATCAATTTCAACAATTTATTCCTTGATATTAGTTTTCTTTCACTAGTATGGAGGAAATGAATGGTAGAAAAAAAGGCAGAAAAACATATTGATTAGTTTTTTACCGGACAGCATACGCTAAGCCGGTTGAAAAAGTAATTCAAATATTAGATAATTTATGCTGGAGAAGCCTTAAAAAAGCTTCTCCAGATTTTATTTTAAAGCCTCCGGAAGATTCTTCAGTTCTTTCACTTCAACTTTTTACTTCAATAAAACAATTTTCTTAGTTACACTGTATTTCCCGGCATTCATACGGCACAGGTAAATTCCGCTTGGGAGTGATGAAGCAATAAACTGAACCTTATAGATCCCCTCTTTCTTTACTTCGTTTACAAGTGTTGTTACTTCCTTACCCAAAGCGTCATAAATCTTAAGTTCTACCCGTCCTTCTGCAGGTATATTAAACTCAAGTGTTGTTGCAGGGTTAAACGGGTTTGGATAGGCTGAAAGATTATAGCTTTTTACGGCTGAGTTATTTTCTTCAACTGCCAGAATGGAGCTGTTTTCTTCCACTATGGTTTGATGCAGGTAAACGTAAGGATAGTCAATTATTGGCCTGAACGGCTTATTAATCCCCTTTATACTGATTGCATTGATATAGCATTCCTTGTTTATGTCATAAATCCTGAGTGTGTCGCCGTCAATCAGGGCTTCATATTTCAAGTCGCGGTCAATGCTGGTTTCCGTCCCTGAATTATTTATACGGGGCAATTCCCTTCTGTTAACAAAAGTTGTATCTGAAATATTGAGATCGTAAGTAAGAATGCCGTCGAGGTGCAATTTATTATTCCTGAGGTCCCAGGTTGAACCTGCATTTAAGTAATTATCGCCGGAAAGAGATTTTATGTAAGTAAAACATGTATCGTTAAAGCTGAAAAGATGCAAGCCCCCTATATGATCGCTCTGGAAAAGGTAAAGATTATCACAGATCTTCTTTGTTCTTCTAAAAAGAGGCTGTTCAAATCCTATATACTGATTTTGATCATTAGGGAAGCCGTAAAATCTGACAACACTACTGCTACCTTCGGAAATTTCTGGAGAATTTGAAAGGTCAACCAGACGGTATTCATAATTACTATATCCGTAATTAAATACTGCCAGATAGCGTTCTGATACCTTTCCTAAAACAGCCACCAGGTTTTCAGCCAGTGACTGACTAGGCTGATGGTTATACTGGCTGAACAAGGTTATGAGGCTGTCATTATTGTAAATAAAAGCGTTGCCAAGCGAGCCATTTATAAGCCAGGCTCCCTGACCTGCTGGTATAACTTCCGTTTTTAAGATCGTTAAGGGAGACAACATACCGCACCATCCGCCTACTGCAGTGTTAAAAGTCCTTTCATTATTGTGACTTTCATTTTCAATAATATCACCACTCCAGTACATCTGAATATAGGGGCCTATTTCTGAATGGGATTGTTTCAGGAAATAGCTGTGCCCTGGAAGTGTCAGGTGGTCGTAATAATAAGCTGAGGCCTCGTTGTACTGACCTGAGCTTTTAATATCATAGGCATCATACCAGTTCCCAAGCGTATCGGAAAGATTAACAGATTTAGCCGTCATATTAATTTTTACAAGGTTTCCACGGTAATTGTGGCTTTGTGGCTGGGCAGCTGAGTTTCCGTTAAACAGTGTAAAAAGTGAGAGTACAAGGAGAAAAATAAAACAACGCATAAGGGCCCCTTAAGTTGTTTATATCACTGAGGTAAATTAATGAATAGCCCGGTAAATTCAAAGGGCCGCAGGCAATTATCCATTCCCCGTACTCCGGGGACTTCTTATTATATCCGTTGCCTTTCTCAGCAGGACTTTGTACTTTGCAGATCATGATGAGAATTTTTACAACAATAATATTCCTTTGCGGAATTATTTTTTCTTCTGCCCGGGCCCAGGATTATGAATTTGCCGGGGAACTGGGAAATTTCCAGGGGGCATCGGCTTTTTCTGTCAGTCCTACAGGATTTTTCTATGTGGCCGATGCCGTGACGAATGAGGTTCATAAGCTGGATCTTTCAGGCAATGAAGTAAGGTTTATCGGGGGCTACGGGTGGGATGAGTCGGCTTTTGACGATCCTGTTGATGTATTCTCAACAACGCTTAACGTTTACGTCTCCGACAGGAATAATCACAGGGTACAGATTTTTGACAGGGACCTGAATTTTGTGGCAACAGTTCAGGCGCGCGGTGGTAATGAGAGCAGGAATAGAAGCAACACGAACACTGATTCAGACGGAAACATCACCTTCGGATATCCCACCTGCTCAGGAGTTTCAACCCAGGGAGATATGTACATACTCGATTCAGAGAATAAAAGGATACTGAAATTCAACATATCAGGCGAATACGCTCTTCAGTTTGGGAACTACCGCTCGGGTGAATATGCACTTAATAATCCGATAAAGTTTGCAATTTCACAGGATAACAGGATCTATGCACTGGATGACTCGAGTATGGTAATTTTCGATCAGTTCGGCACAGGGCTTGCAAAAGTCCCGACGGAAATATCTTTCAGAAGCATTAATATTACATTCAACAATCTTGTAGTAACTTCCGCCGGGAGGGTATTTACCGCCGATCTAAACGACAAGGAGGTGCAGTTTAAGGAAGTGCACCTTACAGGTTTTGATGCCGGCAGTGAAATTATTGCAGGTCTGATATTTAAAGGGAATTTATACGTACTAACGCAGAAACAGATAGCATTATTTAAAATAAAAAAAGGCTGATAGAACAGCCTCTTTATGCAACAGCTTTTACAACTTTATTGCTTTTAAGGCAAGTTGTGCAAACTTTCAATTTTGTTTTTCTGCCGTCTACAATAGCATTTACATTCTGCAGGTTAGGAAGCCATCTGGTCTTAGTCCTGTTATTAGCATGACTTACGTTATGACCTGTGATAGGACCCTTGCCGCAAATTTCGCATACTCTTGACATTACAACTCCATGAATTTTGAAACCTTAATATAAAGCTAATTTTACTGTTAATCAAGATTTTTTCAGGGGATAATATTTGTTTATCGCATTTTACCCCATAAAAAACTGTCAATATTCATATTTTCGACATATTTTTGACCATGTAATAATCTTTAGCGAAATAAACTGAATGAAGAAAAATGTGAAATATGTACTATTTTTTCTAATATTTGTCTGGTTTACGGGGGTTTTCCTAAATGTTCTTGTCCCCTTTATTGAATTTCCAGCAGGAGTTTACTTATTTGGTGAACTCTGCTACAGTCACGTCTGTCACCAGATATCTGAAAAAACAATTTTTATTTTCGGGCGTCCGCTTCTTGTATGTTCAAGGTGCTTTGGAATTTACGCAGGGCTTTTTGCAGCATCTTTTGTATCACTATTTTTTCCATTCAGGATAGGATTACAAAAAAAGTACCTTATTTTTGCAGGCATTCCGATGCTGCTTGATGTAATCCTTTATTCTGTTAAAATTTATAATTATTCCAAAATAACCGCTTTTATTACCGGGCTTCTTTTAGGTTCAGCGGGATTTTTTTATATTTTGGGAGCTTTTGAAAAATTTATTGCAGAATTAAAATCTGAAGAC
>JBLNEL010000394.1:0-8042 GCA_050262615.1 Bacillota bacterium
ACTTTCGACGCTGTATGCAGAAAAGCCTGATCATGTGCTTGTCTTAGGCAGCGGTTTCTGCGGAATAATTTCAGAGCTACTGAAACTTCCAGTAGAAAGAATTGATTATGTTGAAGTAAACAGGAACCTTATTGAAACGCTTGAAAAGGATGTGCCGGGAAGGTTATGCATTCCGCTTAAGGACAGAAGGGTGAACATAATTTACGATGATCCGAGGAAATATTTAAGCGAAGAGCGCACGTATGATGTAATAATAGCAGCGATGCCCGAGCCCAATACAGCGCAGAGCAACCGTTTTTACACAGCAGAATTTTTCAAAGAGTGTTCCAGGCATATGACAGACAAGTCTATAATTGTATTTAAGATACGCTCACCGGAGAATTTATGGACGCAGCAATTAAGCCAAAGGAACAGGAGCATCTATAATGCTCTCCTATCCACGTTTAAGAATGTTATTGTACTGCCCGGCCAGTCAAATATTTTCATTGCCTCATTATCCAGTCTTTCAACTGATCCTGAGATATTAGCATTAAGGTTTATAAACAGGAATCCCAGTACAAAGCTTGTTTCGCCTGAATACATAAGAGAGATCTATACTAACAGCAAATTTTCTGAAGTAAAGCATGAACTTTTGTCAGGGAGAGCCGAGGCAAATTCAGATATGAATCCTTCGTGCTACAGCTACACGATATCAATCTGGCTTTCAAAATTTTTCAGCGGGTCAGGCAGTCCTGATGAATATTTGTCAAGGGTCAGGTTACTATTTAGTTCATGGATTTTCCGGCTGATATTTATTTTGATAACGCTGGGGTTATTTTTCATAAAACGATTATCATCATTAAGGCGTTTTATGCTGGTATTATTTGCCGGGTTTTCGGGCATGGCAGCAGAGGCGATACTGATCTTAAACTATCAGAGTAAAAGCGGTTTCCTATACCGTGACATTGGAATACTACTGATGATGTTTATGTCGGGTCTTTCGCTGGGGGCATATTTAGTCAACAGGTTATTAACAAGCTACAGTTTTAGTAAAAGGTCCAGGACAGTTGCGGGGATAGTTTTTATAATTTGTTTTACACTATTGAACATAGCGTTGTGGTTTCTTATCAGGCTGGGTTTAATTGAGAGTCTTGAAATTACCTCAACAGCGCTTATTATTGAGGGAATATTTACAGCGTCGATATTTGCGTATGCAACAATTAAAGGAGATACAGGCAAGCAGCAAGAGTCAATGGTGAGGCTTTATTCAGCAGATCTAATAGGAGGCAGCTTAGGGTCAATTGCCGCAAGTCTGCTGCTGATCCCAGCTGCAGGGCTTGCGGGCGCTTCACTAATAATTGCAATAATCACACTTTACACATTAATATTTATACGGTAAGTTATTTTACTCTGCAATAAAACTCTGCACAGCAATTAACTTTTCCCAAGATAATACATTGCTGATCAATAGTGCTTTACTCAGTAAAATAAAACCTTATTTAGCTATTAAAATCTACTAAGCACTATTGCTTTGTTAAGTAAAATATTTTATGCAGTACTAATATTTTACTCAGTAGTAAAAACTTTTTTAGTTCTAATACGTTACTCCCTAATAAATACATTTCTTAGTAATAAAACTTTGACCGATCGAGCATAACATTAAACGGCATTTTAGGTCCGCGGCAAATAAATACGACAAGGTTATTTTCATGCGGCGAGACGTAACTGTTTACAAACTCACCGGGGTATATTTGAACAGAGTCAAAGACCTGACGATATTTCTCAAAGTTATGTTTTCCATCGAGCTGGAGCAGGAGGCTGCCTTTTAATTTTCCGCGGTTCCAGAGGTAGTAATTGTTATGAGCAGTAACAACACGCGGGAAGTCCGGAATGTTTTGTGAATAATATTCAATAGCGCCTGCCTGTCCGTAATTGCCCGCAGCAATTAAAGCACCTGACCTTTCATTCTGAGGCAGGCTGTACCAGGCTTTTAATACAAGGTCAAATTTATCTTTCCATGCTATTCTGTCTGCAAGCAGCTGAGGCAAAGGAGGTTTTTTTCCTTTTTCAATTTCTGTATTTATGCCAAGCTTCTTTACGTGAGAGCCGACATAATCATAACTATAATAAGGAAGAATAAGCGGGAGAGCTATTATAAGTCCTGCAGCCACAATAATCATTGCAGCCCCTTTAAGCCACTTAAGGTTATATTTTGTTAAAATCATTTCATAAAACATTGCACCGCCAGCAAGCACTGCAGGGTATGCAAAAAGAAGTCTGTCAAACCGGCTTGTGCCGCTCAGCATCATAAAGAGGAAAAGCAGAATAAACAAAACTGACATGAATCTGTATTTATTTACTCTTTTTGAAAACAGCAGGAATATCACTCCTGCAAGCCATACAGGAAGAACAGTAAAGGACATTGCAATAATCTGTCCTTTAATAAATTCCAGAGGAGGGGTATAGACGTTTTTGTTTAAACTAATATTCCTGTAGAATTCCAAAGAGGGAAAGTCATTTACGACCTGCCAGATAATATTAGGCAGAACGATCAGGAATGCAATAACAGATGAAGCAAAGAACCATTTATTTATTACAAGGCGCCAGCGGCCTGTAAAGAAAAGAGAAAGCAGCAGAGCAAAAATAAAGAGAACAAAAGTATGTTTATTCATTACGCCGAGGCCCATAACTATTCCTGCCCAGATATAGAGGGATGGATGGTTATAAAGCCCTGCCGGTTTTGCTTTTACATCATCAGTTTTAATTTCATCAGTTTTAATTTCATCAGTTTTAATTTCATCAGCTTTTGCGTCAGCATATTTAATAATCTTTATAAAGATATATAATAATACAATTGCTATAACAGGTTCAAAGGCGTTCATGGAATAGAAGCCAGCAAAAGCAACTGCAACAGGGATTGAGGCCATAGAGAGAGAAGCGAGGCTCTGGGAAAATCTTTTACCGCCTGTTTCCCGTGTAAGCATACCGGTAAGGAACACTGAGGAAGCGAGGGCCAGGGCCGGCAGAATTCTTATTGCATATAATGAATTTCCGAAGAGAGACTGAAATGCAGTAAGGATAAGAGGTGCCAGAGGCGGATGGTCCACATATCCCATAGCGGGTCTTGAAGCACAGGCGATATAATAAAACTCATCTATAAAAAATCCATAAGCTTTTACAAATGAAGAAATATAGACAAGAAGAAAGCTAAGGAAGCTGATAAGAAGGAGGTGCCAGTTATTTTTAAAGAACCCTGAAGTCTTAAGTTTCATGTGTCCTCTTTTCAAGATTTATTTATTGCCAGAAATTTAATTGCCGAAAATTATTTACCAATGATCTTATCAATCGATAATTTTATTTACCCGTATAATTTTATTTACCGTTCAGGTAGTTATAGTCTTTAAGAATAGTTGTTAAGAACAGCTGAGCTTCTATATCAGGCACAACATTAAGTTTTTGGGACAAGACTTCCAGAGTCTTCAGAAGGAGTCTGTCGCGTGATTCAGTCTCAGAGATAAGTTCAAGCCGGTCAAGCACTTCCTTAATAAGTCCGGCGTCTTTATCCGTAAGGACAGCGGCCTGAGGGTAGACGACCTGGTAGTTCTCACTTAGTTCAGTCAGTATAGTATCGCTGAGGCTTACGTTAGTTTTTGTAGATATGACAGTTGTATTTGCCGCGATATCACCCAGGCGCTGACCTTTTCCGTTAATAAGCATAGTTACAGTTGCCACAGTACCATAGGTAAAGACAATATCGACCAGTCTTAAAATCCATCTTAAGAAGTAGCTTATAAAAGTAGGCTGGCCTCCGTCGAGCTTAATTACTTTTATATTCATTGCTTTTTTTCCGAATGACTGTCCGTCCATTATAAGTTCGCATAAAAGGTCATAGAAGACGGCAGGCACAAAAAGTATTGTCATTACAGCGCCCGGAATATTCAGGCTTTTAAAAAAAGAAGGAATAAAGACTAATGAAAGCACATATCCCAAAACTATCAAAAGGTCGATAAGCGAAGCTGCTATTCTTTTTCCAACGCCTGCTATTTCATATTCAACAGTTACATTCTGTGTAGTCTGTATTTTTATTTTCTGCATCTTATTTTATAAAATTTATTTTCTTAAACTTATTTATCAGATCGATTTACGATCTCAGATCATATTGCGGGTTTTTATTTCAAGATATTTATTTATCGTATTTACCGACAGTTCTTCCGGTGAAGTAAGTACAGACAAAATATTATATTTTTCAAGCTCTTTAATTATTTGTCTTTTTTCATAAGCAAATTTTTCAGCAATTGTTTTTATATAGATATCAGATGTCCTGGAAGTTTCCCTATTAAGGAGCTCCCGCATTTCAGTATTTTCGAAAAAGACAGCTAAGACAAGGTGGTTTAGTGCAAGGCGTTTGAGCACAGGCATTTGTCTTTTTACAGATTCAAGAGATTCGAAGTTAGTATATAAAATAATAAGGCTGCGGTGGCTGATCTTCGAAAGCACAGAAGCAGCAAGGAGTTCATAGTCTGACTCCATGAAGTCTGTAGACTGTCTGTAGAGCACTTCGAGTATTTTTGCCATTTGTCCCTGGCGGTTATCAGCAGGAAGTATGGTATTTACCTTATCAGAGAATGTAATAATGCCTGCCTTATCCTGTTTCTGGATAGCTATTTTTGAAACCACGAGGCTAGTATTTATTGCATAGTCAAGCAGGGTCATTTTATTAAAAGGCATTTTCATTACGCGGCCGGAGTTAATTACATTATAAACCTGCTGTGATTTTTCCTCGTCATAATTATTAACCATAAGTTTATGCCGTCTTGCAGTGGCCTTCCAGTTAATTGTTCTATAGTCATCGCCTGAGACATATTCCTTTATCTGTTCAAATTCAGTCGAGTGACCGAGTCTGCGCACCTTTTTAATTCCCAGTTCAGTAAGTCTGTCTGAAATTGCCAGAAGCTCGTATTTTTTCATTTGAATAAAAGAGGGATAGACAGCCACTATCTTATTATCAGAGAACCGGAAGCGTCTCTGGACTAGTCTTAGAGGTGAAGAGACAAAGGCGTTAATATTGCCGAAATTATATTCCCCTCTTTCTACAGGTCTCAGCTGATAGGTTATGAGTCTTTGTTCTGCTGCATTTAAGGAGGTTTTATACTTAAAGTCCCTTACCTGAAACTGAAAAGGTATTTCATCAATTACCTCGATATAGGTCTTAAAGGGGTAGAAACTTTCCAGGAATATTCTGATCGTATTTTCATCGCCGTTAGAGAGTCTTCCCGGCAGGCTGCGCCGTGCAGTAATTCCCTTTTTTATGCGGTATAAAATTACGAGGTCGCATGCCAGTAGAATCAGGCATACAAAGAAAGCCAGTTTGCCAACAAACAGCAACAGCTCATTAAAGAACCCGAACACCAGCAGGGCAACTATTGTCCAGAGGCAGACAAAGAATCTTTGAGTCAGGTATAGTGACCTCAGGAGTTTCACTATCTTGGGACCTCAATTTTATCGAGTATCATTTTAATTACCTCTTCGGCTGTAGAGCCTTCCATTTCCTTTTCAGCTGTAAGGAGAATTCTATGTCTAAGAGCCGGGAAGACCACTTCCCTTACGTCGTCTGGTGAAATAAAGTCCCTGCCCTTCATAGCTGCAAAGGCCTTTGCGCCGGAGACAATTGCAAGAGAAGCTCTAGGTGAAGCGCCAAGGAATATATCCCTGTTATTTCTTGTACCTGAGACGATCATTGATACATACGCTGCGATATTTTTGTCCAGGTGGACCTTTCTTACAGCCGCGCGTGCTGAAGCAAGGGTTTCGCGGCTAAAGACAGGTTCAATGATATCAAGGTCATTTGATTTAGGCTTATCGTGGAGGCTCAGCAGAATTTCAGTTTCCTCTTCAGCCGATGGGTAAGATATGCCGACCTTAAACAAGAAGCGGTCGAGTTCGGCCTCAGGCAGGCGGTATGTACCTTCCTGGTCGACCGGGTTCTGAGTTGCAAAGACTATAAAAGGCTCCTGCATTTTATAAGTATTTCCGTCGATGCTGATCTGTCTTTCCTCCATTACCTCGAAGAGAGCCGACTGAGTTTTAGCGGGGGCGCGGTTTATCTCATCAATCAGTATAATATTTGAGAATATTGGGCCTTTATTAAATTCAAATTCGGTAGTTTTCATATTAAAAACCGATGTACCCAGGATATCTGATGGCATAAGGTCGGGAGTAAACTGAATACGAGAAAACCCGCTTGAAATAGTTTTAGCGAGAATTTTTGCCATAAGAGTCTTAGCCACTCCGGGCACGCCTTCGATAAGCACATGTCCATCTGCAAGGATTGAAGCCGTCAGGAGGTCGATCACATTATCCTGTCCAACGATTATTTTTTTAACTTCAGATCTTATTTTCTGAATAAGTTCATTCAGCTGACTTAAATCAGTTCTGCTCTGGAATTTTAACTGTTCATCCATTGAAGCCTGCTTTTTTATAAAATGATTCTATTAAAGTATTAATATTATGCAGTTCACTTTCTTTTATATTTTTACTGCTTTTAATTTTTTCAATATATGTAAATATTTCCTTAACCCGTTCAGGAGTTTCGCCTGATCTGGCGGCAATTTTATTTATAGTATCGCTATTGATCTCACCGGTTTTAATTAAATAGCGGTTTCTAAGCTGGTCTAAAAAGTAGACAATCTTTTTTTCAGCGATATTTTTATGGTCTTTCTGCAGGTAATAAAGGCTGCCCACAGTATTTACAAACTCAAGTGTTGTATTTGTCTGAGGTTTAATAACCGGGAT
The DNA here is from genome assembly GCA_050262615.1 of Bacillota bacterium. Classification (GTDB taxonomy): domain Bacteria; phylum Bacteroidota; class Ignavibacteria; order Ignavibacteriales; family SURF-24; genus JAUZPB01. The sequence goes on from JBLNEL010000394.1 coordinate 6,772, forward strand.
AATTCTCTGTCTGCGTCTGCCTGCAAAAATAATATAGAGGACAACAGAGGCAAAAAGAATATAGTAAGCCCATCTGAGCGCCTCGCGGCTTAAGATAAATCTAAGCGGGTCGCGGTAGTACTCCTGGTTTGGTTTATAATGTTCATCCCAGTATATAACCGAAGACTTTTCAGGGAGATAAGACAATGCTTTATATGCATAATCTGCGTTATGAGGGTCGAGGAGGTTATAGTTAGTAAAAGCAACCGGGAGGCTGTTTAAGAAAAAGTTTCCTTTTCCAAGCTTAACTTTTATAAAGTCAGGATTATTGCCTGGTGTCAGGCCCAGGACAAGAGCTGATGAAGAATCAGTCTCAGAGAAGTAATATGAAGGCGAAGGGTTTTTCAGCCTGTACGGGGCAGGCTTTTTCAGGCGATCATGAATAAAATTACTTTCAGCATAGCCCGGGCTATAGCTGACAGATGTTGAAATTTTAAGAGAATCGCGGAACACCTTACCGAACGTGCCGGCAGATATAAAGGCATTATTTCCCCTTCTTACAAAATCCATAAGCAGCTTCATATCCAGTTTATCGGGGTCAAAATTATTATTAATAAAGATATAAGCTGCAGAAAAATCGTTTTTATTTAAAAAATCTTTTTGATCTTTCAGTGTATTATAGACAGGATAGGCAGACGGATAGATATTTCTACCGGGGAAGATCTCAGGCAGAGTTCTATAGAGTATATAGCTTCCGTAAGGTTTTTTTTCTTCCTTTGAATAGCCGGGTGACCAGTCAGTAGCCTTAGGGTTCATGAGGCTTATAATGATTAGTATAAGGACCATCAGGATAAGCGGAAGTGAAAATTTAATATTCTTTCTCATTTTCTTACCGCTGCTAACTGGTTAAACTTATCGAAATGATCTTTTGCCTCAAGAAAGAATGATTGTTCAACAGGAAATTCACCGTACCATATCCACTCGAAGATATTAGTAAGCTCTTCGAACGGGCCTTTCAGTTCTTTATCTTTTAATTCATGGATATATTCCCTGTTAGTCTTATTGGGTTTAAGATCAATTAAAGACTTTTCGGCAAGAACTTTCAGAGATTTTATATAGGAATATCTTACAGCCGCGCGGAATTCTTTTCTTTCGAGTGCTTCAGAGATAAGCCTATCGGGGTCAATCTTATTAATATCTTCATGGGAGCCTTTGAGGTTAAGGCGGGGCATTTCCTCCTGAGAGTAGATTATTCCCTGAAGTTTTAATTTTCTAAGTATATATATAACAAT
>JBLNEL010000395.1:0-20972 GCA_050262615.1 Bacillota bacterium
ATTTTCAAATCTTCCTGGGTGTTGTCTTTTTTTTATTGCCTCTTCAAGCAATCTTCCAAAAACTCATAAAACGGGTTAACACAAATAAACACGACTCCATAAAGATCGAAATTTAATTCAGCCTGCCTGCCTCTTGGCAGGCATGGTCTACCCGCCGCTGGAGAGCCTGCAGCAGGCTGAATTCATAATTCCTATATTCTTCAAACATTCATAATTCTTAATTCTTAATTCATAATTCTTAATTAATTTAGCATCCCTCTTTCTTCTTCCTCTGCGCAGTCACTTTTACCGCTGCAGGAGCAGTAAGCTTCGGCATCGTGATCTGAGGCTTTGACTCCTCATTACCCAGCCCGGTCTGCGGTGTGCCGCCGAAATACAGACTAACCTGCTTAATCTTTTCAAAGGATGCTGCCTCTTCTTTTGATGCTTCAGCAGATAACTTAGGGAATAACACGTTTTCCTTCCAGCTGCTTATTCCGCCCGAGAGCACATATACAGCTTTATAATCTTTTGCCCTTAAGAGAAACCACGACTGGGCAGCACTCATTTCGTTTTCAGAATAAAGAACGATCTTTTCAGGTCTCTGCAGCCCTGCTGCTTCAAGCTCTGCTGTCTTTACGTTAAGTGCACCCGGTATATGATATTCATTATATTCCTTCTCTGAACGCAGATCAATCAGCTTGTAATCAGCTTTTTCTTTAATTATCCAGTCTGCCAGCTCTGATGCTTCTATTCTGTTCGATCTCTTGTCTACAGTATAGGCAACGTCTTTCGTGTTTAGTGAAGTATAAGTATGATTGTAAGGATTTGCTCCGAAGACCGCTATTAGCCCCAGCGCTAAGGCAGTAATTCCCAGCTTTTTATTTGTGCTCATGCCCTTAAAGAAATTCTTCATTTCACCTTCTCCCCTCTCTTAGCCATATATCTCTCTACCCATTCTGCTCCCATGAATCCGCCAAGAGCCATTAATACGACTAAGAAAACAACCAGCCCGTATGATATATTGAAATATCCCGGTATGGTTACTCTCCCCATTGCAGTTGAGTTGTAGAAGCCTGAAAGAAACGGATATACTTCATCAAAAAAGAAAACACCAAATACAACTCCCAGCATGTACATCCATCCGTCCTGCCTGCCTGTAGCAGCTGAAACAACACCTGTACCTGGACAATAACCCCCTATCACGAAACCTGTTCCAAGTATCACTCCTCCCAATATCTGCGGCAAAAGATATGTATCGGTCATATAAACAAGCGATATGTCAAGCCAGCCTGCCCAGGCAAAATAAAATACTCCAAGCATTGCTGTTATTATTGCCGTGAACATTACCTTGAAAACACGCAGATTGGTAAAATAAAACTGTGCAGCAAGTATCCTTGCATTGCCGAAACCTGCCCTTTCCAGGAAAAATCCAAACCCTATACCAATAATGAATGCAATTATAAGACTCACATCGAGTCCGAAAAATCCGAATTTGTAAAATGGTAAACTCATATCCATTGCCTCCTTAAGAAATATGCCAATGCATAAGCCCCTGCAAATACTGAGAGCATAAAGGCCCAGCTGCCCAGATTAAGCAACGCACCGCCCGTTAAAGCCTGCCCGCTTGTGCAGCCGCGCGCAAGCTTGGCACCAAATCCCATTAGGCTCCCGCCAATAAACGCGTAAAAAAGCCTTTTGCCTGATGATACACGCGGACCTTTTTCTACTGTCTTCTTAATCCTGTTTGCTAACATGCCTGAAAGAAATCCGCCTGCAAATACTCCCAGCACCTCAAATACAAGCCAGTCTTTAAGCGGATTTACTCCCCCGTCACCAAGATAACTTTTTATGGCTTCATTGTCTGATGCATGCTCCGGTGCTATTGCATTTATTCCCACTGAAACTATTGATGATACTGCACCTGATGCTCCTAATCCCCTGCCCATTATCAGAAATGCTGATAATAATACAAGCCCAAGCCCAATACCTGAGATATATGGATTCCAGTATGGCTGCGGACCTTTTTGCTTTTGTTTTTCTTTAACCGTTTCTTTTTCCTTTTTTACTGTAGCAGTACTCCTCTCTTCAGTAAAAAAGTCTGTGATCGATTCCATTTATTTACTCCCTTTTTATTTCTTGCCATTATTGGTGATAGCTGCTGTATTGCCCGGCATATACTATTATAAACCTCAAAACAATTCCGCCGGCTATTACAAGTATTGCTGGAATTGCAGAATGCTTTACCTTCTCTTTCAGTGTTAGTATCTGAAGGAATAAAGGAATAAGAATTCCAATCCCGATCACCAGCACCCAGAATGAAGCCGCAAAAGGACCTGAAAGTATCAGCCTGACAGCTTCAATATGAGCTCTTGATGAACTTAATAATCCTATTATCATCATTAATATTACAAATATTTCAACCGCAAGAAGCGAGTTATCAGCTTTCACAAGCATCGACTTTTCATTATTGTCTTTTGATATCAGATGTACCAATGCTGCTGCTGAAGATAATCCTGAAATAAGAAAAAGCAGCCACAGTATTGATGTGTTCCAGAGCGGACGCGCTCCAAGTGTGCTTAAAAGTATTCCGGTATATGTGCCGACCAGAATACCAAGCCCCATGTTTACTATGGCAACTCCTCTTATTAGTTTCTGCGAGTCTTCCTCTTTGCGGTACAGTTCAGCTGGATCAGGTATGTATTTGCTGAGAAATGCCGGAGGATTTATAAGTATATTTGCCAGTAAAGCAGGATATACCAGCAGCAATATCCACGAACCCCATGACATTGGTGAGGAAACCCTGAATGTCGTGTATACTCGCCATACATACATCTTATGCTCAAGGTCCAGGAACAAGGCAAACATTCCAAGACTCAGCAGTACAAGACTAATAACCGGAAGCCTGGAAGCAATGCTCCCGGCACTTTTATACTTGCCTGTAAAAAGGAAGTATCCGGATATGATCATTAGTCCGGCAACCAATCCTCCCAAAAACAAATATACAGGTATCTGCCACGTCCAGACCTGAAGGAAAGGATGTATCATTTCGTTATGATTTGTTGTTGTTAATTCATTCATAGAATATCTCTTAATTCCTGATTTTTAATTCCTGCCCGCCTCTGGAGAGCCAGCCGTAGCCATGGTTTATCCGCCTATGGCAGTCCCGCCGTCATCAAATTTTAATTCCTGCCTGCCGGCAGGCAGGCATAATTCATAATTAATTAGTCTTCTCACCTCTAAACTAAATAGAAAATTTTTGGGTTCGTCCCCGCCTCTTCTATTAGTGCATGATATTGCCTTGTCTCAAGCAGCCGGCTTATCCTGCTTTCAGGATCATCCAGATCCCCAAATGTCATACAGTGAGTTGGACAAACAGAAACACACGCCGTGTCCTCCCCTTTCTCAACCCGGTGAATGCAGAATGTACATTTGTCTGCATACCCTTCCGGATGAATATATCGTGCATCATATGGACAAGCAGACAGACATGCCTTGCATCCAATGCATTTTGATTTCTCAACTAGTATAACTCCACCGAAATCATTAATATGACTTGCACCTGTGGGACAGCATGTTACACAGGGAGGATTGTCGCAATGATTGCACCTTTCACTTCTTATCTCAAGTCTTAGTTCGGGAAATTTTCCTTTAACATCCTGAACGATCCAGTCACGGCTATACCCCAAAGGCGTGCCGTTCTCTGTTTTACAGGCAGCTACACAATCCATGCAGCCGACGCATTTTTTAGTGTCAATTGCCATTGCCAGCCTTGCCATGCTATACCTCTTGAACCAAAGTTACAAAATTAACATTCATTCCGGTGCCCCCCATAATTGGATCAACTTTGTATTGAGTTACCAGCCTCGTATCCGATGCACCTTTCAGGTATGGACCTTTGAGCATTTTTGCCCAATGACCAAATCCGTGAACCATATAAACACAGTCAGTTCGGATCCTCTCAGTGGCTTTTACTTTTATTTTATTGCTCACTGCCCCATCCTGATTTTTCAGCTTCACATAATCACCCGTCTTAAGCCCCAGATTCTGCGCTGCATCAGCGTTTATCCATACTTCATTTTCTTCCATCATGTCACTTAATATCGGATTAGATTGCGTCCGGCTGAATGTGTGCACAGGCGCACGACCGAAGATCAGCCGGAAGTAACCTGCCGGCGGATCCTGAGGCTTTGTGTATTTTGGCACCGGATCAAAACCTGCCTGCTGAAGCTGAAGTGAATAAAATTCTATTTTACCAGATGGAGTCGGAAATTCAGGCGCTATTCCTTCTTCAAAATATAATGGCTGCTTCTGCCCCCTTATTATTCCTTTCTTTTTCAGCTCTTCAAAATTGTACCCGCCTTTACTCAGCCTGTAGCTTAAATATTCTTCAATGTCATTCCATGGATAATAATGCCCTAATCCCAGCTTTTCAGCCAGCTTCTTTGCGATCCACCAGTTTGGCTTCTGATCACGCGGAGAATCTATTACCGGCTGACGCAATGCAATAAATGGCTCACGGAATATCTCAGCATTCAGATCGTCATACCTCTCCAGATAGATCGATTCGGGCAAAACAACATCTGCCCAGCCGGCAATCTCACTCGGAACTATATCAATGGCTACAAAAAGATCCAGATTCTGAATTGCCTTAATTGTTTCCTGCTCGTTCGGCAGTGCGTGCATCAGGTTTACTGCATATGTGAACCAGCCCTTTATCGGATAAGGATTGCCTGTAATCGTTGCCTCTCTTATGCCCGTAGTAATTGCTTCAGTGGCAAATGGATATTTGTTCCCTGGATTGTCAGCCTTTGACTTTGATGAAGTTGGATAAGGCGGATATGGATAACCCGGTAATTCCATGCTTGCCGGATAATAAAATCCTCCCTTCCTGCCCCAGCTTCCAAGCAGCGCATTCAGCAGAGCTATTGCACGGCTTCGCTGCGCATCATCACCATACCACGTGGAATGCCTTCCTGGGTGTACTAGCGCTGCCGGACTGAAACGCGCCATCTCCCGGGCAGAGTTTCTTATCAGCTCGGGATCAATACCTGTCTCAGGATATGCCCATTCAGGTGTATACTTATCTATCTCCATTGCGAACTGCTCGAAACCAAATCCGTATTTACTTACATATTCTTTATCATAAAGCCCTTCTTTTACTATTACGTTCATCCATGCCAGCAGTAACGCTATGTCTGTCCCGGGCTTGACAGGCAGATAATATTTTGCTTTTGAAGCAGCAGTTGAATACCTTGGATCGGCTACTATTACAGTAGCTCCGTTTCCAATCGCTTCGGCAAATTCCTGTACTTGTGTGTTGTGCATGTTTTCACCTAGATGGGAACCTATCAGCACAATGCATTTTGCATTCCTGATATCAGTTTTTTCAGGTGACCCTATCTCTTCACCGAATGTCAGTTTGAAGCCCACATCCCTCGGACCTCGGCATTGCGCAAATGATGGTGCTGAAAAATTGACTGCACCATATGCTTTCAGCGTGTGCTTGATAAAATTCCCGCCTATGCCGTGACTGAACATTGCGACTGATTCCGGTCCATACTGGACCTTTATTTTCTGCATCTTTTCTGCAATGTATGAAAGGGCTTCATCCCAGGTTACCTCAACCCATTTTTCTTCGCCTCTTAAGCTGCGCCTGATAAGTGGCGACTTAAGCCTGTCAGGATCCGAATAGGCTCCTATACCACCTGTGCCTCTTGGACAAAGCCTGCCGCTGCTTAATGGGTCTTCCGGATTGCCTTCTATCTTCCAGAGCTCACCGTCTTTCAGATATGCAATTGCTCCGCATTTCCAGAAGCAGACATCACAGAAAGTCGGGATCTTCTGAATCCCCTTCTGCAATGCAGAATGCTTCCTGTCTATTTTCTCTGCACCGCTTTTAATAGCAGCCGCTGCACCCCCGGCCATCGAAGCAACCGCAATTGTTGAAGCAGAGATCTTTAAGAATTTACGCCGGCTTATGTTTTGCATATTTGCACCAGTTATTTATTTGAAACATACCACCCAATATGGGTATATAAAATTTTTACATCCATCAGATTATCACTACCCCTCCCCTCTTAATTCTTAATTCATAATTCATAATTCATAATTCATAATTCATAATTAGATCTTCCTGTCTTTTTTAAATTACCACCTCGGGATTATACACTTTTTATTTAAAGTGGTATACCGCCCGTTCATTAGATACATCTGAATTTGAAAGGATTCAGGTTTATGACATTTTAAACATGCCCCCGCTGAAAGAATTTTTTTCTGCTCTTCAACTGTAAAGGGACGCGCACCCACCCTGGTCGAAGCTATGCCGCTCCTTCCCTGAAGAAAACCTGTCCATGCATCAGCGGATAAGCTGTCCTCTTTTCTTTGTTTGTATCTGGGTTTAAATATCCACTTACCCATTCCATTCTTTATTTCGTAATTTAACTCTCCCCTTCCATAACCAAGTGCCAGTGGATCTGCATGACATGAGTTGCATGTCCTTGTGGCTTTAACAACTGTGTGCGGAAAGGCAGGAGCATAAAACCGCCGGAACATTGTTCCCTTTGCCCGCCCCTTCGGAAATTTTACTTTATTAATGCTTAAGATCATCCCAGGGATAAAATTATCAGCTATTTCAGCTTTTTTGCCGAATTTATCTGTAATCGTCCTTATACCTAACACAGGAGGTTCAGCAAAAATGTCTCCTGTTTTTTCTTCCCAAATGCCTTTTATATCTCTGTTTGCCAGCAGATCGAAACCCTCCTTTTCAGGATTATATTCTGTATGACAGTCAATGCACTGTGGAGCCCATGCTGCGTGACATGTGTTGCATGAAAGTCTTTTGTGCCCCTTTCCTGCAGTGCATACTTTTGCAGGCGGCTTTAGTGGAAGTATTCTGCCTGAGTTTTTCAGTACCAGAAACGCTTTCCCCGTACTGTCAGTTATTATATTATATAAAGGAAAATTTCCGCTGCCCGAATATACTAATTTTGCTTTATCAATCTTTGGAAAATTCCTCAGTTTCAGCAATTTTTCTGCCTCTGGATCAATCATCTTATCTTCTGATCTATTAAATTTGTCCGTATGACAGTCAGTACAGGTTATTTTAACCTGATCTTCTTTGTGTGAATATGTATTCCCATCACCCATCACTTCTTTAGCTGTATGGCAATCTATACAAAGCATTCCCTTTTCATAATGAATATCTGCTATGGTTTTCTCTAATACCCTGCCATCCTGAAGTAGCCTTAAATTCATTTTTTCTCTTAAGCTTCTGTTCATATAGTCATCTTCAGCCAGACTGGTCTCCTTCCAGCCTTCATAATTAAGTGAAATTCTCCCTGAACGGCTGTGGCATCCGAAACAGTGGTCATTTGCTGCCTTTACTGTTAGTGAAGGATGAAATATCAGCTTCATATTTTCGGCTTTGCCGCCTGCTTTAGCAGACACATATTTATTCATTTCATCTAACGCCTCCGGACTATATTGCAGATGGCATGCATTGCATCCCCCGCCGCGTGATAGCTGATCTATTGGTCCGTATGCGTCTTTTGTACCACCTGTATGGCATGAGGCACAAAGGTTTCGTAAATGGCTTTCAGCAGCACTATTCCCTATATCTCCGATCCTGTATATCCCATCCGGAGAATTAATTTCATTAAAGACAAATTTGTCAACACTTATAACTCCGGACATAGTGTTCATTATTGAGTTATCTACCCGCCCGGGAATATCCGGGTGACAGCCCTGACCTCCGCAGCTTATTTTTGCAGTTTCCAGGTTTCCAGGGATAAGTATCATTCCTCTGTGCGCTGCCTCTTTGTCCAGCGTGAAGGGATCACCTGCATGACACGCAAAGCAGCCGGTCGCTTTCGGATCATGTGAAGCTGATAACCCCTGCATGTTATTGTGACAAACAATGCAGCCTTCCCTTCTCCCAAGTACCACAGGAATTTCTGTAAAGCTTTTCTCTTCAAACAGATCCGGTATCATCCCGTACCGTAAATTCATTCCTGTTGAAATCTCCTCCTCCCATGGCAATACAAACTTCCAGTCGCCTCCCCTGAAGAACATCGCAAACAAACATAGTATGAAATATGCTATCGCAAGAATAAGAAAAACATATTTTGCTCTGAAGGAAACCTTCACCCCCATCCGCGGCATAAAATAAAATGCTGCAAAAAGTATTGCTATAAAGATAAGAACTAGCTGCGGACTGCTCATCCAGTGAAATATTTCCTGAAACCCCTGAAAATACCAGGGACCCTTAACCACTGTACCTGAGTTTGTATGAAGTGAAGGCGATAAAACCAGGCTGACTGGAATAAGCAGCAGTAATATTGTTAGTATACTTATTATCTTAGGCCAGAAGGTTCGTGCGTGCTCAGAAATAAATAGCCAGAGTAGTATTGTTGAAACTGCAGCATGCTGAATATAAATAACCTGAAGATCTCCGCCTGTACCTGATAAAAATGCAGCAATGCTCTTTCCTGCAAACGGAATGCTGCTTGCTAATGACCGGAATATTTCACGTGCCTGCAGACTCTCCCCGTCCCCTTTCAGTATAAATCCGGAAAGCATAACAAAGAATATTATTAAAAGTGAAACCGAGAGCCTTAACCATACCCCGTTTTTTACTCTTCTTTCTGATGAGTCCTTCAGGTGATCCCATAGGTGCAGCAGCGAGGTTATTAAAAACAGCTGGGCACTCCAGTAATGAAGGTTTCTGATTATTGCAGCTGAAGGATTGGTAAGCAGAATAACTGATATTGAATCATATGGATTTTTTACATCGTACGGCACTGCCAGAAAAACGCCCGTAGCAGCAGCAATTACAAAAGAAGCAAATGATATGCTCCCGAAGGAAAATATTCCATTCTTTATATTCTTATACTGCAGCATCAATCACAAGCTCGTTTTTTTCCTTATCTGTCCTGTACTGCAGCCTTTCCAGAGGCTTTACTGCAGGACCTTGCAGAACTATCCCTTCTGAAGAATACCTGGAACCGTGACAGGGACATACAAACTGACCGTTATCAAACTTATTTATGCCGCACCCTAAATGAGTGCACCGGGATGAAAAGACTGTAACACCAGATTCCTTCTTTATAATTATTACATCATCTGTAAAGAATATCCCATGTGATTCAGGCACAGGGATCCGGATTATTGAAGTTTTTTTAAATTTTACCAGGTTCTTTACAATTGAATTGTTCCAGACTAATGCCGCTGGTATAAGCATGAAGCCTGTAAGCTTCAGCAAAAATTCTTTCCTGGTTAGGCTTTGCTTAAGGTTCACTGCAGTTTCTGTTTTACATATTCGAATTCTTCTTTCCGGTTCATATTCAGATACATGTCATTATCATAAAACGGAAGTCTTTCAGCCTCAATTATCTCTGCACCTGCCCTGTTTACAAGCTCAAGCACTCTGCAGCCGCGTTTTTTCTGCTCACTGTTACGCTCTTCATTTGCTGCATCCTCCTTAAGGATTTCCTCGGCAGATAAAAGACAGCTTTTCTTGTAAACACCGCAAAGCTGCTGAATAAAACCTCCTGCCCTGGCAATGACTATAGGTTTATCAGTCGGATAATCTATAAGATAATTTATCATTTCCCTTTTCATCAGTGGGATATCACATGAAATTATAAAGTTTCTTTCTGTAACAGAATGTGAAAGACCTGAATGAATTCCTGCAAGCGGCCCTTTTCCGGGATAAATGTCGGTAAATGCCGGAATACCCAGAAAAGAATATTCTTCCGGATCATTTGTAATTAAATAAATATTACTGAAGACCGGCTTTAACAGACTGACCATGATTTCTATAACTGTCCGTTCACCTATCTTCAAAAGTGACTTATTTACACCCATCCGTGCGCTTTTCCCGCCTGAAAGCAGAAGGCCTGTTACATCATTATACATTCTACTATCTCTCCAATCTTTGGATTAATCTTATCCTCAGGAATAACAACCAGACAATTTGCTGTGCTCATTTGTGCCAGATTACCTGAAGACTGCTTGCCGGCTGGCTTGACAATTATATCTCCGCTTTCTGTCCTGCTTAGTATTCCCCTTATAAAATGCCGCTTGCTATCTTCTTTATTTATATCTTTTGCAAGTATTGCAGTTGTTACCGGCAGCCCTTCCTGCCCGAATGTCTTAAGAAGATTATCTTTTATAAATATATAAAAGGCTACAAGCGACGAAACGGGGTTTCCTGGAAGTCCAAAAACCGGCACCTCCTTTTCATTATCCTTATAAACTCCGAAAAGTACAGGCTTTCCTGGTTTAATATTTACTTTATGGAATTTAATATCAACTCCAAGTTCAGGCAGGATTTCAGTAACAAGATCATATTTGCCTGCGCTTACTCCCCCGGTTGTGATCAGAATATCAATCTCTCCATCGAGTGCCCTTGATATTCTTTCCTGGATAGCCGCTTTATTATCTCTGACAATGCCTAAGTTAATGGGAATATGGTTCATCTCTCTGACCGCTGAGCATAATGCATAGAGATTAGAGGCTCTTATCTGATCATTTGCAGGTTCCTGATAAATTTCAACAAGCTCATCTCCGGTTGTAATGACACCTATTCTTAGTTTTTTGTAAACAAACAGTTTTGATCGTCCGCAGCTTGCTGCAAGGGCTATGTGCTGAGGCTTTAAAAGTGTGTCTGATTTTATGGCCAGTGAATTCTTTTCCAGATCCTCCCCTTTTCTACGTACATTCATCCCCTTAACATACTTTGCCCCGGTATTAAGTATTACATTTTCCTCCCTGATAATTACATCTTCAACCGGAATAACAGTATCTGCATTTTCAGGCAGCCGCGCACCTGTCATTATTTCTACAGCTGAAATGTCGCTTACAGCTGCAGGTGTGTAATTACCCGCTGAGATCTCGCCTGCAATGCTCCAGCTGCGTATGTTTGGATTATACTTTACCGCAAAACCATCCATCGCCGAATTATCAAACGGCGGAAGCGGTAAGAGCGAAATAACAGATTCGGCTATAATAGATCCCGTTGTTTCAATAATATCTCTGAACTCCCTGTGCTGCTGCAGCGGCTTTAATGAACCCCTTATAATTTCTGAGGCAGTATTAAAATCTATCATATTTCTCTCCCACCCTTCCCAGAGTGAAATAATTACTTGGTCAAAGTCATTTTCCGTACTTCTGTATTTTCACCTGCTTTAAGCCTGTAAATGTATAGGCCTGACGGAAGATGACCGGCATTGAAATTTACTGAATAACTCCCTGCAGGCTGAACCTTCTCCACAATCGTTTCAACTTCCTGCCCGATAAGGTTATAAACCTTTAAGGATACTTTCGACTCCTTTGCAATGGAATAGCTGATCTTTGTTGATGGATTGAAAGGATTAGGATAATTCTGTTCCAGACAGAAACTCTCAGGCAGATCCCTCTTTTCTTTCCCGGGTTCTACTGCTGTTGTTGAAGTTCCGTTTATTACAACAGCTGCCGGATTCCCCCCATTAAAAAGGCAGGTCTCCCCTGTTGGACCAACTGTCGTCAGGTTAGATACTCCGTAACGCCTGAACCGGAATTTTATATTTAACAGAACACCGGAGCCCTTTAAAGGGTAGGCATCTGCCCATGCTACATTAAGACTCCCGTTTGCCGTATCAGCTTTATACATAGCCGATTTTCCGTCAGTCAATGTCCCGTTATGCTCTGTCCCTGTAAGATAAACTACATTTTTATCATAATATATCCTGAACTGAAAGGATGAAACATCTAAACCCGTCAGATCACTTACCTTTAAGGGAGCTGTTTTCTCTGTACCCGGTGAACCCAGGACATTTGGAAGTGTAACATAGATCTGTGAATACAAATCACTGATTAAAATACCACTGAAAAATATTATCCAGATAAATATATTCTTTTTCACAATTGCCTCATTCCTTTCATTTCATCAAAGTCATTCTTCTGGTAATAATATTCCCTTTTGATTCAAGCCTGTAAATATAAATTCCGGATGGCATACCGCCTGCGTTAAATGTTACACTATATTTCCCGGGCTGCTTCCTTTCGTTTACAAGCAAAGAAACCTGGCTCCCCAGCATATTATAAACTTTAAGCGTAACGTTTGATTCCTCTGAAACAGTATAATCGATTTTTGTGAATGGATTAAATGGATTCGGATAATTCTGCCCTAAAGAGAATTCATTTAATGCTGAATGTTTCAAATTTACAGCAGTAATATATGTTACCTTTCCGTCAACATAAGCTATGCTTAATGCTTTTCCCTGCCCATCATTTATTTCGCATGCTGTTTTGTTGAAACTTATATCGCTGTTTCCGGATAGATATTCAAAATTAAATTCAAGCAGAACACAATTGTTCAGGTAAAGCGGATTAATTGCACTAAGATCGAACCAGCCGATCGAAATAACACCATTATTGTCTGAGGAAAGTATATTTATATTGTTTTTAATATTGGTCACTCCTGTAAAGCGGAGTACCTGCTTGTCATATGCTATCTTCAGCGAAATTGCGCCAATATTATTAAAATTTTCAACTTCAAGCGGGAGTTTTATTGTTTTTGAGCTCTGGCTGTCAATTTGCTTTTGCCCGATTGAGATTGTAATGCCTGAAAGCATTGTTCTGCCGGAATTTGTTTTTTCCCCTGCAAAACCGGATGCATTAAGCACGAATATTAAAAGCATGGAGAAAATTATTATTAATGATCTTTTCATAAAGTCGGAATTTAGATTATTATGTAATTGAGGTACAAAGATACATTGGATTATTTAAAATAGAAAGACCGCCCGAAGGCGGTCCCTGATCCATTTTTATGAATCTGTATTACTTCAGTAATGTCATTTTCTTTACAGAAACGAAATTACCTGCTTCAAGCCTGTAGATATATATTCCTGAAGGCAGACCTGCAGCATTAAAGTTATACTGATAATTACCTGTCGGCTGAACCTGATTTACCAGTGTTGCAACTTCCTGTCCTATCAGGTTATAGATCTTTAATACGACCTTTGACTCCTGTGGAACAGAATATTTGATCTTGGTAGTCGGGTTAAACGGATTCGGGTAATTCTGATCTAAAGAATATACAGTTGGTACGCCTGGTTCATCTTTTACATCAGTATATTTTGAAAGACGTATCATAACTGAATCTCTTGTTACACCCTTATCAGCATCAGTTATAGTGATGATTGTAGGATAGTTACCAAGGACAGCTGTTTTGGCCGGACGGAAATAGAAGTAGCCGGTAGTGTCAATAGTAGCACCTGCAGGTCCCTGTAGGATAGCATATGTTAGCTTTTTACCATCAGGATCACTGGCTTTGAACTGATACATAAGTTTATATGTGTGCGCGTCTCTATCCTGGTCAACAAGTAAAGTTGTATCTTTCTTTGTCAGGAATGTCGACAGACCGGCAGTAATAACAGGAGGTCTGTTTGTAAAGCTGACAGTAACTTTAGCTTTTGTTGAGTCGTATACAAGACCATCAGTAACTTTAACGATCATATCGTAATTACCTGCAGTAGCATAATCAGGAATCCAGGTAAGTACGCCGCTCTTTGCGTCAATTACAGCACCCTTTGGAGCATTTACTAAAGAGAATCTTAACGAGTCTTTAGCGTCTGGATCGGATGCTTTATAAGTGAATGTAAGACTCTGCTTTTCAGCAATAGTTGTATCCTTAAGTACAGTCACGAATGAAGGCTTTCTGTTTACATGTGAAACAACAGCAACTGTCATTTTTGATTTAACTGATTCAGTTCCATCGTTTACTACAGCGATGATGCTGTATGTTCCTTCGTTTCCGTAAGTTGGATTGAGGGTTAACATACCTGTCTTTGCATCGATCTTAGCAAAGCTTGGAGGTGTATCAAGTGAAAATGAAAGAACGTCCATTGTATCAGCATCAGTTGCTTCATACTTGAATGTATAAGTCATGCTTTCGCCAACTCTTACAGTATCACCCATAACTTTTGTGAAGACAGGGGCTCTGTTTGTATTGGTAACCTTAATGGCTGCATCAATAGAAGCAGATCCGCCTACCTGATCAGTAACTGTAAAACTAACTGTATAATCACCAGCCTGTACATAATTTGGAGTCCAGTTGAATTCCTGGTTTACAAATGTTGCGCCGGCAGGAAGATTTTTTACAGTATATGTCAATGTTTCATCATCGTCATCTTTAGCAGTTACAAAGAACTTGAGGTTCTGACCTTCTGAAACTGTCTGTGCCGGTATTGGAGTAATTACAGGCAGTTTGTCCAGTGATACTCCGCCGTTAAAGACATCGTATCCTGTAAAAGGTGAACCGTTAACATCTGTCAGTTCCGATTGTGCATACAGATAATTAAAAGAGCCTGTTCCGCCTTTATATGTAAAGACAAGATCAAACAGCTTTTCTTCACCTGCAGCCGGAGCTGCATTGTAATAGCCTATGGTAAGAACTCCGTTAACTGCATTAGCAGTAGCATTGCCGCCTGCCATTGTATTTTTTACTTCCTTGAAAGTCATTACTGCCGGATCAAAATTCATTTTTATTGAACCTGAACCAACCAGCATGTTCTTTACCGTAATTGGAAATACAACATCACCGTTCACAAGTCCGCGTACGAAAGGAACAGCAATCTGGCGATCTTTGTCTATACTGCCGTTAACCAGGTTAACGTCCATCTTAAGGCCATTTATATCATTAATTTCAGTCTGTCCGCTAATGGTCATGAACTGAAGTGGTGTGGCGCCGTCAACATATTTGAACACAAGCTTAGCAACAACACCATTAGTCATATTGAAAGGTACATTATTATTACTGAACCATCCGAGTGTAAGGACTCCATTAGAGGCTGTTACGTTGTTGCCAAAGCCAACAGCGTCATCCTGAAGACCAACGAATTGCACCACTGAACTATTATAGCCAATCTTTAAAGATAATGCGCCGGTGTTGACTAAATTGAACCCTCTGAGAGGGATAATTACCTGTCCTCCCGGTGTACCTTTAACATTGTCTAAAGATAGCTTAGCCATATTGGTTACTCTGCCGTCAATGTAGTTTACACCAAGTTGAGTGCCGTTGATGGCATTGATCTCACTCGCAGCTTTATTGAATGAAAGCATGCTAGTACCCTTGGTATAATCAAAAACTAAATCCAGCAACTTACCATCAGTAATATTGATGCCGTTTACTCCATCCTGAGAGAACCAGCCGATTGAAATAACACCTTTTACAGCGTCATTGCTGACCATCATTCCGGAAGCAGCATCATTTGCTTTACCAACATAAGAAATGATTGAAGGATTATAATTGATCTTAATACTTACAGCACCAATATTGTTAAAGTTCTTAACCTTAAGAGGAAGAGATAACGATTTAGTACCGATAGCAACATTTGTATCAGGCAAACTAACAGTCAGGCTTTGGGCATTCATCACTTGTACTATACCAAATAATAATATACTTAGGTATAAAAGAAATCTATTCATGTATATAGCCTCTTACATTAATTCGATTAAAAGTTGGTCGTAAAACTTACGGAATCCGGAGACCCCGTAAGCTTTACTTATTGAATTACTTCAAGAGAACCATACTCTTTGTTTGTGTAAATGTGTTATTTACACCTTCAAAATGGATCCTGTAGTAATAGATGCCGCTTGCCATGTTGGCTGCATTCCAAACGACCTTATAAGCGCCGGCTTCCTGCATACCATTTACTAAGTTAGCAATCTCCTGTCCATTAACATTATATACCTTTACTGTAATGTTGCCACTAGCTGGTAAAGTATATGCTATTGTTGTAGTTGGGTTGAATGGATTAGGATAGTTCTGACTGACAGTAAATTCTGTCGGCAGAGCAACATTTACCATAGGAGCATTTAATGAAGATTTCAGAACTTCGCCTCTGCTGTTTACAACTTCACCATTAACGAGTTCCAGGCTTACCTGTTCGCCTTCTTTAGCTGCATCTAAAAGAGTGAATCTGATCTTTGCAAGAATCTGATTAGCTTTTACGTTAATAGGTTCTTTTCCGCCTGTTAAATCAGCGAATGCTAAAGAAATGATACCATCTTTTGCGCTTGCAAGAATTCTTGAATCCATAGTTGAGATACCGTCAAATCTAACGATATTTGCTGGATAAGCAAACTTCATAGAAACGGCAGCTACTTCCATGTTATCTGTTAAAACAACTGGCATTTCGAATGATGCTTTAGGAGCAACATCCATCTGTGCACTGCTGTTTAATGCAACTGAAGCCTTTGCTAAATTAGTTGGAACATATGACTTATTAAGATCGCCTGTTACTAAAGCTTTGAAATTATCAACTACACTCTGATCTGTAACTGTAACAGAAGCTTTATCAGCTACGAATGTCCAGTCAGCTCTGTCGAACTTTGTTATAAGTCCAACATATCTCTGAACGATAGCAAGAGCATCAGCATTGTTAACATTATTATTGTTGTTAACGTCACCGGCTAACATCTGTACTGGGTCCAGAGTGATCATGTTGTTGAAATAACGTGCTGCTACTAAAGCATCTGCTGCATTAACACCTTCGAAAGGAGTTGATTTAGCAGCTTCAACTGTATATGTACCAGCAATTAAGCCTGAGAAAGAATACTTGCCATCGTCTCCTGTTACTACAGAAGCCTGGCTTGCACCTTTAACTGTAACAGTAACACCTTTAACCGGTGTAGCTGCGTCGTTATCATATGTAACAATTCCGCTAATAGCGAATGTAGGAACGAATACAGTAACTTTAGCTGATGTTGATGTTGTCAAAGCGCCGTCTGAAGCAACTACTACAAGTGTATAAGTCTTTGTAGCTGTTTCGTTAGCAGCAAATGTCATTGCACCAGTAGCAGCGTCAATTGTAGCACCAGCTGGAACCGGAGTAGCCAGACTGTATGTTACAACATCATTGTTACCATCAGTTGTAGTATATGTGAACTTTAATGTTGTTCCGGTCGGGATTGTAGTATCCTTTAAGGTATTTACAAAAACCGGAGCGAGGTTGTTCTTTGTAACAGTAATGTTTACTGTAACAGAAGCTGTTTCGTTTGATTTATCTTTTGCTGTGAATGTAACAGCATAAGAACCTTTCTGTCCGAGAGCTGGAGTCCATGCGAAAACGCCGTTAACAAAAGTAGCACCATTTGGTAATGTTGTGTTTGTTAATGTAACTACGTCGCCTGCATCTTCATCAGCTGTTGCAACGCTGAAAGAAATAGGACTCTGTTCAGCAACCATCTTATCTGTACCAGCTGGTGTAAGAGCAATTGTAGGCTTATGGTTAGCAACAACTGTTATCAGTGAAGTAACCTGCTCTGAATTGTTTGTACCATCAGTAGCAACTACAGATAATAAATATGAGCCATTCTGACCAACTGCAGGAGTCCATGAAAATACACCAGTTAATTCATCAAGCTGTGCACCAGCTGGCTTATTATTAACTATGTAATATTTTACAACGTCACCCTGTGGATCGATAGCTTTGTATGTAAATGTGAAAGCCTGCCCTTCTCTGATTGTAGTATTAGGAAGCTTTGCAGCTCCTGCCAGTGAGAAAGAAGGAGCAGTATTAACTACGTTAACATTGATACTGGTAGAAACAGTTGCAAAAGCACCGCTTTTATCAGTAACTGTGAAAGTAACATCAAATTTACCTGACTGATTGAAAGCCGGTGTCCAGCTGAAAGCGCCAGTGTTAGCGTCTAAAGCAGCGCCGGTAAGAGGAGTCATGGTATAAGTCAGTTTGTCATCAATAGCAGCGTCAGCGTCTGTTCCAACAACTGCAAAGTTGATTGCAACACCCTGGTTTCCACTGAATGGACCAACTGGATTTAAAGCAACAGAAGGAACTCTGTTGCTGTCAGCGATAGTAATTGTAACTAATTCACTGGTTACATCTAAAGTACCATCTGTAGCTTTGAAAGTAGCGGTATATGAACCTTTGTGATTATAGTCTGGAGTCCAGGCTAATACACCGTTTGTCAAAGTATAACCTGCAGGCAATGTTGTAGCAACAACAGAATATGTCAGAGCGTCGCCGTCAGCATCGCTGAAGTATGATTTAAGATCTAAAGATAAAGATACTTTTTCTTTACCTTTCTGTTCCGGAATAGGAGTTACAACTGGAGCTCTGTTGATAACGTTGTATGTTCCATTAAAAGTCGATGGAATTACTTCGCCGTCATTGAACTTGAAAGTTGTAAGAGCTAATGTGCCCTGTCCTTTTCCAACTGCTTTAACTTTAAGATATACTAAAACATCATTTTCATTAGCTGTTATTTTAGTAGCTGAAGCAAAAGCAACAGAAATAGTACCGTTTGTATTGTTAACATTAGGAACTATTGAACCGCCTGCACTTACTGTACCAGCTGTTTCAACACCTAAAATGTTAAGAATGCTTTTATTGAATGTACCTGTAAAATTATATGTGAATATATTATCACCAGCTGTTAAAGCTGAAGTTTTCAAAGGAATTAAAAACTCGTCGCCGACATTTTTATCTGCTGAATTAACAACTGTAATTTGTTTTGATGGTATAGTGATAACACCGCTATTAGGTGTAACAGTAACCGGAATTGAACCGTTGTTATCAAATACGAATAATGTATTTGTACTGGTTGACGGATCAACAAAACTCATTGTAGTACCAGCACCTGTTGTAGGAGCTTTAAGTTTTACTTTGAGGTTAAGTAATGTACCAGCAGTATTCAAACCGGTAGCAGATGCCCAGGCAACTCTCAGTTCACCATTTGGTGTAACCACATAGTTTACTGTCGGAGCCTGTCCTGCGGTAAGCCCAGCAGCTACAGCATCATATACTTCTATCTTGCTAGGGTCGAAATATAAACGGAACTGGAATGACGTAACATTCTTACCCGTAAAATCGACTGCAAGAGGAAGCACCTGTTCTGTACCAGACTGTCCAGTTGCATTTGGTAATGTAACTGTGGCCTGCGCAAACAAACTTGTGCCGAGCATAAGCATTGAAATTCCTAATAGAAGAAATTTAACAACACTTATTTTCAAATAACGCATTTATTACCTCTTTTTTAAATTTGACTTAAACTATCATCTTATTATCATCAGACCCTTTGGGGTATATCGCTATACCCCGTCAGAGTCAAATATTCACACCATCTTACTTAAGCAGGTTCATCTTCTTTGATGAAATAAATGATCCTGTTTCTAACCTGTAGATATAGATACCAGAAGCAACTTTCTGACCGAGTTCATTTGTACCATCCCAGTTAATTGAGTAGTATCCTGATTCCTGCTGGCCATCAACTAATGTTCTGATCTTCTGTCCTACCATGTTATAAACGCTTAAAGTAACCTTTGTATCAACTGCTAAAGAGTATTTAACTGTTGTTGTCGGGTTGAATGGGTTAGGATAGTTCTGTGACAATTCAAATTGTGCAGGTACCTGTTTAACACCAATCTTTGAAAGTGCAGATTCAGGAGCGTCGTTCAGGCTAATTGTACCTGCTAATTCAGCTCTTGCTTCTTTATTCTTCAGTGCGAAGTTAATTGAAGCTACTGTACCGTTAGAAACTGGTTCTAAACCAACCATAACAATGTTTAATTTACCGTCAGCATAGTTGTGTAACATCATCCAGCCTTCTGGTAATGATGAGTTAACAGCTGATAAGTCAACTAAGTTATTGTCAACGTCTAATGATAATTTGATTGAATGTACGTTCTGAGCACCAGTTAATGTAACCGGAACTGTAACGATCTCTTCCTTGCTTGAGATTCTGCCGAAAGCGATGTCGCCTGTAACTGTTTCTTTAGCAAGTGTGTTATCTGGATATTTTCCGTTATTTACATATGAAAGTATGTAATAAGCGTCCATTGCACCGATTAAGTTATCAGCCTTAGCATCTGCTGCATAGAAGTCTTCTGAAGCTGCTGCTGGAGTTGCGATTGAACCAACTACCATCTGGAGTACCTTAGAAGCGTCGTTTGATGCAACGATACCATCGTTAGTAACGTCACCTTTAAGTCTTGCTGACTTAACTGTAATGTTAGCAACTGTTGTAGCTGACTGAGCTGGAGTACCGTTATCTGTAACCTTAACAGTAATTACATAAGGTGTAGTACTGATCTGGTCAAATGTCGGAGTCCAGGTTAATTTACCAGCAGCTGTTATAGCAACACCTGCAGGAGGATTAACTAATGAATATGTAAGTGCATCACCAGCGTCTGCGTCTGTAGCAGCATAGTTGAATTCTAATAACTGACCGTTCTTTATTGTCTGATCAGCTAATTTACCAGCTGTTGTGAATGCAGGAGCCTGGTTAACGTTATTAACTGTAATAACTGCTGTTGTTGTGGTTGATGATGTAAGATCATTAGCCTTTGCAGCTTTTACTGTAAATGTATAGTCGTTTGTTCCCTGTGTATAGTCAGGTTTGAATGTTAAGAGACCAGCTGATGTTAATGTAGCGTTAGTAACTGGGTTAACTAAGCTGTAAACAATGCCGTTTCCGTTAACATCTGGATCCTGAGCCTGATACTGGAATGTAAATGTTGAACCTTCGTTGATAGCAGTATTAGCTAATGTACCAGCTGTTGTGAACAATGGAGCCTGTGAAGGAACACCGATTGTGAACAGAGCTGCCTGGCTAACGATACCGCCCATTGAAGCTATGTTTCTGACTGTGATAATTGTATCGCCTGGGTTAGGATTGTTTGCCTGTAATATATTGCTATAGTTACCTGCATTACCCTGTAAGAACCAACCGTTAACAGTGATATCACCGTCAAATCTTCTGATTATTCTTAAGTCGTTAACTGTTTCGAATTTTCTCTTAAGGTTTGTACCCTGTAATTCAACATCGAATAACTGAGAAGCACCTAAAGAGTTAGTAGCTGATACTAACCAGTAGTAAGGAGCTTTGCCTCTGATCATATTAACTTTAGTAGGATCATAGAACTTTGTTCCGCCATTGATACCTGTGTTTAAGTTAACATCACCAGCTGGTGTATTATCAACATG